>CAKQSI010000012.1 GCA_934272745.1 uncultured Clostridia bacterium | reverse complement strand
ACGTACGGGCAATGCTTTGGCAAAGCGCAAACGGCATGCGGGCGGCACGTAAAACGAGGCGCGGACAGATACGCCGGTAAAGTGCGGGCAAATATTCGGCACGCGCAGGCAAAGCGCGGGTGGTAACGTACAGGTAATGCTTTGGCAAAGCGCAAACGGCATGCGGGCGACACGTAAAACGAGGCGCGGACAGATACGCCGGTAAAGTGCGGGCAAATATTCGGCACGCACAAACAATGCACCGGCAAAGTGCGGCGGCGCACAAGCAAATGCTTCGGTAAGGCGCAAGCCACGCGCGGGCAACGTGCGGGCAACGTGCAGAAAAATGTACGGGGAAGAATTTTTTCACGATTGCCGCCGGAAAAAGAATTGGCGCTAAAAGCGCCGATTTTATATTTTCGGGCAGCAAAATTACGCCTTTTTCCGGGGTGCGTAGGGAATCATTCCTCAAATCATGAAAAAGACGTTAAAAAATTATTTAGATTTGTAAAAAATATGAAACGAAATATTGCAATTTTATGTCGGTTTCCGTATAATGGAGAGGAAATGTGTTTTCGACAAATCTTGTCGAAAGCGATTTTTATAGGAGAAGAAAGAAGATGAAGAAGTTTACGAAAATGATGCTGTCTGCTTACCCGAGGATTCCTCACCTTTTGAGGAGTATGGACGAAGTGATCGAAGAAAGCGCCGTGCGTTCCTTTTACGACAGAAGCGCCAGTGCAAAACAGGCGGAGAAGTTACTTTATCGTCTGAACAAACGCGATTCGCTCGCGCAGATTTACGGTATGATGGAAAGGGCAATCGGGCAACTTTCCGATTCGGAACGTGTGGTTTTGTCGGATCGGCTTACCGGCGCGTGCAGGGCGTATAAAAAGGAGAGATATTCTTTTTCGCGGACGACTTATTACAGAAAGTTGCGCAGAGCGGTAAAAAAGATGGAAGCATTTTTGTACGAAAATGACGTGGAAAGCATCTTCCGCGGCGCGCGGTTGGATCGCACGGCGTATTTCCGGTTTTTAGAAGACGCCATCGTCGACGCGGCTGCCAACAAAAACGCGGCTGCCGCGCCCAAGCCTGCCGAATCCCAAAAGAAGCCGGCGGTAAAGGAAGAGGAGCAGATCCCCGTCGTGAAGTGGAAGTTGACGCCCCTGCCGTTGGTGGACGCGGAAACGCGCAGATAAGGCGCGCTAAAAATTCTGTTGTGCAAAACGCGCAGGTAAGAGGCGCTAAAATTGTTCTTGTAAAAAGCGGACGCCGAAAACTTCGTTTAAGGGGGCGCCGCAAATAGGAAAAAGCGTTATTCGGCTTCGCCGCCAAACGTGTTTGAGTATAGAACGCGTATGAAACGTTACGGCTTCGCCGTCAAACGGGGTGCGCCTGTATACTCCGCCTGCAAACCACGAATTGTTTATTACTCGTCCTCGCCGTCAAACGGGGTGCGCCCGCAGAGCGCGCCAAGCGCTACTCGTCCTCGTCGTCGAAAAAGCGGGATTCCGGCTTTTTGGGGCGGAACATGGTATAAACGATGACAAGTACCGCAAGCGTGATGGCGACGATCAGCACGATCTCGATGGTTTCCTTCCCGCGGGAAACGGATTTCGCGGGGGAATCGTCACCTGCCGGCGTTGCGGACGGGTCGGAGATGGGTTCGACCGAAGGCGAAAGAATGGGGTCGGGGTGCGTCGTTTCTCTGGGAGAAGAACAGGCTTCCGCAGGAATATACCCCATCACCTGACCGAATTTGACGTAATAAAAGAGGTCTTCGCCGTCTTTGGACGGGAAGGATCCGTACAGCCGGACGGTCTGGTCTTTCAGGGCGCTGGCAAGGAGTTCGGCGTTCCGCGCGGGCTGTGTGTAGACGTAACTGCTGCGAATGACCGAAAGCGACTGCTTGGGATAGAGGGGAAGGGTCGGGGTCTGGTATTCCGTACTGACGGCGGATTCTTCTACGTAACCGTAAATTTTGGGGAAGCCGTCCGCGTTGTCCTGATATTCCACCAGAAAAAAGTCGCCTTCCCGATCGACGATGCGGAGGTAGTAGGAGTAGGGAACGCAGAACAGGGCGTAATCGTAATGGCTGACCGGCATTTTATAAAGAATGACCGTATTTGTGACTGCACGGCAGAAAGCGGGGGTTTCCGCCCGGGCAGAAGCCGGGCGGGGAAAGGCGGCGCAAAGGGCGCAAATACACGCGAAAAGAACGAAAAATACGCGTTTCATCTGCCTTGCCCCCCTTTTGAACGATATAGCAACAGCATAGAGGAAAAGAGAATGAGAAAAAACGTAGAAACAGGCGAAAAGGGACGGATATTGTCGAATCTGCCGCGGGCGCCCGACGGAGCGGGGAACGCACCGGCGGCAGAAACAAGCGAGGGTGCGGGCGGAGCAGCGAACTCCGTCGGGGAAAAAAACGCAGGCGGGGCAAAAAAACTGCCGCGGGCGCCCGACGGCGCGGGGTGTGCGACGGAAAAGTTTCCGGCGGCAGAAACAAGCGAGAATACGGGCGGAGCAGCGAACTCCGTCGGGGAAAAAAACGCAGGCGGGGCAAAAAAACTGCCGGCGCCCGACGGAGCGGGATGTGCGACGGAAAAGTTTCCGGCGGCAGAAGAAAACGAGAGCGCAGGCGGGACAAGCAAATCCGCGGTTGCGGAAGCCGGGCGCGGGGAAGTACCGCCGCGTGCAAAAATCACAGGCGGGCGAGAAGCGGCAATCGCGAAAATCGCAGGCGGGCGAGAAGCGGCAATCGCGGAAGATGCGAGAGAGAAAGAAGAGACGCGTGCAAAAATCACAGGCGGGCGAGAAGTGGCAATCGCGGAAGACGCGAGAGAGAAAGAAGCGACGCGTGCGGAAAACACGAGCAAACAAGGAGCGGCGGGCAAGGAAGAAAGTTCTGCTTCCGCGACTTTACGCGAAACGAAGTTGCGCCTTGCGGAGGCGCTGAAAGAAGCGGGAAAACGAAAGAGCGAAAAACTTTCCGTTTATAATACGGGCAAAAAACGGCATAAAAAGCAGATCGCCTTTCATAAATGCAAAAAGCGCAACCGCTGGGTGTTCGGCGGCAACCGCACGGGCAAGACTGAGTGCGGCGCCGTGGAGGCGGTGTACCTTGCGCGCGGCATTCACCCTTACCGGAAAAACAAGAACAACGTGGTCGGATGGGTGGTATCGCTTTCGCAGCAGGTGCAGCGCGACGTCGCGCAGGAAAAAATTCTGTCGTACTTAAACCCGCGCTATATCGAGGATATCGTCATGCTTTCGGGCAGAAAGGACCGACCGGAAAGCGGCGTGATCGACCGCATCGTGATAAAAAACGAACTGGGCGGAACGTCGGTCATCGGCTTCAAGTCCTGCGATCAGGGGAGAGAAAAATTTCAGGGGGCGTCGCTCGACTTCGTGTGGTTTGACGAAGAACCGCCGGAGGATATTTACCGGGAATGCAAGATGCGCGTTTTAGACAAGCGCGGCGAAATTTTCGGCACGATGACCCCGCTCAAAGGCTTGACCTTCGTTTACGACGAAATTTTTCTCAACCGCAAAAACGACCCCGAAGTGTGGTGCGAGTTTATGGAGTGGCAGGACAACCCCTTTCTTTCCAGAAAGGAAGTGGACGCCTTTACCAAAGCGCTGCCGGAAAGCGAGCTGGCTTCCCGCAGGTACGGCAGGTTTTGCGAGGGCTCCGGTCCGGTCTATCCGGAATTTGACGAAAACGTGCACGTGATCGACCCTTTTCCGGTGCCGCCGGATTGGCAGGACGCGGTTTCCATCGACCCCGGTCTGCACAATCCGCTGTCCGCGCACTTTTACGCGGTGGATTACGACGGCAACGTTTACGTTGTGGCGGAACACTTCGAGGCGGAGAAAAACGTGGACTATCACGCCGACCGTATCAAAGAAATTGCGGACTCTTTGGGCTGGAAAAAGGACAAGGCGGGGCGGGTGGAAGCGTTTATCGATTCTGCCGCTTCCCAGCGTACGCTCAGCGGCGAAAAGTCGGTGCGGGAACTCTTTTTCGACTGCGGCATCGCGGCGAACGGCAACGTCAATAAAGATTTATTTTCGGGAATCGCGCAGGTCAAACGCTATTTAAAGCAGAAAAAACTGTTTATTTTTCGCAACTGCGTCAATCTGATCCGCGAACTGAAAGCCTATCGCTGGCAAAGCGGCGACCACCCGAAAAAGGAGGACGACCACGCGCTGGACGAGCTGCGGTACTACCTTATGACCAAGCCGAGAAACGTCCTGCCGGAAGTGCAAAAAAGCGACGTACTAAAGGAAAAAGAACGGCTGATCCGTCTGTATTCTAAAAAAAGGAGACGGTTTTTATGAGAGAAAAATGGGAAAAGGCGGGAGAGATCAAACGCGCGCTCTTAAGAAAGGCGTTGGGGGAAACCCTGCTGGAAACGCAGGAGGAGTACGGCATCGACGACGACGGAGAAGAGGTGTTAAAGCGCCGCAAGGTGACCAAAAAGGAGGTTCCGCCCGATCTTGCCGCGGTGAAAATTCTGCTTTCGGAAGGGGAGGAAAAGGAAGATTTTTCGTCCATGACCGACGCGGAACTTGCGGCGTATACCAAAGACTTAGCCCGGCTTTTGCGGGAGATCGAAGAGAAAGAGCCGGGCGGAGAACGCCCCGGAGAGAACGCCCCGGTTGAGAAAGATTCCGGAGAATACCCCGGCGGCTGGGACGGAAACAAAGCGTGAATTTTCGCAATGCTTATGGCAAACGAGGGGAGGAAAAGCGACCTTGATTTCCGCCGAAGCGGAAACGGCAACTTGCGAAAAGCGACCTTGATTTTCGCCGAAGCGGAAACGGCAACTTGCGAAAAGCGGGCGCTTGTTCCCGAAAACGGGGGTACGTCCCTTAAAAATCGGCGCGTGGTTGCCGGAAAACGCCGCGCGCGAGGGGAGAAAGGGGACTTTTGACAAATATATTCGCGCGCGGCAAACGCAATCAACAATTCAAAACAAAAACGCCGTTTTGTGCGGAAAGACTTCCGCAAGCGGTATCGTTCGGGCGGCGCCCGAAATATAGGAGAGAAAATGGGAAACACGAAACAGAAATCGAGAAAAGAAATCGACCTCGTGCGCGAGGTGACGGAGGACTTTTTAAAAAGAAGAAAGGAGCGGCGGGAGCGGGAACTGACCTGGCAACTTTGCCGCAATTACCTGGCGGGCAACCAGTATGTGGACGTGACGCCGCGGTGCACCGTGGAAGAGGTACCGAAGGCGTACGACTGGAGTTATCGCGGGGTGTACAACAACATTGCGCCGGTCATCGAAAGCCGGCTTGCAAGACTTGCGCGTATCCGCCCGACGCTGGTAGTGCGTTCGGCAACCGACGAGGAGGGGGATATCCGCAGCGCGGAACTTGCCACCCGCGTTTTAGAAGCAACTTCCGAACGCATCGGACTTGCGGATATCATTCAGCGCGCAGCCGTACTTTCGGAAACGTACGGCACGGTGTTTTACGAGGTTCTGTGGAATCCGCGTGCCGGCAAAACGGTAGGCTTTGCCGACGGAAAACCGGTCAAAGAAGGGGATATTTCGGTCACGGCGGTGTCGCCGTTCGAGATCTTTCCCGACTCGCTTTCCGCAGAATCTTTGGCGGAAGTCAGGAGTCTGATTCACGCAAAAGCCGTACCCGTATCGCTGATTTCGGAACTTTACGGTGTGGAAGTCGAGGGGCGGACGGTGGACGTCTATACCCTTTCGGACGCCGACCAGAAGAAGGACGACCCGGAAGGGCGGCGGGACAGCGTCGTTTTGATCGAACGCTACGAGCGGGAGAGCGCGGCGTTTCCCCACGGCAGAATGACCGTGGTGGCGGGCGACGAGTTGCTGTACGACGGCGAATTGCCGTACCTTAACGGCGAAAACGGCACGCGGGATTTTCCCTTCGTGCGGCAGACGGCGATCCTGTACGCGGGCAGCTTTTTCGGCACTTCGGTGGTGGAACGGCTGATTCCGCTGCAGCGGGCATATAACGCGGTCAAAAACCGCAAACACGAATTTCTGAATCGCCTTGCAAACGGCGTTCTGACGGTAGAAGACGGCTCGGTGGATACCGATGACCTGGCGGAAGACGGGCTCGCCCCCGGCAAAGTCGTCGTATACCGGCAGGGAGCAACGCCGCCCAGATTTTTGGAAGGGGCGACCTTTCCCAAGGAGTTCACGCAGGAAGAGGAACGGCTGTCCAACGAATTCGTCCAGATTTCGGGCGTGTCCGAAATCAGCCGCAATTCCGAAACGCCCAGCAACATCACCAGCGGCGTAGCGCTGCAACTTTTGGTAGAACAGGACGAGAATCGCCTGTCCATGACCACGGACGCGGAAAAGCGCGCGATCCTCGGCGTAGGCAAGCAGATGCTGCGGCTTTTGAAAGCCTACGCCGGCAAAAAGCGGCTGATGCGCGCCGGCGGTACGGGCAAAAAAGTGCAGATGGTGTATTTTTCGGAAACCGACCTGACCAGCGACGACGTGACGTTCGACACCGAAAGCGAATCGGCTTCCTCGCCCGCACAGATCAAGAGCGTGATTTTAGAACTGCTTTCGGCGGGGCTGCTGTCTTCGGAAGACGGCGGGCTGGATTCCGCCACCAGACGACGCCTGCTCCGCGCCATGGGGTACGCCAATCTCGACGGGGCAAACGACCTTTCCGAACTGCACGCGACGCGCGCGGCGGAAGAAAATCTGCTGCTCCGCACCAAAGAGGTGCCGGCGGAGATCTACGACGATCACAAACTGCATATTTCGGAGCATACGCGCGCCGTTTTAAGCGAAAACCCCACCGACAAAATAAAGGCGCGTTTCATCAAACATATCGAAGAACATAAAAAAATGTTAAAGGGAGGACAGGAAGATGGAGAATAACGAACAAAAAGGAATGACGGCGCCGGCGCAACCCGCGGAGGCGGAAGAGAAGAAAGGCGCGGCAGGGACTGCCGGGTATTCCGGAAAATTTAAAGACGTTCGCTCTTTGGAATCCGCATACAACGCGCTGCAGGCGGAGTTCACCAAAAAGTGTCAAAGACTGAGCGCATTGGAAGGGGAACTTTTCGGCAAGGATAATCGGGAGAAGAAGTCTTCTTCCGCCCCGGCAGAAAAGCAGGGAGAACCCGAGGGGAGAGAGGTGGAATCGGCAGTGACGGCGTTCCTTGCAAAACGCGGCGGCTGCGAGGACATTCTGCCCCTGCTCGGGGAAAAATTGTCGGGCAAGGAACGGGTCACCGACCGCGACGTGGAAGCGGCGTATGCCGCGGCTCTGGAAGACGCCAGAAAGGCGGATAAAGAAGCCTTCGTTTCCCGCGAAAAGGAAATCCGGGAGGACGCCGTGAAAGAATACGTCACGGCGATCGCCCGCGCGCAAGGGAACGTGCCCGTTCTGACCGACGTAGGACAGGTGACGATCGCGCCGCCCGTCAAGCCGAAAAACATCGAAGACGCAGGCAAACTTGCGGAAAAAATGTTCCGGCAAACCAAAATCGACTAAAGGGGGTTCCGTCCCCCAAAACAGGCGGGGACGAGAAAGGGAATCCCGAAACAAATTTCAATAGAAGAAAGGAGAAAAAAGAATTATGGTAACCATGCAGAGCGCGGATAACGCGCTGAAAACTTTATATCTCGACGTTGTGACCGACCAGCTGAACACCGGGGTTAACCCGCTGCTCGCCGCGATGAAAAAGACTTCCACCGACGTGTGGGGCAAAGAGATCCGCAGAGTTGCGGGTTACGGCGTCAACGGCGGCGTCGGCGCGGGAAGCGAAGACGGCGCACTGCCTGCCGCGGGCGGAAACAATTACGAACAGTTCGTACTGACCCTGAAAAACTTGTACGGCACCATCGAAATTTCGGATAAAGCGGTGCGCGCTTCCGAAAACAACGCGGGCGCGTTCGTCAACCTGCTGAATGCGGAAATGGAAGGTTTGGTCAAGGCTTCGTCCTTCAACTTCGGCAGAATGCTGTTCGGCGACGGCACGGGCAAACTTTGCACCGTCACCGCGGTTGCGGACGGCGTTATCACCGTTGACAGCGTGAAAAACCTGATGGAAGGCATGAGCGTGGACGTCCGTTCCGCTTCCGGCATCGTGACCGGCTTCGGCGCCGTCCGCATTACCGCCATCGACCGCGACGGTAAGAAAGTAACGCTGTCTAAAACGGCGGCTTCCCCCGTCGCAAAAGATGACATTCTGACCGTGCAGGGTTCCTATAACAAGGAAATCACCGGTCTTGGCGCCATCTTCAAATCCACCGGCAGCATTTACGGACTGGATCGCGCTTCTCACAAGTGGCTGGTTCCGTATATGAAGTCCGAAGTCGGCAGCCTTACCGAAAGCGCTATCCAGAAAGCCATCGACTATCTGGAAGAAACCGCGGACAGCAAAGTCAACCTGATCGTCTGCTCGGCGGGCGTCAAGAGAGCGCTGCGCAAGCTGCTTTCCGACAAGGGCATTGCGACCGAATCCAGAAAGTTGGACGGCGGTCATATGGCGATGATCTACAACGGCGTTCCCGTGGTGAGCGATCGCTTCTGTCCGGACGGCACGATGTATCTGCTGAACACCGACGAGTTCGTTTTGCATCAGCTTTGCGACTGGCAGTTTCTGGAAGGGGAAGACGGCAGAATCTTAAAACAGGTCGCCGGCAAACCCGTCTATACCGCAACGCTGGTCAAGTACGCCGACCTCATCTGCTTAAAGCCCATCGGTCAGGCGATGCTTTCCGGCATCACCGAAGACTAAGGCTCTGGCAGGGTGAAAAATCGGGACGGGTTGAAATCGGGGACGGGTTCCCGATTTTAAGGGGACGTACCCTTAAAAATCGGTTATTCCGGGCGGCGTGTTTGCCGCCGGCTTTAAGGGCAGCCCTTTGAAGGGCGGATAGCGGCTTGCTTCCAAAACTCCTTTGAGAGGGGCGTCCTCGTTACGACCGTCCTGAAATACGGATAAAAGAAAATCCTGCAAGACGGATAAAAACAATCCTGAAAGACGGATTATAACAAATTCGGGCTGCGGCGCGGGGCGTTTTTCCCCGCGCCGACAAGGAGAAAGAATATGAAGATCAAAGAAATACTGTGCGCGGCGGCACGCCTTTCGGGTAAGGAAGACGCCGCCGCCTTTTTCACGGGCGAGGGACCGGATAATCCCGCGGTGGCGAAGATCGACGTCGCGTTCCTGCGGGCGGCGCTTCGCCTTGCGGAAGCGGACGTCTGCGAGCGCCGCGGCGGCACGCGGGTGGAAGAACGCGTTTCTTCCGCAGGGGAATGGCTGCCCTACGGCGCGCTGCAATACGCCCCCGCGCGGGTGCTGACGGTAAACGGGCTGCCCGCCGAAAAACGAGCGGACGGGTTTTATGCGCCGGCGGGCAATCCGCTTGTGTGTTATGAACGCCGCCCGCTGGAGAGTTCCGACGAGGAGGAACCCGATCTGCCGCGCGCTTTCGACCGCGCGCTGGTATATTTTACGGCGGCGGAATGCGCCGTCCGGGACGGGAATACCGACCTCGCCGCGGAATATAACGACAAATACGAAAAGGCGCTTTCGGCGTGTTCGGGCAAGCACCGCACGGCGCACCTCAGAGAAAGGGGGTGGCGGGGTTGAGCAAACGGTACGTTTCGCTGTACAATTTCAATTCCCTGACCGGGAAATACCTCGCTGCGTTTGAAAAAAATCTGACTGCGGAAAGTGAAAACTTCCGCGTGCAGGGCGGCGTTCTGACCGACATGTACGGTGTGAAGCAGGCGCAAAAATTGCCGCACGTCCCTAAAAAACTGCTCGGGTTTACGGCGGAAACGGACGGCGGCGTCGTGTACTGGACGGAAAGCGGCGCGCTGTACGTTTTTTATCCCAAAACGCTGACCGGGCAGACGGTGTCGCAAAGCGAAAGCACGGCGCCGCACGCGGGCTTCGGGGTGTGGAAAGGACAGGCTGCGCTGGGCGTGGCTTATTCGGGCGGTGTGACCGTTTTTTACGGGACGTCTACCGAAAAACTGTTCGATTTCCCTGCAAAAGACGTCGCTTATGCAAACGGCAGATGGTATGCTCTCACTACGGGCGGCTCCGTCCGTATGACCAAGCCGTACCAAAAAACCGAGGAAGAAGCGGGGGAATTCTATCCCGCCATTCCCGATCGCGTGCGGCGGATTCTGTCCGTGGGGGACAGAATCGTGGCGTTTTCCGACCGCAAAATTTTTCTGTTTTCGGGTACCACGCCGGAAGATTTTTCGGTGACCGCCGTCCCCGTGGGGGAACGGATCTGCCCTGAAAGCGCGGCGACCGACGGAAAGCGGCTGTACGTCCTTTCCTACGGGCACGTCGTGCGGTACGAGAGCGGCAAAATCGACCGGGCGGAAGCGCTGCCTTATCCCGTCGTGCCGGGAACGGAGGAGCAGGTGACGGGCGCCGCCAAGGACGGCGCGTACTATTTCGCCTACGAGTCCGGAAAAAAGGGCGCGAGGGAAGGCTTCTATGACCCCGACGAGGGCGTTTTTACCGGCAACGGCAGAAATATCACTTCGCTTTGCTTTGCGGAAAGTGCCGCGGGCGGGGAAATTTACGCTTCTTACGGCAAAAAAGCGGTGGGGATCCTGACCGAAACCGCGACGGTGGAAGACGTGCCGCTTCCAAAGTACTGGTCGTCGAAAGAAACCGATTTTGGCAGAGCGTCCTCCGAAAAACGGTTGGTCTGCATTTCGGTTTGCGCCGGAAAACCGGGGACGATGCGCGTCATCGGCAAAAAATGCGGCGCGGTTTTGCCCCTTTCCGAGGGGGAAAACGTCAAAAAACTTTCCATGTCCGGCACAAGACTTCGGGTGGAGATCCGCTCGCTTTCGCCCGGGGCGACGTACGTCAAACCCGTACTCAGTTTTCGGGAATAAGGAGGAACTATGGCAACGACAATCACGCGCGATCAGATGATCGCAAAATTTGAGGAGATCGACAGCACGTACTCGGTGTTTTATTCGGCGATTTATCCCGACATGATTCTCACAAGAAAAGAGGGAACGGCGCGGACGGACGCGGCGCTTACCACGCTTGCAACGGCGCTGGTTAAGGAAAAAAGTACGCTTTCCGCCGCCCTTACTACCGAAAAAGCCGCGGTTCTTGCCGCATACGACGCAAAACTTGCGGCGCTTTCTGCCGAAAAGACGGCGAAATTCACCGCTGCGGAGCAGAAAAAGACCAAAAAACTGGCGGATCTGGAAAGCGACGTGCTGCACCGCGGCATGACCCTTTCCGCCTGGTATCTTGCGGAAAAGGCGCAGATCGCGGACGAAAAAACGGCGGAAGAAGACGCCGCGACGGCGGAATACAACCAGAAAAGCGCCGATCTTACCGCGGAAAAAACGCGCGTTTCGGCGGAATACGACACCAAAATTTCGCAGGCGACCGCCGCTTATCAGCAGGCGCTTGCGGATAAAAAGGAAGAACTTCGCCTTGCGGACGAAAAACTTCTGGCGGGCATTTTGGAATACAACAACAAGATGACCGAGGACGAGATCAATTACAACAAAGCGGCGGCGGATTCGGTTTTCAAACAGGCGAACGAGGACGTGGTGACGCGCACTTCGATGATGTACGAGAAGTTGAACGTCGCCTATCAGTACCTGAACGGCTTTACCGCAAGCGCGGCTGTTACGCAGGCGCGCACCGATACGGTGTTCAACAAATATCTCGGTGCGTACGGGCAGAAAGCGCTGGTTAACCATTACGAGGCGATCGCCGCCGCGCAGTAAATTTTCGTGCGGATTTGCGCGGAAACTTTGCGCCGGAAGCCGGAACGGGTTTTTAGGGCAAGAGGGCTTTTGTAAAAGGCGGGAGCGTTCCCGGCTAAGTGGAATATTTCGTTCAAAAAGGAAGCGTCTTGCCGAAAACGGCGAATGGTTTTTCGCCTGAAAATTTTTATAACGCGGTGTTTCCGTTAAAACGAAAGCGCTACGTTAAAACGAAAGCATTTCGCAAAAAGCGGAAAATTTTCCGGCTAAAATAAGAAAGGCTCCCTTACGTAAGGGAGCCTGATTTTTATGTCCTGCCCGTCCGCAGGTGTCCTGCGGGCGGTTTGTCAACAGACGAAGAAAATTTTTTTGCGCCCGAAGGGAAACTTCCGTTTGTAACGTGCAACCGGAACGTTGCCCGCCGCATTGCTCAGGAAAGAAAGGGGGAAAACGCAAAAGCATAAAAATTGCGGGCGCCGAACGGCGCCCGCGGGGTATTTTATAAGAGTTTAAAGGTTTTGACCGGGGCGTTCGTTGACGGTGTGGCGCCCGCGGGGTGTTTTTATAAGGTTGATTTGGAGGTGTTGGCAGAAACGTTTGTTGCTGCTGAGGCGTCCCGCGCGGGGTGTTGCGGGAGATGTCAGCCGGGTACGTCGGCTGCGACGGGCGCGTCGGATAAAGGTTCCGCGAGCATTGTACGGCTTGTCGAAGGTTACGGTTTTGCAGTAAGTTATTGCTTGTCGGCGGTCACGGTTTCCGGCAAAATACAATCAGCGATACCCCTGTTCGCCGCAAAATTACAGCGCGCGGACGAGGATCACGCCGTCGATGTTCCGCAGGGCGGCAAGGACGGCTTCGCCCGGGGCGGCGTCTAAATCCAGCAGACTGCAGGCGTATTCCCCGCGCGACTTGTTTACGAAGTTTTCGATATTTTTGTTGTCGGAAGAAAGCACCGCAGTGATCGCGCTGATCATATTCTTCTGATTTTTATGCAGAATGGAAACGCGGGCGTTCCCCGAACGGGGCAGAGAGATCGCCGGATAGTTGACGCTGTTTTTGATGGTGCCGTTTTCGATATAATCGACCAGTTCGCGCGCCGCCATTGCCGCGCAGTTGTCTTCCGCCTCCGGGGTGGAAGCGCCGAGGTGGGGCATGCAGACGACGTTCGGCTTGCCGATGAGTTCGGCGGCGGGGAAGTCTGTCACGTAGCGGGAAAGCGCGCCGCTTGCAAGCGCGGCAAGGACGGCGGCGTTATCGACCAGTTCCCCGCGGGAAAGGTTGATAAGGGCGGCGCCCGGCTTCATCTTCGCGATGGTTCCGGCGTTGAACAATCCCTTGTTTTCCCCCGTAAAGGGAACGTGTACGGTCACATAATCGCACAGGGAAAGCAGATGATCGAAGTCGGTTTCGTGCTTTACCGCGCGGGAAAGGCGCCAGGCGGCTTCCACCGAAATATAGGGGTCGTAGCCGTAGACTTCCATGCCGAGAGAAACCGCGGCGTTCGCTACCGGCGCGCCGATGGCGCCCAGCCCGATCACGCCCAGTTTTTTGCCGGCAAGTTCGGGTCCCACGAAGGCGGATTTGCCCTTTTCCGCCGTTTTCAGGGGGTCGGGGTCGCTACTCAGCGTGTTCACCCACGCAATGCCGTCCGCAATTTTGCGGGAAGCGAGCAGAAGCGCCGCGATCGTCAGTTCCTTTACGGCGTTGGCGTTGGCGCCGGGGGTGTTGAACACCACCACGCCGCGGGCGGCGTAGGCTTCCACCGGAATATTATTGACGCCCGCGCCCGCTCTTGCCACGGCAAGGACGCTTTCCGGCAGGGCAAGATCGTGCATTTTAGCGCTGCGAACCAAAACCCCTACGGGGGATTCGGAAGATTCGGTTAAAGCGTAATCTTTCGGCAGGTATTCGTATGCCGCGGGACTGATGGCGTTGAGCCGCAGAATTTCTTTTGCGGGCGGCGTTTCATTTACGGGCGGGAAGTCTTTCATAGGGCGTTCTCCTTGGCAAAATCTTTCATAAAGGCGACCAGTTTTTCCACGCCTGCTTTGGGCATGGCGTTATAGATCGAAGCGCGCATACCGCCCACCAGCCGGTGTCCCTTCAGGGAAACCAAGCCGTTTTTCGCCGCTTCCGCCACGAATTTTTCGTCCAGTTCCTTGGACGGCGTGACGAAGGGAACGTTCATCAGCGAGCGGTCTTCCTTTTTGACGGCGTTGCGGTAGAAACCGCTGCCGTCGATATAGTCGTACAAAAGCGCGGCTTTTTCCTTGTTGCGGAGGAATGCCGCTTCCACCCCGCCGTGGGCTTTCAGGTGGCGCAGGTTCAGCATCGCCATATAGATGCAGAAACACGGAGGCGTATTGTACAGGCTGTGTTCTTTTGCCTGCGTGACGTAATTCAGCATGGTGGGACAGATTTTTTGCGCGTGCCCGAGCAAGTCTTTCCGCACGACGACAATGGTCACGCCCGCGGGGGCGACGTTCTTCTGCGCACCCGCGTAGATCAGTCCGAACTTGGTGACGTCCACCGGTTCGGACAAAATATTGCTGGACATATCCGCCACGAGCGTGGTCGGGACCTGCGGGATTTTTGCATAACGGGTGCCGAAAATCGTGTTGTTGGTCGTGATATGCACGTAGTCCGCGCCGGGGCGGAAACTGGCGGAATCAAGGTCGGGGATATAGGTGAAATTCGCCTCTTCGGACGAGGCGACGGCGACTGCGTCGGTGTATTTTGCGGCTTCTTTCCAGGCTTTTTTGGCGAAATTTCCGGTCACGACGTAGTCGGCTTTCCCGTTTACGGTAAGGTTCAGCGGAACTGCCTCGAACTGGGTGGAAGCGCCGCCCTGTAAAAACAGAACCTCGTAATCTTCGGGAATGTGCATCAACTCGCGCAAAAGCGCTTCCGCTTCCTCCGCGATCTTCATAAAGGGCTTGCTGCGGTGGCTCATTTCCATCACGCTCATGCCCGTGCCTTCGTAATCCAAAAGGGAAGCCTGCGCTTTAAGTAAAACTTCTTCCGGCAACATCGAAGGACCTGCCGCAAAATTATAGACTCTCATGTTATCCTCCTTCAATAACGATAGATGATAGATTGCATTATTATAACAAGAAAAAGGCGGAAATGCAAAGGAAATACTCACTTTTTGGTATAAGTATTCCTTAGACAAACCATTTGCTATAGCGAAAAGAAGCGGTTTGCTCCGGGCGGCGGGTGATCCGTGCGCTGCGTCGGAACGAAAGGAAGGCGCCTTTCCGCCGACCTGCACGGCAGCCTGCGCGCTTTGTTAAAACGAAAGGAAAGACACTTCTGCCGCCGAGCGGCGTGGTATTTCGTATGGATAGCGTCGTATCGGTGGGGTAGTGCGTGAGAGGAAACCGTGCCGGCGGGTGTTTTTAAACGATGCGCGGGGTATTGCAACGACGGGTGTGGCGGTATTCCGTGATAATGCGCTGGGTGGTTCTTGGCAAGGCGCGGAGGACTTGCGCGGGAAAGGAAAACCAAATGCGGGGGAAAGGAAAACCAAATGCGCGGGAAAGGAAAACCGCCGGGCAAAAAAAGACAGATTTTGGCAAGAATTCCCGCTTTGGCGTGTAAAAAAATACGAAATAGGTTTACAAACGGAAAATTTTGATATATAATAGTTACACGGACGTGTGCACGCCCGCATTTGCGCGTACACGCAGCAAAAAGTAAAGAAAAAAGAGAAATCGGACGAGAACGATCCCGGACGAAACCGAAAAGGTGGTAATATATGACGCTTTCCAACGGAACATTCGACTTGAAGCGGGTGCAGAACACCAAAGAAAACCGCGAAGCATTGCAAAAAATCACGTGCGATTTAAACGAAGTGACCAGACTCCGCAAAGAACTCGGCATTACGGGCAGAAGCACTTACCGCGGCGTGAGCGAAGAAGAAATTCGCGCCCGCCTTCATGAAATGGAAGAAGAAGTCCGCCGCGCCGGGGGTGTGGATCCCGTGGGGACAAGGCAGGTTTCGATGCTGGACGAGGAGAATTCCGACCTGAAAGAGGAAGTGGAACTGCTTCGTCGCCGTCTTGCCGCGCTGGAACGCGGCGCAAGAGCGGGATACGGCGTGAACGCGGCAGGCGGTGCGCAGTCCGCTCCGGCAGGAACTCCCGCAGGGGTTGCCGCAGGGCAAGCGGGCGGCGCTTTCGGCGCGCAGGGACTTTCCGTACACCCGGAAACGGCGGTGACCGATCCCGGGGCGCGCTTCCCCGAAAACAAAGAATCCGCCGCCATGCAGCGCGTGCAGGATTTTTGCGCGGGCGATAATTCGCTGGTGCTCGAGAACATTTTCAACGTCGTGTCCGACGAGATCGAAGATCTGCGCGGGGCGATCGTTTCTCTTGCCGCCGGGCAGAAAGCGCTTGCAAAGCGGCAGGCTTCGGGCGAAACCGAAACGCTGCTGCGGTCGGTTCTCGCGGCGTTGCAAAAGAATGCGGACGCCGCTTTTTCCGGATTGTCCGGCGCGGTCGTCGCGTACCTGAAAGAAGATTCCGCCGATCACCTCGCCGATATTTTACAGCAGGTGGACGCCCTTCTGATCCGTGCGGGGAAGGAGCGCGCGCCGGGTGCGGAAGCCTCCGCCGCAAAGATTACGGAAGGAATCCGCGCGCGTGTTGCGGGCGTTGTGCTTGCGGGCAGCCGCGGGATCCGGCAACTGTTGCGAAGTAACGCCGCCTGCTTAAAAGATACGGAAAAACTGCGCGCGGCAGAACATGCTTTTTCGGTCGCGGAAGACGCCTCCGGCAGGGGACTTTCCGCCGCCGCGGGCGAAGCGGCGAAAGCCAAAGCCGCTCTTTCGGACAGCGCTGCCGCCGGGGGAGAGGCGGTTACCGCCCTCGCTGCCCTTACGGCGAAAGACTATCACAGCCTTTCGGAAGAGGAACGGCAGACCCTTGCCGACCTCAAGACCGAGATTTTGTCGTTGCCGCTGCTTGCCGCGATTTCTCTGGAGATTCCGGAAGAAAAAGGGGCGGAAGTTTCGCTTTCCGCCGCCGATATTGCCGCGCTGAAGACCGAACTTATTGGGCTTGCCGCCCGTTCGGACGGGGCGGGAAGCGTTGCCGCCGCTTTGCAGGGAGAGGAACTTCTTGCCGAAGTCAAGGCGCTGAAAGAGGAGATCGCGTACTTAAAGGAAAACGGCGTGGAAACCAAAACGGACGACGAACGCGTGCTTTCCGCCATCTCCGGCTTGAAAGAGGAACTTGCGGAAAGACCGGCGGCTGCGGAAGAAGCGGTTTCCGACCCGGATAACGACCGCATTTTAAGCGAACTTGCCGAGGTGAAAGAACAACTTGCCGCCCTGCTCCGCGAAAAGGAGAACGCGGCGATTGCCGTTACCAAAGAAACCGACGAGGAAGCGGAAGAGGAACCCGCCTGCTTCGTCCCCGGCGAAGAGGGGGAAGAAACTTCCGCGCCCGCTGCGGGAGAATCGGAGCCCGGCGGTCCGGAAAGAAAGCCCGCTTCCGCCCCCGCGGATAACGCCGAGGTCTTAGAGGAACTTGCCGGCTTGAAAGCGCAGATGAGCGCCATGTTTGAAACGCTTTCCGCCGCGATGGAAGAAAACCGCGCCCTGAAAGAGGAACGCGACCTTTTGGCGGAAAAAGAACGCATAAACGCGGAGCAAGCCGCCGGAATTTCGGCAAAAACGGTGGAAGAAACCGCGCGCATCGCCGCGGAAGAAGCGGCAAAACGCGTCGCCGAAGAAACCAGAAAAGCCGCCGAGGAAGCCAGATTGGCGCAGGAAGAAGCCATGCAGAAAGCCGCGGAGGAAGCGTCCCGTGCCTTTGCCGAACAAACGCAAAAGGCGGCGGAACAGGCGTCCCGCACGGCTTTGGAAGAAATGCAGCGTACGGAAGAAGCGCGCCGCGCAGAAGAAGCCGCCCGTTTTGCCGGGCAGTCCGCACATATGGAAAACGCGGCGGATTCCGCCCCTGCAGAGGAGATGGCCGACGCTTCTTTCGGCGGGTTTGACCCCTTCGGCGATATCGGTTTCGGCGTTCCGCCCCTTGCGGCAGGAGCCGTAAAGGAAAAGAAGGTTTCGGACAAAAACCCGCGGAGGAAAGCCGCGCCGCCCAAAAAGCGCGTGATTTCCGCCCGCCCCATTGCAGGGCAGAGCAAAAAGGGCGTTGCCGCCTCTTCTCTCCTTGCCGAAGAACTGCAACTTGCCATGTCCGAGGACGAAACCGAGGAAAACTGACGGGCACAGCGATTGCCGGGCGCAGCGGAAGTTTGCGGGCGTAATAGGAAGTCCGCGGGGTGGACCGATGCGGGCGGTTTACGCCTGCGGGGTGTGATTTATGCCCGCGGGGTATGATTTATGACCGCGGGGTATGTCCCGCGCGGGCGATCAATGATCGCCCCTACGGAAAAAGGAAATAAAAATCGGTGCCGCGCGTTTGCTTTTATCCCGTATGCTTGTAAAAACAGAGAACTTTTCGTCCGATAAAACAAAATCTTGCGGGAGATAGTGCGGGCGATCAATGATCGTTCCTACGAAAAATGAGGGGCGTTTTATCCGATAAAGCATAGCCTTTTCGATCGTAATTCCGCATTACGAAAAGCAAACGCACTTTCCGCCCGAGCGGCGGCAACGATCGTAAAAAACAAAACCATTCCGCCCGAGCGGCGGTAAAAAGACGTGCAAAAACGCGCAACGTAATACGTAAAAATGCGCGCAAAACGGTACGTAAAACAAAATTATTCCGCCTGATCTGCGGAAACACACACGTTAACCATAGGAGTAATCGGCTTGAAAGAAAAGAAAACCAAAAAAGAAGTATACGGCGAATTTACGCCGAACACGAACGACAAGAAAAGAAACGCAATGAAAAATAAACCCGCTAAAAAGGCGGAGAAACAAAAACTCGGGGTGCTGTTTATCGGCGGCGTGGGCGAAATCGGCAAAAATATGACCGCGCTCGAATACGGCGACGACATCATCATCATCGATTCCGGCTCCAGTTTTCCCAACGAATCCATGCCCGGCATCGACCTCGTCATTCCCGATTTCAGTTACCTTATCGCAAGAAAGGACAAAATCCGCGGTATCGTTTTAACCCACGGACACGAGGATCACATCGGCGCCCTTCCTTACGTGCTGAAAGAACTTAACGTCCCCGTCTTTGCCACCAAACTGACTTTGATGCTGGTGGAAAACAAACTGAAAGAACATCGCCTGCCCGACGTCAACCTGAACTGCGTCAAGCCCGGCACGCGCGTGACGCTGGGCGCGTTCGAGGTGGAATTCATCAACGTCAACCACTCCATCGCGGGCGCGGTGGCGCTTGCCGTCCGCACGCCGGTAGGACTGGTGTACCATTCGGGCGACTTCAAAATCGATATGACCCCCGTCGCGGGGGAACCCATCGACCTTGCGCGCATTTCCGAACTCGGGAAAGAAGGCGTTTTATTGATGCTTGCGGAAAGCACCAATATCGAGCGTCCCGGCTATACCATGAGCGAACGCGTGGTCGGACAGACCTTGGACGGCATTTTTGCGGAAAATCCCGAACGCCGCCTGATCATCGCCACGTTCGCTTCCAACGTTCACCGACTGCAGCAGATTCTCGATCTTGCCAAAAAATATAAACGCAAAGTGGCGTTTTCCGGGCGCAGTATGCTGAACGTCGCGGACGCCGCTTCCCGCATCGGGGAACTGAAATTCAACGAAGACGACGTGGTGGATATCGAACGGATCAAACGTATTCCCGATAAAAATCTGGTCATTCTCTGCACCGGCAGTCAGGGCGAACCCATGAGCGCGCTCACGAGAATGGCGAGCGGGGAATTCAACCGCGTCAAGATCGGGGACAACGACACCGTCATTTTGTCGGCTTCCCCCATTCCGGGCAACGAAAAATCGGTTTACCGCGTGATCAACAATCTGTATCAGTTGGGCGCGGAAGTCATTTACGAATCGCTGGAAAAAGTGCACGTTTCGGGGCACGCCTGTCAGGAAGAAATCAAAATTCTGCATTCGCTGCTCAATCCCAAATTTTTCATTCCCGTACACGGGGAATACCGCCATTTGAAAAAACACGCCCTGCTTGCCGAAAATATGGGCATGAAGCCGGGCAATATCCAGATCGCGCTCATCGGCAACCGGGTGGAACTGACCGAAGATACCATGACTTTGGGCGAAAGTTTCCCCGCGGGCGTCAAACTGGTGGACGGCTATTCCATGGAAGGGGACGACGTCGTTCTGCGCGACCGGCGCCACCTTGCGGAAGACGGGCTGATGATGGTGGTCATCACCGTTGCGGAAGGCAGCGGGGAACTCATTTCGGGACCGGAAATCGTGTCCAAGGGCTTCGTCTGCGAGGATATGGACCGCTTTATGGCGGAAGCCAAACAGATGCTGACCGGCGCCGTCCGGCAGGCGGACGTCAAGGGCGACCCGGAAGAACTGGAAGCCGTGGTCTGCCGCGCGCTGAAGAATTACGTCTTCCGCCGCAGCAAACAAAACCCCATGATTCTGCCCGTCGTGATGGAAGTGTAATTCCGTTTTGCGGGGCGCGCTTTTACGGGGCGTAAGGTCGCATGGCGGTAGGGCTGTCCGCGCGGATGGGTTTCGTAAGCACGGACGGGCTTGCTGCGTGCGGGATTTTACCTAACGCGCTCCACGATAGACGGATTTATCACGCGGGTTTGCAGGTATGGTCGCGCCCGCAAACGACGGAAATTCAACGAAATATGAAGCGAAACGAAGGGGAAAGCGCGATTGCGTTTTCCGACAGATTATACAAAGAAAACCGGGCGGCGGGCGTGGAAACCCTCCGTCCGGCAACGCGGAAAGCGCTGCTTGCGCTGGTTAAGGAAAAAGACTACCGCCGCATTCTCGAAATCGGCACGGCGGAGGGGGCGACCGCGGTCGCCTTGCTTGCGGCGTTTCCCGCAGCCTCGATGGTTACGATCGAGGCGGACGAGGGGCGTTTTCTTACCGCGAAAGAAAATCTGGAACAAGCGGGCGTGACTGCCCGCGTGCGGCAGATTTTCGGGCGGGCGGAAGAGGTGTTGCCCGCATTGTCGCAGCCGTTCGACCTCATTTTGCTGGACGGACCCAAGGGCTCGTACGCGGAGTTTTACGAGGAATGCAAACGGCTGCTGCTTTCAGACGGTACGCTGTTTGCGGACGACGTCTCCTTTCACGGGTACGTCACGGGCGAAACGCCCTACCGCAGAAAGCACGGCGCCATTATCCGCTCCTTACGCGCCTTTCTGGATAGGGCGCAGCAGGACGAAACCGTGACCTGCGAAGTTTTTGCGGTGGAAGACGGCTATGCCGTCATCACAAAAAAGCGTTAGCGCCAAGCCGAAACGAAGCGGCGTAAGCGATAGCGGGGACATTGCAACGGCGTAAGCGGGTGAAAACCCGGCGCCGATCTGAACGTTACGGCAGAACGATCGGACATTACTATGGAAAAAGACCAGATAAAAAAAGTGGAAATTCTTGCCCCGGCGGGCAATTTCGAAAAACTGAAAACGGCAATCCATTTCGGCGCAAACGCGGTGTATCTGGGCGGAAAGAACTTTTCTCTCCGCTCGTTTGCCGATAATTTCGACGAAGAGGAGATGAAACAGGCGGTAGCATATGCGCACGCGCACGGCGTAAAGGCATACGTTACCGTCAATATTTTTGCTAAAGAAGGGGACTTGCAACCCGCCGCGGCGTACTTCCGCTTTTTAGAAGAGATCGGCGCGGACGCCGTGCTGGTCACCGACCCCGGGCTGATGCTCATCAAAAACGAGGTCGCGCCGAAGCTTCCGCTGCACGTTTCCACGCAGGCGAATACGCTCAATTCCGCGGCAATCCGTCTCTATCGCAAACTGGGCGCTACCCGCGTGGTTCTCGCGCGGGAACTGTCTTTTGCGGAAATTGCCGAAATCCGCGGCAAAATTCCCCGGGATATGGAACTGGAAGCCTTCGTGCACGGCGCGATGTGCATTTCCTATAGCGGCAGATGCCTGCTTTCCAACTACTTCACCTCGCGCGACGCCAACCGGGGGGAATGCGTGCAGGCGTGCCGCTTCCGCTACGCGCTGACCGAGGAACAGTCCGGCTTGCCGCTCGGCGTGGAAGAGGATAAAAGAGGAACCTATTTTTTAAGCGGAAAGGATCTTTGCCTTGCCAAATACTTAAAAACGCTGGCGGACGCGGGCGTGTGCAGTTTTAAGATCGAAGGGCGGATGAAAAGCGAGTTTTATCTGGCGACGGTGGTTTCCGCCTACCGCAAGGCGGCGGACGTTTTCGCCGCGGGCGGAACGGCTCTCCCCGAGGAGGTCTTTGATCTGCTGGATCTTGCCGCGCATCGCCCCTATACCACGGCTTACGCTTTGGGAGACAATGCCGAAACGGTCAATTACAAAACGGGCGGAACGGACGGCGCGGGCGTTTTTCTCGCCGTCGTAAAAAGTGCGGAAAAGGGCAGAGTTACGGTGGAAATGCGCAATCGATTTTTTGCGGGGGAACGCGTCGCCGCCCTTTGCGGCTCGCCCGGGTTCTCTCAAAAAACTTTCGTCATGCCCGAAATGAAAAACGCTTCGGGCGAGGTCGTGACCGACGCCAGACTGGTGCAGGAATTATTGACGTTCGATAGTCCCGTACCTCTTTCCCCGGGCGATATTCTGTACCGGAAAAAGTAACCGCGGGACTGCCGCAGAACGGAGAAAGTGCGACTAAGATAATAAACGTAATCTGATCCCCACGCGGAATATACCCCGCGCTTTTTGGGGCGGTGAAGACGACGGATAAGGTGAAGATTTCGCGGGGCGGCGAAGACGACGGATAAGGTGAAGATAACGGAAAAATATAAAATTCCCGCGCTTTTGCGGGGGAAAAGGAGGAAGAAAATATGAGAAAATTTTTACAGCTGATGCTGAGTGCGCTGCTGGCGCTGACCCTTTGCACATGGCTTGCAGCCTGCGACGGCGGGACAGACAATCCGTCGGGGACGCCCACTTCGGGCGCCTCTATCGCCGCACCTACGGAGGAGCCGACCGAGGAGCCGGTTTTAGAACTTCCGCCCCGCCCGGCGGTGACCGAAGAAGATACGGAGTATCTGATTTTCAAGAAAATCGAAGGAAAAGACGAATACAGCGTGTCTTTCGATCCGGAAATGAGATGGGGCGCGCCGCCATATTATACGTTGACCATTCCGACAGAATACGACGGGCTTCCCGTGACCGAAATCGCGGAAGGGGGCTTTTTCGGGATAAATATCCGGTTTCTCTATTTGCCTGAAAAATTGAAAGTCATCGGCAAGTCGGCTTTCAGCAACAACAATCTTCTGACTGCCGCGATCATGCCGGATACCGTGGAAGAAATCGGAGAAGAGGCGTTTTATTATGCGGGCGGAGGAGAAGTCAAAAGGATCGATCTTTCGGCGTCGCTGAAAACGGTCGGGAACAGGGCGTTTTTCGGGACGGGATTAAAGAGGGTGGAATTCCCCGCTTCGCTGAAAGAAATCGGGGAAGACGCGTTTACGGATCTGAGAGAAGTTTTTATTCCGAAAGGGGTAGAAAAAATCGGCGTGGGCAATTTCGGCGAATCCGTAAGAAAGATCACCGTCGAAGAAGGCAACGCCTTTTATGAAAGTATCAATAACTGTCTGATCGAAAAAGCGACGAATACGCTTTTATGCTGCGTCGATATTGCCGGAATCCCTACGGGCGGCAAAGTAAAAATTCTGGAACGCGGCTCGGTGGGAAGCCAAAGGTGGACGCTTACCGAAGTCGTCATTCCGGACGGGGTGGAAGAGATCAGAAAAGGCACCTTTTCCAATTATGAAAATTTACGGTCGGTAACGCTGTCCGATACGGTAAAAGTGGTAGAAAACGACGCTTTTTATCAGAACAATTATCACAGCAATCTGCAAAAAGTCTATCTCGGGAAATCCCTGCAAAAGGTGGACTATTGTCTCGTGGCGTTTTTGCCGTCGCTGGATTGTCTGAAAATTTCGGCGGAGAATATTTATTTTAAGAAAGACGAACACTCCCTGATTTCCCTTGTGGAAAAAGAGCTGCTTAGCGGCGACGCCGAAGCCGTTATTCCGGCGGACGGCAGCGTGACCAAGATCGGGGTGAACGCGTTCGGAAAAGCAGGGTTGACTTCCGTCGTAATTCCCGACGGGGTTACCGAAATTAAAGAGATGGCGTTTGCCGGATGCCGGAATTTGCGCACGGTAGAATTCCCGGCGGGGCTGGAAAAAATCGGAGATTACGCCTTTGCAAAATGTACGGCTCTTACCAAAGTCGAACTTTTTTCGGGATGGACCCGGATAGGGGAATCGGCATTCAGCGGATGTGAGTCGATGACCGAATTGATTTTGCCGGATACGCTCGGCGAAATCGGCGTAAGCGCTTTTTCCGGTTGCGCTTCGCTTGAAACGGTCAAACTTTCTGCAGCGTTGACGAAAATCGAGATCGGTCTGTTTGCCGGATGCGCGAAGTTATCTAAAATCGTAATTCCCGCGGGCGTGACGGAAATTGAAGACGGAGCATTTTCAAGTTGTACCGGCTTGCGCGAGGTTGCGTTGCCGGAAGGGCTTAAGATTATAAAGCAGGCATTTTCCTATTGCTCCTCTCTTAAAAACATCGTGTTGCCGGATACCGTTGAAAGAATCGACAGCAGTGCGTTTTCCGGATGCAGTGCGTTGGAAACGGTGATGCTTTCCAAGTCGTTAAAATCGGTTAGCAGAGAGGTTTTCTGCGGAGTGGGTACGCAGTGTCGTATTTTTGTCCCGATGAGCGAAGAAGAGTGGAGCGCGGTGAGAGTAGAAGACGACTGGCTGGGCGAACAGCCGACGGCGTCGGTTTTCTATTATTCCGAAACGCGGCCGGGCATGCCAAAAAGAACGTACTGGCACTACGGTGCAAACGGAGAGCCGGAGATCTGGTAAGTTCGGGCGCTTTGGGTACAAACGGAAAGCGGTAGACTTTTTTAAGAAGGGAGATGCGATATCTCACGCAGAAGAAACGCAGAATTCCCGCAATAAAACTTCCCCGCGCATTCGCGGGGGAAAGATAAAACGCATATTACCACGCGGACGCAGGGGAAACGAATCCCAAGACTATCGGGAACACACCCCGGTACTTTCGGGAAAATCCCCGATACTTTCGAGGGAAATTCAACTCCGATAGCCGCGGGGAGAGGAGATACGATATGAAAAAATTTTTGCAGCTGATGCTGAGTGCGCTGCTGGCGCTGACCCTTTGCACAGGGCTTGCAGCCTGCGGCGGCGGGACGGATAATCCGTCGGTCACGCCCTCTTCGGGTGCCTCTATCGCCGCACCTACGGGAGAACCCACCGGGGCGCCGACTTCTGCCCCTACGGGAGAGCAACCGACTTCCGCCCCCACGGGAGCCCCTACGCTGCTTCCGTCCGAAGCGCCTACGGAAACTCCCACGGGCAAGCCCTCTTTGGCGCCTTCCGAAGCGCCTACGGAAACTCCTTCGGCAAATCCGTCTGAAAATCCCTCGTTGGCGCCGACCGAAAAGCCCACGGCGGCGCCTTCCGAAGCGCCCACCGTGCAGCCGTCAAAAGCGCCGCAACTGGCGCTTCCCGACCTTACCGTAACTTATGACGGAAACGTACATTCGCTTGCGGTGGTCGGGCTTCCCGCAGGGGCAAGCGTGGAATACGCCGGCAACGACAAAGTAAACGCCGGCATTTATACGGTCGCGGCGACGGTGACGGGCGATTTCGGTACGGAAACGCTGACCGGCACGCTGACCATTCAAAAAGCCGTGTACGATATGAGCGGCGTCACCTTTACGGGGGAAAACTTTACCTACGACGGCACGGCGCACAGCATCTATATCAAAGGCACCCTTCCCGAAGGGGTAACCGTCCGTTACGAAAATAACGGGCAGATCAACGCCGGCGTTTACGAAGTTACTGCCTACTTTACCGGAGACGAAGCCAACTACGAGCCCATCGTCCCTTGGGGAACGGGCATGACCGTCAAAAAAGCCGTCAAAGATATGAGCGGCGTGCGGTTTGAAAACACCGTGATCACTTACGACGGCAAGGCGCATACGTTGGTTGCCGAAAACCTGCCGGAGGGCGTCTGGGCGGCTTATGAAGTCAGCCAAAGCGACGGCTATCAGGACAATACGCAGACCGAGCCGGGCATTTATCACATTCTGGCGCACTTCTGGTTCTTCGACGATAACGACGATAAAAATTACGAACCCATTCCCGACTGCACCGCGTGGCTGACCATCGAAAAGATCGTCTGCGACGTGAGCGGCGTTGGGTTTATTGACGAAACGGTCACTTACGACGGCGCCGTGCACGGAATTTCGGTCACGGGCGAACTGCCGCAAGGGGTTTCCGTGCAGTACTTCGGCGAAACTTCCGCCGTCGGCAAGCACGAGATCACCGCGCGTTTCACGGTGGAAGACCCCGCGCATTATGCCGAAATTCCCGATAAAAAAGCGACGCTTATCGTAGAAAAAGCAGGGTTGACCGTGGAATTTGTCGGCAATTTCAACGTGACTTACGACGGCGAATCGCACGAAGACCTGACGGCGCGCGTTGCTTCCGGTCTGATTGACGGCGAAAGCGTGGAACTTTCCGTCCGCTACGCGGGGGAGGTGAAAGAAGAAGGCACCTATACCGCGATTGCGGAAATTATCGAGGGCGTGGGGCAGTATCAGAACTATTACCTGACTTCCGCCTCGCGCGAAGCGAAAATCACCGTCACGCGCGCGGTGCATACCGTTACTTTCCGTCAGGAAGGACAGGCGGATATTATCTATCCCGTCAAGCACCTTGCCTGCTTCGAGGGCGAGATTCCCGCTGTGGCGGAAGTTGCCGGGTACAGAACTTTTTGGGATAATAACGCGCTGAAAAAGATCGTGGCGGACGTCCCTGTTGCGGGCGACGTAGTGATTCCCGCGGTCAGTTATAAATTGTATCAGATTGCATACGTTCTCGGCGGCGGCGAAAACGCCCCCGAAAACCCTGCCGAATATACCGCAATTGACGAGATCGGATTGCAGCCCGCAACGCACGGGAAGTACGTTTTCCTCGGCTGGCAGGACGAAGACGGCAAGACGGTCACAAAAATTTCCCGTTCCTCGGGGGACAGAACGCTGACCGCCCTTTGGCAGAAACTGAAGTTTACGGAAACGGACGGCGGTTATGCCGTCAGCGGCAGACGGAACGAAGACGACGCCGAAATTACCATTCCGGATACCTTTATGGATCGCCCCGTAGTCGCTGTTGCGGAAAGCGCCTTCTCCGGCGAAGCAGCGACCCTGACAAAGGTGATTTTCGGCAGCAACGTGACCCAAATAGGCGCTTCGGCTTTCAGAGGGCAGAAGAAACTGCAAGAGGTCGAACTCAATTCCGGACTGGAAAAAATCGAAAAACTTGCCTTTATGAATACGGGGCTTGCGTCGTTTACCGTTCCCGCGGGGCTGAAGTCGATCTCGCCCAGCACTTTCCAGAGTACGCCCATCTGGGACCTTGCGGTTGACGCAGGCAACAAAACCTTTACGGTGCAGGGCAACTGCCTGATCGAGAGCGCGACCGGCACGGTTGTGATCGGATTTTTAAACAGCGAAATTCCCACCGACGGCAGCGTTTCGGCGATCGGCGAAGCGGCGTTTGCGGGACTCTATCGCCTTACCGAAATCACCCTGCCGAAGAGCCTGCAGTCCATCGGCGCGCAGGCGTTTTCCGGCTGCAAGGCATTGAAAAAAATCACCTACCTCGGTACCGAAAAGAAGTGGGAAAAGGTGGAAAAGGGCGAAGCGTGGGACGCAACGCTCGGCGGCGATTACGAACTGATCTTTGCCGGCGGACCCGGCAAGCCGGAGGCGACCGAAAGCGACCTTGCCATGCTGACCTTTACTTATATCGACTACTTCGGTTCCTACGGGGTGGCGTATAACAATTCGGGCAAAACCTGCGATACGCTGATCATTCCCGAAGAGTACGAGGGGAAACCGGTCACGCGAATCTTAAAAAACGCGTTCTACAACCGCTCGGTCATGAAAAACCTCATTCTGCCCGATACCATTACGGACATCGAGGAAGGCGCTTTTTATAGTTGCTCTTCGCTGGAAACGATCGATTTCTCCGCAAGCCTGAAAAATATCGGGGTAAACGCTTTCAACGACTGTTCGTACTTAAAAGCGCTGCACCTGCCGGCTTCGGTATCTTCGATCGGCAGCGGGGCGTTTTTCGGCGCGCGCAGACTTGCCGAAATTACGGTGGCGGAGGGGAACGCTTCCTACTTCGCCGCGGATAACATTCTGGTGGCGGCGGACGGAAAGACCGTCGTTGCGACCGACGCCGAAACGGTGACTATTTCCGACGAACGCATTAAAGTGATCGCGGGAAATACGTTCGGCTCGTTCCCCAAAATGAAGAAAGTCGTCGTCGGCGGCGGCGTGACTACCATTCAGGACAGCGCGTTCAACTATTGCGACGTGCTGGAAACCGTGGAAATCGGCGACAGCGTGCAGACCATCGCGCAGAACGCGTTCTATCTGTGTTACGAACTCAAGACCGTTTCCATCGGCGCGGGCGTGCAGTCGCTGGGTTCCTCGTCCCTCCTTAAGGTGGGGCTGGGCAATTTCTCCGTTGCGGAAAGCAATCCTTACCTTGCGGTGAAAGATCATTGCCTGATTCAGAAATCGGACGGCACGCTGATCCTCGGCGACGAACTGAGCGTGATTCCTACGGACGGCAGCGTGAAAAAGATCGGCAATTCCGCGTTCGCAAATAATACTAAACTGACCGAGATCCGCGTGCCGGACAGTGTGACCGAACTGGGCGACAGTGTGTTTTCCGGTTGTACCGCGCTAGTGAAAGCGTATTTGCCGCAGACCCTGACCGCGATGGGTACGGGCTGCTTCAGCGATTGTACCGCGCTGGAACGGGCAAATATTCCGAGTAAACTGCGCGAAGTCCCCAACTGGACGTTTGAAAACTGCACTTCCATGAAAACGCTCATTCTCGGCAGAGGAATTACCAGATTCGGCATTTCCGCCTTTGCCAAAACGGGCGATTACCGCACGACGGTCGTCTATTACGAAGGGACTTCCGCAAACTGGAATTCGATCACCAAAGCCACCAATTGGAACTTAAACAGCGCCGTCAGCACTTCCGGCCCGCATAAGTATTATTCCGAAACCAAGCAGGTCGGCTGCTGGCATTACGACGAGAACGGGGAAGATCCCGTCCTCTGGACGGACGAAAACTGACGGTTTTTTGTAGAAAGCCGCTTTACGTTTCCGGCAAACCGATTGCCGGAGTCGTAAGGTAGGGAAACCGAACGCCCGGCGTTGCGGCAAGACGGACTAAACGATATAACGACAGGTCGGCTTAAAATTAAGTCGGCAAAAAAAACAGTCGGAATAAAAATCCGGCACAAAAATACGCCCGCCCCGCACCGAAAGGTGCGGGGCGGGCGTTTATAATCAATTTATTGCTTTTGGGAAATTCCTTCCCGATAGAAGACTCCTTTTTCCCAAAACGGACAGCAAACGCGCCTTTCGGTCAAAAACTTATTTTTCCGAATGACGAGGAATGCGCGCCGCTTCAGGCGAAACTCCTTTCATCTGAAAAGTGCAAAAATGCGCCGCTTTCAGCAGAAACTTATTTCTTCATGCCTTCTTCTACGGCAACCGCGCAGGCAACGGTGGCGCCGACCATCGGGTTGTTACCCATACCGATCAAGCCCATCATTTCGACGTGTGCGGGAACGGAAGAGGAGCCGGCGAACTGCGCGTCGGAATGCATTCTGCCCATGGTGTCGGTCATGCCGTAGCTGGAGGGACCTGCAGCCATGTTGTCGGGATGCAGGGTTCTGCCCGTACCGCCGCCGCTTGCCACGGAGAAGTACTTTTTGCCGTTTTCCACACACCACTTTTTATAGGTGCCGGCAACGGGGTGCTGGAATCTCGTGGGGTTGGTGGAGTTTCCGGTGATGGAAACGCCGACGTTTTCCAGTTTCATAATGGCAACGCCTTCGGGAACGTTATCCGCGCCGTAGCATTTGACTTTCGCACGGTCGCCGTCGGAATATGCCTTTTCGTAAACCACTTTTACCTGTTCGGTATAGGGGTCGAAGGTCGTTTCGACGTAGGTGAAGCCGTTGATGCGGGAAATGATCATTGCGGCGTCTTTGCCAAGACCGTTCAGGATAACGCGGAGCGCTTTGCCGCGCACTTTGTTTGCGTTGAGAGCGATGGAAATTGCGCCTTCCGCCGCGGCGAAGGATTCGTGTCCCGCGAGGAAGCAGAAGCAATCGGTCGCGTCGTCGAGCAGCATAGAAGCGAGGTTGCCGTGGCCGAGCCCGACTTTACGGTTGTCCGCAACCGAGCCGGGGATGCAGAACGCCTGCAGACCTTCGCCGATGGCAGCCGCGGCGTCTTTGGCTTTTACGCAGCCTTTTTTGATAGCGATCGCGCAGCCGACGGTGTACGCCCAGACCGCGTTTTCAAAACAGATGGGCTGCGTGCCTCTGACGATCTTGTCGCAGTCCACGCCTTTGGAAAGGCAAATATCTCTGCATTCTTCCACAGAATTGATTCCGTAGGTTTTCAGAACGCCGTTGATCTTATCGATTCTTCTTTCATACGATTCAAATAAAGCCATTGTCCTGCCTCCTTACTCTTTTCTGGGGTCGATGTACTTGAAGGCGTTTTCAAATCTGCCGTAGTGGCCGGTCGCTTTCTTGTACGCTTCGTTGGGTTCCATGCCTTTCTTGATAAAGTCGGTCATTTTGCCGAGGGATACGAATTCGTAACCGATGACCTGCATATCTTCGTCCAAAGCAAGGCGGGTAATGTAGCCTTCTGCCATTTCGAGGTAGCGGACGCCCTTTTCTTTGGTGCCGTACATCGTGCCGACCTGCGAACGCAGCCCTTTGCCGAGGTCTTCCAGCCCCGCGCCGACGACCAGACCGTCATCGGAGAAAGCCGACTGCGATCTGCCGTAAACGATCTGCAGGAACAGTTCGCGCATGGCGGTGTTGATCGCGTCGCAGACGAGGTCGCTGTTCAGCGCTTCCAGAATGGTTTTGCCGGGAAGGATTTCCGCAGCCATAGCCGCCGAGTGGGTCATACCGGAGCAGCCGATGGTTTCGACCAGCGCTTCTTCGATGACGCCGCCCTTGACGTTGAGGGACAGTTTGCACGCGCCCTGCTGGGGTGCGCACCAGCCCACGCCGTGCGTAAAGCCGTTGATGTCGCGGATCTCTTTCGCTTCGACCCACTTCCCTTCTTCGGGAATGGGAGCCGGACCGTGTTTGGGACCCTTTGCAACACAGACCATATTTTCTACTTCTTTTGAGTATTGCATAGAAAACCTCCATAAAGATTCTTAAAATAATTGTTGACGTTTGCGTCGCGGCAAAGCCGCTTTCGGGGAAGCGGAATTTCCGTTTCGGGAGCCTTGAGCGCGAGCGCTTGAAAGGTGCCGCTTTACGGCAGGATTTCCGTAAGCCTCTTAAAAGCGGCGGCGGGCGCCCCGGATATAAGGTGATTTCCGTTTCCGTTTGTCATTATAACACATTCCGGCAAAAAAAGACAATCGTTTGAAAAAAGAAAAGCGCCGCTTTCTTATTTTTTTAAGAAAAAAAGACGCGGCTTTCCGAAAAACGCCTGTCTTGTAGCGGAAATCGCGAAAAAAACGGGAATTCCCGGCAAGTCGCTTGCGTTTTTTCCGATAGTCTGTTAAAATAATCTTTACGGAACGGTTTTACGGGGATCGGTTTCCGACGCTCTGCGGGGAAAAGGAAATCGCAGCAAATCCGTTACGGAAATTTCAGGAGCAACGCAATGAAAAACGTTTACGACGTCCTTAAAGAAAGAGGATTCATCAAACAAACCATTTACGACGAAGATCTGTACAAACTTTTGGGGAGCGAAAGCGTCCCGTTCTATATCGGGTTCGATCCCACGGCGGACAGTCTGCACATCGGGCACTATATTCCCGTCATGATGATGGCGTGGATGCAGCGCTACGGACACAAACCCATCGCGCTGTTCGGCGGCGGCACGGGCATGATCGGCGACCCTTCGGGAAGAAGCGATATGCGTACCATGATGACGCGCGAAACCATCGATCACAACGTGGAATGCTTTAAAAAGCAGATGTCCCGCTTTATCGATTTCGAGGGGGAAAATGCCGCGGTCATCGCCAACAACGCCGACTGGCTGCTCGACCTGAACTATATCGATTTTCTGCGCGAAATCGGCGTGCATTTTTCGGTCAACCGCATGCTGACCGCGGAATGTTTCCGTCAGAGAATGGAAAAGGGCTTGACCTTTTTCGAATTCAACTATATGCTCATGCAGGCGTACGACTTTTTGGTGCTGAGTAAAAAATACGGCTGCAAGCTGGAACTGGGCGGCGACGATCAATGGTCGAACATGCTCGCGGGCGTGGATCTGATCCGGAGAAAGGAACAGAAAGACGCGTTCTGCATGACCTGCACGCTGCTACTCAACAGCGAGGGCAAAAAGATGGGCAAGACACAGAAAGGCGCCCTGTGGCTGGACGAAAACAAATGCCCGGTTTACGATTTCTTCCAGTACTTCCGCAACGTGGAAGACTGCAAAGTGGCGGAATGTATGCGCCTCCTGACCTTTATGGACTTAAAGGAGATCGAAGAACTGACGAAATACAACGACGAACGTATCAACGCCGCGAAAGAGCGGTTGGCGTTTGAAGTCACAAAGTTGGTTCACGGCGAAGAAAAGGCGAAAATCGCCATGGAACAGGCGCGGGCGGCGTTCGGCGGCAATGCCGAAAACATGCCCAAAGTCGTGCTTCCGAAAGAAACGGCTACCGCGGTGGACGCGCTCGTTTTTGCGGGACTTTGCAAAAGCAAGGGCGAAGCGCGCCGGTTGATCACCGAAGGCGGCGTTCGTTTCGACGAAGAAAAGGTGACCGATCCGCAGGCGGCGCTGCCGGCGGGCGATTTCGTGCTGCATAAAGGCAAAAAAGTACACATTGCGGTTACGCGGGGGTAAATTTTGTATTACGGCGTCGGCGGACGGAGCGAGATCGAATGGGTGGAAAAAAAGTCCCGGTTTTTAGGGTACGCCTTTCCCGTGACTTCGGAGGAAGAGGCGCGGGAAGGACTTTCCAAAATCCGCAAAGCGCACCCCTTTGCCACGCACGTCTGTTTTGCGTTCGTCGCGGATAAGGCGGGCAACCTCATGCGCTACGGCGACGACGGCGAACCGCAGGGTACCGCCGGCGTCCCCATGTTGGAAGTGCTGAAAGCCAAAAATCTCAAGGAAACCTGCGTTGCGGTCGTCCGCTACTTCGGCGGCATCAAACTGGGCGCGGGCGGACTGTGCCGCGCCTATTCCAAAACCGCTTCGCTTGCGATCGAGGCAAATACCGTTGTCGAAACGGCAGAAGCGGCGTTTCTTCGCGCCGCGTTTCCGTACGAACTTTCGGACGCGTTCCGCAAATTCGCGGAAAAAGAGGGGCTTGCGCCTGCCTACGCTTACGACGCGGAAGTGACGGCGACTTTCCCCGTAAAAAGGGAAGAGGAAGCGCGGATCGCTGCGGCGCTGGTTGATTTTTTGGCGGGGCGTTGCCGCGTTTCGACCGACGGCTACGGCGATTACCGCTTTTAGGGCGGAGGGAATATTGTCGTTACGGAACGCCGCTTTAAGTGGCGTGGGGATTGCCCGCTTTTAAGGCGGGGCGGTGATTGCGGATTGCCCTGAGTCTGTTTGAAAAAACAAAGCGTTTTTGCAAACCTAATAATATAGACCTATATTTTTGCAGGGGCGATCATTGATCGCCCGCAGCAAGAATATCGTTATGAATCGCCCGCGGACAAAACGGCAACTACCATAATAAAATAAATAAAACGGGGGAGGCGGCGCCTTCCCCGAACTTTTCATCGTTCCGCTTGCCGGAGAAATTTCCGGGCGGCACGCAAGAGATGCTTCCGCTTGCCGGGACCGGAAACGGCGGTTTTTGCGCCCGCCGTGACAAACAAAAATGCTTTTCGGGAGGAAAATATGGCGATCGTGACCGACCTTTCGCCGCAGGTCAAGGACAAGCGGCGGGTAAACGTGTATCTGGACGGCCGGTTTTTTTGCGGCATGGACGCAATGACCGTATTTTTGAACCGCCTGAAAGTGGGAATGGAGATTTCGGAAGAAGAGATCGAACGCATCGCGACCGAAGCGGAACTTTCCGCCGCCGTGGAAAAGGGCGCGCGATTTTTGGCGGCTTCTGCCAAGACCGAAAAGGAAGTGTACGATCATCTGCTGCAAAAAGGATACCCGCCCAAGGTTTCCGCTCTGGCGGTGGAAAAACTCAAAGGTGCAGGCTTTTTGTGCGACGCGGACTACGCCGCGGAATACGTCGAAAGCGCGATCAAAAAAAGCGGTATTAAAATGATCCGGCTGAAACTTAAACAAAAAGGCGTTTCGGAAAAAGCAATCGAAGCGGCGCTTTCGGACGTTTCCGAAGCGTCGGGCGCGGACGCCGTGCTGCAAAAATATCTGCGCGGCAAGCCGGCTTCGCCCGAAACCTACCAAAAAGCCTATCGGCATCTGCTTTCCAAAGGTTTTTCTTACGAGGCCGCCGCGGAAGCTCTCGCACGCCAAAAATCCGCGCGGGAAGATGACGAAGTATGACTTTGGCTTGGATGCAATAGAAAAATTTGTGGCGGCAAACGAGGTACAAGCAACAAGATTTATGTTAAAAAATATTTCAAAAAATGACACCGCAACCGTTGCGGTGTCAAAAATCGGCAAAAAATTCGTATCAAATTCATCCGTTGACGAAACGACCGAAACAGCCGGAAAAATCGAAACAACCGATATGACCGACGAACTTGCCTCTCGCCTGTTTTTTCCGCAGAAGCGGACGGTAAATAAGGGGACGTTCGGCAAAGCATACGTCGTTGCGGGCAGCGAAATTTATCCCGGGGCGGCGCTGCTTTCCGCCTTGGCGGCAGAAAAGGTGGGCGCGGGGTACAGCGGTCTGTTTACGGTAAAAAAGGTGGCAAACACCGTCCTTTTGCGGCGACCGGAACTTCTCACCGGCACCCTTCCCGAACGCCGCGGAAAGATCACCCCGCCGCTTTTCGGCAAAAAAGCCGCGTTTTCCCGCGTGCTGGGTGCGGAATGTGTTGCCGTCGGCATGGGCATGACCCCCGGGCGGGGAACCCACCGCACCGTAAAATTTCTGCTTGCAAACTTCGGAGGAACGCTGATCATCGATGCGGACGGACTCAACGCGCTTGCCGCTTTCGGGACGGAAATTCTCAAAAGCCGCAATAAAAATTGCCGCGTGGTATTGACGCCGCACCCGGCGGAATTTGCCCGCCTGACGGGGAAACGTGTGGCGGAAATTTTGGCTTCGCCCGAAAAAACGGCTGCGGCGTTTGCAAAGGAATTCGGCGTGACCGTTCTATTAAAAGGCGCGGATACGATCGTGACCGACGGCGCGGAAATTTATCGATCCTCTTCCGGCTCGCCCGGCATGGCGAAAGCGGGCAGCGGCGACGTGCTTTCGGGCGTGCTTTGCGGATTGTTTGCACGAAAATCGCGCGGCAATCTGCCGTTTTCCGATCCGTTCGTTGCGGCGGCGGGCGCCTTTCTTGCGGGAAGAGCGGGGGAGAAAGCCGAATCGTCCCGTTCCCCCTATACGACCGATCCCGTGCAGGAGATCGATTGCCTTTCTTCGGTCATCGACGACTGGTACCGGAAAAATCTTTCTGCGGGCAAACGATAAAGCGCGCTTGCGGTGTAAGTTCCGGTACCGGAAAAATCTCTCTGCGGGCGAACGATAAAAGTCGCTTGCGCAAGGAAAGATGCCGGAAAAAGCGAATTTTATATGTATCGAATCCCCTCTCATAACAAGCCCGATTACAAAGGAGTAAAATATGGATTTCAGCGAAGCGGGACTTCCCGATTATATTTTAGCGGCGCTCGGCGCCTTGAATATCACGAAAATGACCGACGTACAGAAAAAAGTGCTGCCGCTTCTTCGGGCGGGGAAAGACGTCGCGTTTTGTTCTGCCACGGGCAGCGGAAAGACCTTCTGCTACGCCATTCCTGCGGTGGAAAACATTCGTCCCGAAGACCCGGCGGTGCAGGTACTGGTGCTTTGTCCCACGCGGGAACTTTGCATGCAGATCACGGGGGAATTCCGCAAGCTCTGCGTCAAAAAAGAGGGCTGCCGCGCCGTTTCGCTTTACGGCGGCACGGGAATGCAGCAGCAGATCTACGATCTGAAAAAGGGCGCGCGGATCGTCGTCGGTACGCCGGGGCGCATTCTCGATCATCTTGCGCGGCGGGTGCTGAAACTCGGCGGCGTGCGCTACCTCGTCATCGACGAGGCGGACGAGATGCTTTCCATGGGTTTTGAAAAGGACCTGCGGGAGATCGTTTCCAAAATCAATCCCCATCGCCAGACCGTGCTTTGCAGCGCCACCATGCCCGAACGCGTGCGCGCTATGGTCAACGATTTTATGACCGAACCGGTTTTTGTGGAGAGCGAAGAGGATCGCCCCGCCGTGGATTTTTACTATTCCGCCGTGGGCGTGAAGCAGAAATTTGCCGCCCTTTTAGAAGTGCTCGGTACCGAAAACCCGCATACGTCCATCGTTTTTTGTAACACCAAGCGTATGGCGGACGGGTTAAAAGAAAAACTTTCCGCGGCGGGAATCGACGCTTTGGCGCTCCACGGAGATTTGCCGCAGCCCAAGCGGAAAGAAGTGTTTGACGAAATGCGAAACCGCGGCGGGATTCTGGTCGCGACCGACGTTGCCGCCCGCGGGATCGACCTTTCGGCGGTCGATCTCATCATAAGTTACGACCTGCCGGACAATGCGGAACTCTTTACCCACCGCGCGGGCAGAACGGCGCGCGCAGGCAAAAGCGGAAAATCATTCACTCTCGTCAATACCACCCTCCAGCGCGAACGCCTTGCAGGCTTTTTTTCCGAAACGGGCAACAGCGGGACGTATTACGCCCTTTCCACGGTGGATAATTACGGAAAACCGGAAAAGGATTTCGCTTCCCGGACGGAAGAACGCAGGCTCGACCGGCAGGATTTCGGGATTCGGGATAATGCGGAAGCGTCGGACGGACAGTCGGATTTCCGTTCCGAAAGACCGAAAAATGAAAGACGTATCGCAAAATCCGGTCATACCGGCGGGCGCAGCGACAGAAATTTCGACAAAAAGAAGGACAATTTTCGCAAAGGAGCCGACGAAAAGTTTGACCGCAGCCGTAAAGACGGACGGTTCAGCCGCGGCGGGGAGTTTACCCATAGCGGGAAAGAGAATAAATTCAGCCGCGGCGGGGAGTCTGATCGCAAGAATAGCGGCGGAAGTTTTGACCGTTCGGAAAGGTTTAACTATAAGCGCGGCGGCGAAAGATTTGACCGCAAAGGCGGTTTTGATCGTGATAAGAAATACGACCGCGCCGAAACCCAAGACTACGGCAAAAAGTTCGACCGCGCCGAAACCCAAGGCTACGGCAAAAATTCGGGTTATTCCGATAGTGGCTACGGTAAAAAATCGGGCGGCAAGGCGTTCGGCGCTAAAACGAGCGCGGGCAAACCGGACTATCGCGGTGCGGGCAGAAAATCGGACTCTCGCGATGTGGGCAGGTCAAATTACCGCGGTTCGGACCAAAAGTCAAATTACCGCGGCGCGGGCAGAAAATCGGACTCTCGCGATGCGGGCAGGTCAAATTACCGCGGTTCGGACCAAAAGTCAAATTACCGCGGCGCCGGCAAAAAGCCTGCCTTTCGCGGTGCGGGGACGCCCGACCGCAAACCTTTCAAAAAGGGCTGAGCGGCGCGTTGGTTTGGGTTCTGCAGAGGGCGACCTTGCGGGTCGCCTTTCGTAACGTAACCCGTTCTGGCATGCAGGGGACGGGGCAAACAAACGCGAAAACGGCGGAATACTTCTGTTTTCCGCGCGAAAAACAGAAGAAGACTGCGTATAAAAAGGTATAAAAACCCGAAAAACGGGAGATAACAGGAGCGGAGAGGCAAAAGCCCCCGCTTCTTTTTTCTGTCAAAAAACCGGAAACGTTTGGGTTTTTTCGCAACGGATATCGATTTTGCGGCAATACGGCGCGGCACACCGCCCCTTTAATAGTTGATACGGGGAGAGTGCGCGAACGGAAAGCCGCAGATTTTCATACACTGCGGTAGGCGGGGTGCTTGACAGGCTTCTACTATTTTTCGGAGAAAGGCTTATGATTAAACGCGGAGAACTTTATTATGCGGATTTAAGCCCGGTCGTCGGCAGCGAACAGGGCGGGGTTCGCCCCGTGCTGGTGGTGCAGAACGACGTCGGCAACAAATACAGTCCCACGGTCATTGCTGCCGCCGTAACCAGCAAAATCGACAAGGCAAAACTGCCCACGCATATCGAACTGCACGCGCACGACTACGGGCTCAGCAAAGATTCGGTCGTGCTTTTAGAACAGATCCGCACGCTCGACAAAAAACGGTTGAAGGCGCGCATCGGCGAATTGCCGAAGTCCACCATGATGCAGGTGGACGGCGCGCTTTTGATCAGCCTGGGCTTCGCTTCCGGGGTCGGTATGGGTGCGGGAAGTTTTACTTAAAGCGCTGCCGGAAAATGTCGGTCGGGGAGGTGCCGTGCGTCGGTAGTCACTGCGGATAAAGCGCAATCGAACCGGAATATTGCGGGAGAAAAAGTCGGGGTTTTGCCTGCCGGCATCTCTTTCGACCAGCAAAAACGCCGCAAATTTATCAAAAATCAGGAAAAAAACTTGCTTTTTGCGGAAAAGCAAGTTTTTTTAATGGCGTTTTTTCCGAAAGGATGGTATAATAAACGCAACTATATAATATAGTCGCGAAAGCGGACGCCCTTAAGTCGGGGAAAGATTTCCTGTCGATCATCCGGAAGAGCAATCCCTTTTCGCAAATCCCAGCCGCACAAAGTCTGGAATCGGAGAAAAATATAATGGATTTTTTAATGAAAAATTATTTCAGTATATTCGGTTTTCACGTTTACTATTACGCGATCATGATCGTCACCGGAATGCTGGTGGGCAGTTTCCTTACTGCGCTGTTATTAAAACGCCGCGGCTACCAGCCGGACAACATTCTCGACATGATGATCGTCATTCTGCCGCTTGCCATCATCGGCGCGCGCATTTACTACGTCATCTTTAAGTGGGACGATTACGACACCTTCTGGGAAATGCTCAATATCCGGAACGGCGGACTTGCGATCTACGGCGGCATTATCGGCGGAGCGATAGGCGTATTTATCATCAGCAAGTGGAAAAAAATTCCTTTCATCTGCCTTGCGGATATTCTGATGCCGGGACTTCTGATCGGACAGGCGATCGGCAGATGGGGCAACTTTTTCAATCAGGAAGCGCACGGCGACATTGTTACCAATCCCGCGCACTTCGGCTTGCCCTGGAGCGTGAACATCGGCGGAACTTACTACCGCGCTACCTTTTTTTACGAATCGATCTGGTGCCTTTTGGGGTGCATTCTGTTGTTTATCTTTGCCTGGAAGTACCGCAATCGCGCCAACGGACTGATTTTTATGGCGTACCTCATCTGGTACGGCGCGGAGCGTATGATCGTTGAAGGAATGCGCACGGACAGCCTGTATCTTTGGGGGACGGGAATCCGCGTTTCTCAGGCGCTTTCTGCGCTGATGATTCTGGCGGGAATCGTCGGCACGGTGGTGATCGTTCTTCGCTATCGGAAGAAGTTGAAAGAAGAAACGCCGCCGCTGCTTTCCGGGGCGGCGGAAACCGAGGACGAAAAGCCTTCGGAAGACAAGACAAAAAAATAAAATTTTCTGAAATAAGTATGATAACGGGGAAATCGCGGTAAAAGCGATTTGTTTCCGTGCAAGTCGGGGACGAAGAAAAAATCCCTGAAATCATAAATTTAATGCGGTCGAAAGACCGGGGAGGAAAAATTATGAAAAAGTATTGGGCGGGGATTGCCGCAGTTGCAGTCCTGATCGTGGCTCTCGTTATGCACCTTCTGGTGGAAAACGGAGTGTTCAATTTTAACCAGACGCACAACTACTGGTTCTTCATCTTCGCGCTGATCGGGATCGGCGTTGTGCTGGTTGTCCGTGCGTTTGTAACCAACAACCGCAATAATCTGATGCTGGTGGCGTTCGGTATGATTGCTATCGGGCTTGCGTTTATTTTTGCGGCGTATACCAAAGCCGCGGTACATACCGTGCTGCTGATTCTGGCGGTGCTGGGTTCGGTATTTCTGCTGGTTGGGGTCATACTGGGGGCAAACAACCCGCAGAACATAGCGAAAAACGACCAACCCGGCTATAAAAATTACTTCGAACGCAAGAAGGAAGAGGAAGCGCAGGAAAAGGAAGAAAAGCCTTTGCCCGAAGTCAAATCCTTTGAAGACGTGAATAAAAAAGACGGGAAAGAAGAGAAATAACGGCAGGGATTCCGTTTGACGTTTTCCGAAAAATTTCCGCTCTAAAAATTTTGATAACCGCTTTAAAAAATTAGACAATTGCGCCTGACTAAAAATTTTGATAACCGCGCCGCTTTCCGATCCGGAAAGCGGCGCGGCGAAAAACAAACAGCGGATACGAAGAGAAAAGCCGGGAATACTCCCCAAATTGCGGTTTCAGCCGAAGCCGCAACCGAAAATTTGCGGGTATTTTAAAACACAACTAAAATTTACTGAAATAAAACCAAAAAGAGGACGTTATGAGAAATCTGACTTTGATGACCGACCTGTACCAACTGACGATGATGTACGGCTATTTTAAACTGGGCGAGCATAAAAAAACCGCGGTATTCGACATTTTTTACCGCGCAAACGGCGTGATCACTTACTCGGTTGCGGCGGGCTTGCAGCAGGCGATCGACTACGTTAACAACCTGCATTTCGGGGAAGAGGAGATCTCGTATCTGCGTTCGCTGGGTCTGTTCGACGAAGAATTTCTTTCGTTTCTGAAAGACTTCCGTTTTACGGGCACCATCACCACGGTAAAGGAAGGCACTCTTGTCTTCCCGCAGGAACCCATTCTCACCGTCATCGCGCCCATTTGCGAAGCGCAACTCATCGAAACGGCGCTGCTCAATATTATCGATCACCAGACGCTGATCGCGACTAAAGCCGCCAAAGTCTGCCACGCCGCAGGGACGGGAAAGGTCATGGAATTCGGACTTCGCCGCGCGCAGGGACCGGACGCCGGCATCGACGGCGCAAGGGCGGCAATGATCGGCGGCTGTTCGTCCACTTCCAACGTGCTGACCGGCATGCTGTACGGCGTTCCCGTATCCGGTACCCATTCGCACAGTTTCGTCATGAGTTTTAAGGACGAGTATACGGCGTTCAAGGCGTATGCGGATACTTTCCCCGACGCCTGCCTGCTGCTCGTCGATACTTACGACGTCATCAAAAGCGGCATTCCCAACGCCATCAAAGTGTTTGACGAACTCAAAGCCGCAGGACATAAACCGCTTGGTATCCGCCTGGACAGCGGCGACCTTGCCTACCTTTCCAAAAAAGCGCGCAAAATGCTGGACGAAGCGGGCTATCCCGACGCGCTCATCTGCGCTTCCGGCGATCTGGACGAAAATTCCATTACGTCTTTGAAAAGTCAGGGCGCGAAGATCGATCTTTGGGGTGTGGGAACCAAACTCATCACCAGCGACGACCTGCCCGCGCTCGGCGGCGTGTATAAAATGTCCGCCATCATCGAAAACGGCGTTCTTACGCCCAAGATCAAGGTTTCCGAAACTTCGGCAAAAATCACCAATCCGGGCTGGAAAAAGACCTATCGCATTTACGACAAAGCGGGCATGGCGCAAGCCGACCTCATTTGTCTGGAGGGGGAAGAAATCGACACTTCCAAGCCGCTTACCATTTTCCACCCCGTGGATACCTGGAAAAGAACCACCTTTACCGATTATACCGTAAAACCCCTGCACGTCACCGTGTTCGACCACGGCAAGCAGGTGTATTTCCCGCCCAAACTTACCGAAATCATTCAGTATGCGAAAGCCGAACGCGCCACCTTCTGGGAGGAATATCAGCGGTTCGACAACCCGGAAATTTACAAGGTCGACCTTTCGCAAAAACTGTACGACCTGAAGCGGGAATTGTTGCTTCGCTACCGCGGCGAGGGGTCGGAAGCGCAGACCGGCACGCTGCCGCCCGCGGGACACGGTGCAAACGGCAAGCACTAAGGGGAAATTATGGATATTTTGCTTTGCGTCTTGCTGTTTCTTCTCGATCAGGCAAGCAAGATCTGGGCGGCGGCTTACGACGTCGATATGGACGTCATCGGCAAATTGTTCCGCTTTCGGTATAAAGAAAATCCGGGCATGGCGTTTTCCTTTCTCGGCGATAAATCCTGGGGAATGTACTTTTTATCCGTCGTCACGTTTATCGCGATTCTGGTCATCATTCCGCTCTATCTCCGCGCAAAACACAAGACGTTGAAGTACGGACTGATGCTGCTTTTATCCGGCGCGCTCGGCAATCTGGTCGATCGCGTCTGCACCATTTTACAGCGCCATAACGTCGGGGGATTAACCGGCTTTCACGAGGGCGTGCGCGACTTTTTAGACGTCACGTTTTTTGCCAACTGCAACGTTGCGGACGTGGCTGTCACCGCGGGCGTCGTTCTCGTCATGGTGTATCTGTTGTTTTTGAGCGAAGACGCAATTTTCAAAAAACAGCCCAAAGAGGCTTTGGCGGAGGGAAAAACCGGCGGGCAGGTTGCACCCGGCGCGGGTGAAGATTCCGTGGCTGCCGGCAAAGATGTGGTTGCACCCGGCGCGGGTGAGAGTTCCGGCGTTGTCGGGGCGGACGTGAAGTCTGAGGAAGAGCATGCGGAAGCCTCCGAAAGCGACGACGTTAAAACCGCGGAAAGCGGCGCTTCTGCCCCTGCGGAAGGCGGCGGAGAACGGCAGTGACGACTTCGACTTTCACGGTGGAAAAAGAGGAGGCAGGGCAGCGGCTGGACGTCTTTCTTGCAGAAAAGACCGAATTGACGCGTTCCCGCATTAAAGGGCTGTCGGACGAGGGAAACGTCACCGTCAACGGCAAAACCGTCAAGGCGGGTTGTACTCTAAAATGGGGGGACGTGGTGGCGATTTCGGTACCCGATCCCGTAAAACCGCACGCCGAACCCGTCGATCTCCCCATCGAAATTTTGTATGAAGACGACGACCTTGCGGTGATCAACAAGCCGCAGGGGTTGACCGTGCATGCCGGAAACGGCACCGGCAAGGAAACGCTGGTCAACGCGCTGCTGTTTCGGCTCGATTCCTTAAGCGGCGTGGGCGGCGTGCTGCGCCCCGGCATCGTGCACCGGATCGATAAAAATACTTCGGGCGTGCTGCTGATCGCGAAAAACGACGCGGCGCACGTCGAACTTTCCCGCCAGATTCAGGAAAAAACCTGCCGGCGGAAATATTACGCCCTTCTGGAAGGGGAAGTAAAGCAACTTTCCGGCAGGATCGACAACTATTTATGTCGCGACGAAAAGCACCGCACGCTGTACACCGTTTCCAAAAGCGGGCGCGGGCGGCGGGCAATCACCGACTACCGCGTCGTCGCGCGGTTTGACGGGTACACGCTGGCGGAATTTTCGCTTCTGACGGGCAGAACCCACCAGATCCGCGTACATGCTAAATTTATGGGGCACCCCGTCGTGGGCGATCCGGAATACGGCTTTCAAAAGCAGAAATTTCACTTGAACGGACAACTGCTGCACGCACACGAAATCACCTTTACGCACCCGAAAACGGGGGTACGTATGGCGGTTTCCGCACCGCTCCCCGTCTATTTTACCGAAATTTTGCAAAAACTCCGCGGGGCGCGCTATCTTGCAGGGTTTGCTTTGGAAACGCAGCCTTCCGTCCGCATAGCGGAGGAAGAATCGCAAAACGCGACGGAGAAAGCAAAAAAATAATGTAGGGGCGATCACCGATCGCCCGCATAGAATTGCCGGGAAAGTATAGGGCAATCACCGATCGCCCGCCTGAAATTGCAGGGATATAGGGCGATTATCGAACTTCCCGTTTAAATATTACAGGTGCGGGCGACCACTGGTCGCCCCTACTATTTTAATTGCGAAAATACATTTTGTGGAGTCTGTTCCCCATAAAACTTTTCTGAAAACCAACGTAGGGGCGATTATCGATCGCCCGTAAAACGCAATGATACTTTACGATCGAAAGCGGGGGCGCCCGCGGCAATTTTGCCGCGGGCGCCCCGCCCGTTATTGTCAACTTATTTTTTATCGGTCGGCTCTGTCACGATTCCGTTTCCGGTCACTACCGGCTTTATTTTTTGGCGGAAGCCGCGGCTTTGTTTACCGAAAGTTTCTTTCCTCCGCCGGCGCGCATTGCGTTCATTACCGCAAGCACCATAACGCCGACGTCCGCAAAAATTGCCAGCCAAAGGGGCGCGCGTCCTGCCACGCTGAGCGCCATAACGCCGATTTTGATGATCAGGGAAAGCACTACGTTTTCCCAGACGATGCGCATCGTGCGCTTGGAAGCGGCACGCCCCGCAGGCAATTTTCTCAAATCGTCGTCCATAATCACGACGTCCGCCGTTTCTACCGCAACATCGCTGCCGAGCGCTCCCATCGCAACGCCGACGTTTGCCTGCGCCAGAACGGGCGCGTCGTTGATGCCGTCGCCGACGTACATCACGCCCTTTTTCGTGCGGAGTTCTTCCAGTTTCTGCACCTTTCCGTCGGGAAGAAGTCCGGAATAGCAGCCGTCCAGCCCCACTTCGCTTGCGACCGAAAGCGCGAATGCGCGGCTGTCGCCGGTCAGCATGGAAACCGAAGTAACGCCCTGTTTTTTGAGTTCGGCAACCGCCTCTTTCGCGCCCTCTTTTACGCGGTCGCGCAGGACGATCGCCCCGTAAAACGCATTGCCTTTCGCAACGTAGACCATAGTGCCGTCTTCTTTGGCTTCGGAAACCGTGACGCCGAATTTTTCCATCATGCGGCGGTTTCCGCAAAGAACGCGTTCCCCGTCGATCTCCCCGTACACGCCGTAGCCGGGCACTTCTTCCATCGAAGTCAACTCGCCGGCGTTTTCCGGATCGCCGCAGGCGGCGACGATCGCGCGCGCCGCGGGGTGGTTGGAACTCTTTTCCAGCATGGCGGCGACTTTCAGCAGGTCTTTTTCGTCCACGCCGGGGGCGGGATAAGTGCCGTAAACGCGCAGTTTGCCGTCGGTCAGCGTACCCGTTTTATCGGTCAGCACGACGTCCGCTTTTGCAAGCGCTTCCACGTAGTTGCCGCCTTTGACCAGAATACCGTTTTTCGCCATCTTTCCGATGCCGGCAAAGAAGGTAAGCGGCACCGAAAGCACCAGCGCGCAGGGGCAGGAAACCACCAAAAACACAAGCGCTTTGGACAGCCAGCCTTTGAAATCCCCCGCAAAAACGGGGACGACCAACCCGACGATTGCCGCCGCCGCAACCACGGCGGGCGTGTACCAACCGGCGAACCGGGTAATGAATTTTTCGGTTTTTGCCTTGCCGGAAGTGGAATTTTCCACCATTTCGAGGATCTTGCCCACCGTGCCGTCGGCATAAGTTTTGGATACTTTGACTTCGATCGCGCCGGTCAGGTTGACCGAGCCGCCCAGCACTTTGCTGCCTTCCGCGGCGTCCACGACCTTGCTTTCCCCCGTCAGGGCGGAAGTATCCAGTCCGGTCGCACCCTTCGTGATCACGCCGTCCAGCGCGACTTTTTCGCCCGGGCGAACCAGCATGGTTTCGCCCACCCTGACGCTTTCGGGCGGGACGGAAACCTCTTCCCCGTTCCTTAGAACGCGGCAGGAAACCACTTTCAGATCCAGCATATCGGTGATCGATTTTCTGGATTTCGCGGTCGCGAGCGACTGGAACAGTTCGCCCACGGTGTAGAACAGCATAACGAACACCGCTTCGGCGTAGTCTTTCAAGATGAACGCGCCGACGGTTGCGATACACATTAAAAAGTTTTCGTCGAACACTCTGCCGCGGCGAATGTTTTTGACGGCGCCCCACAAAACTTCCGCACCGCAGGCGAGATACGCCAGAACGTACAGCGGAATGGAAACGTAGGCAGGCACGGGCAAAAACTTTGCCAAAAGCAGCAAAACCGCCGCGATCGCGATCTTGATAATCGTGACTTTCACCTCGTCCGCATTGGAACGATTTTTCTTTTTTGTACCGATTTTCGAGGTACGTCCCCCCGTTTTCGGTGCATTTTCCCGTTCTTCGCGGTGGTGTTCGTGCGCGTGGGGGCGTTCGGGAGAAGCGTCCTCCGCGTGAGACTCCGCGGTGCCGTTTTCGCTGTCTTTTCCCCAGGGGGAAAGCACGCTGTCGTCGAACGTGTGCGCGAGGTCTTCCACTTTCCCGTAGAGTTCCTCGGTCATGACGACGCTTTTAACCGTCAGTTTTCCGTGCAGAAAGTCGATATCCGCGTCGTCCACGCCGGGCAGTTTTTTGATGAGTTTTGCGAGGTTTGCCGCGCAACCCGCGCAGTCCAGCCCCACGATTTTATAGCAGAAAACCGTCTGCCCCTCTTCCTTGGTAAACACGGCGGGCTCGATTTCCGGCGCCGCCTGCCACGGGGAAAGCACGCTGTCGTCCACTTTTGCCGCGGCGTGCTGCAATTTTGCGACCAGAAGGTCGTCCATTTCGTCCGCCTCTACGGTCACTTTTCCGTGCAGAAAGTCCACCGAAGCCTCTTTCACGCCTTTGACTTTTTTCAGTTCCCGTTCCAGTTCGGCTGCGCAGGCGGCACAGTCCAGACCTTCCACCTTATATAAATACCGCATTTTAGTCCTCCTTGTGGCAAAGCACGTGTTCCATGCCCATTTCGAGCATTTCCTCTACGTGGCGGTCGGCAAGCGAATACAAAACGCTTTTCCCTTCCCGCCGCGACTTAACGAAGCCGTTGTCTTTTAAAATCCGCAGTTGGTGCGAAGTTGCCGACTGGTTGGCGCCCGTTGCTGCCGAAATGTGATCGACGCAAAGTTCGCCCTCCTTCAGCGAAGCCAGAATTTTCAATCTGCAAACCTCGCCCAGCAATTTGAACCGCGCCCCGACGACCGCCAGATCTTCGTCCGAGGGCATTTCGGCTTTGACCGCTTCTACCCGCGCGTGGTGCGCGCGCTCCTGTTCAATACTGTCCGTCATATTTCTCCTTTTTATTTCCGCATGAAAAGCAGTTTTTCCGGCAGGAAAAATTGCTTTGGTTCTCCCTTTCGGTGAAAGCCTTTTCCCGACGCTGCGTTTTCCCCGGCGGGAAAGCCGCTTTCGTTCTCTCCGGTTTCTTTGCCGAAACCATGCCGGGCGCTCTGCTCATTGCGGAAATATTTATATATGATTATCTATTCATATGTTAATACACGGAACGGGAAAAGTCAAGCAGATTTCCGAAAAAAGACAAAATAAATCCCCGCAATTCCCTGCGGGGATTTATCAAAAAGTGCGATTTAACTCTGCACTCGTCGCTTATTTTTGGGGAGACTTTAAACCGGCAAGCATAAAACCGGTAACGTTACGTCTCTCCGGGTGCGCAAAAGCCGCAAAACAAACGGCGACAGCGAAAATCGCAATGCCGACCGGTTCTTATCCTGCGACATACGGTCGCGTTTCGGATATCAGTATAACGCCCCTTCGTTTAAGCGCCACCGTTTCCCCGAATCAGATCTCGATTACTTTTGCGGTGGCGATTTTCTTCACCTTATACATATCGACGATGATGATCACGTCTTCGATGCAAGCGACGAGCAGCGTAATGCCGGCAATGATGCCCGTGGTTTTGACCAGCGCCGCCGGCGACATAAACAGCATAATGACGCCGCCGACAAGACTGACGATTCCAAGCACCAGCGGCAGAACCCAGCGGGTGCCCACGCGCTTTAAATACAGGGCTTCTTCTACCGCGTTGCAGGAAGTCGCGATGACGTAAACCGCAAACAGCAGGCTGAACGTAACCGTAGAGATATCCGGCGAAGCCAGAAACAATATGCCGAACAAAATTTTAAATACGGAACTCAAAAGCGTCGTTCCTAAAAATCCGGACATTCCCGCCGTGAAAAAATAAACCAGCATGGAAAAAACGCCGTCGCACAGAATGAACACGGAAAATGCCACGGCTGCGGAAACCATTGCGCTTTCCGGACGGACGAAAAACAAAATCGCCATCACAAGCAGTAGCGCCGCCCTCAAAATGGCGTCTACGCGAATACGCTTAAAAAAGTCTTTTACGGAATTCATAAATAAACCCCTCCAATAAACCTCTTTTTTGTTATTATAGCAGACGATCCTTAATTTTTCAATAAATATATTACCCATTGTGCGGGATTTCTGATGATTTTTGCCGGGCACAGCGCAAAGAAAGCGGCTGCCCCATTTTCCGATACGGTTAAACGCGGCAACCCTGCGATCCTACCCAAGCGCGGCAGACTATCCCGCCGGAGTACCAACCCCGCCCCGCAAGGCACGTAAAGCCTTGCGGGGCGGGGTTATTTTTCGGCTTTGCGGGTTTTATCCTTTCGGCTTTATTTTATGCTTTTACGTTCTCCGTTTTATTCTCTCTCAAAGTCCGGATATTAACCGGCAAACGTTTTAACGACGTTTACTTAAGCCAGCCGAATCCCTTTCAGCGCGGGTATAAACGGCGGAACACGTCGTATTTCTTCTCGTACACAGCCAAAACATTCGTATTCGGAACGCGCTTTGCCCCATAGCGAACGACCTTTCGCAAGCGGCTTCTACGGACGGATATTCGCCGCAGCCCACCATGGCAAGCAGCGCGCCGCCGCTTTATTACCGTCACGCCGCGGCGCTGTTTTCGGCGCGCACTGCGGTTTTTCTTGCCACGGCACGGAACAGCAATCAGCCCTGTTCCTCCTCTCCGCACGGCGTCGCTTTATTTCCCTCACGCCGCGGCGCCGCTTTATTTCCCTCACAGCACGGCGCTGCGGTCGATTTCAAACACAAAATAGCAAGGGAGCGGTTCGTCGGCAAACGCTTTATCGAGCGCCGCACGCAGTTCTTCCTCACTCTCCGTCACGTCGTACGGCACGAGAACGTCGAACACCAGATTGACGTGCGTCGGACCCTTGACGATGCGGAAATCGTGAATGCTGATCTTTTGGTTCAGCACGGCAAGCGTCTGCTTTACTTTGGCTTTATACTCGTCGGTTTCCTCGTCACCGTACAATATGGGATCGGTGTGTACCGAAAGGTGAATGCCGAGTTCTTTTTTAAAGTCGCGCTCGATATTGTCCACCAGGTCGTGGCTTTTCATCGCGTCTTCTTTCGCGTCTACTTCCACGTGAACGAACACGTAGATCTGCGCCGCGCCGTAACTATGCACCGAAAGATCGTGTATTCCCAGCACGCCGTCGTACGAAAGCAGCCGAGTACGTATGGTTTCCACCAGTTCGGGTCCGGGCGTCATTCCAAGCAGCGGATCGACCGTTTCTTTGATGAGTTTTGCGCCCGAAATGATAATGAACAGCGAAACGGCAAGCCCGGCGTAACCGTCGATATTGACGCCCGTCGTCTGCATGATGACGCTTGCAATGAGTACCGCCGTCGTGGAAACGACGTCGTTGCGGCTGTCCTCCCCGCTGGCTTTGAGCGCCTCGCTGTCCGTTGCCTTGCCAAAGTCGAGATACAGCAGCATTTGCAGAACTTTCAATAAAATCGCGATTCCCAAAACGACGTAGGTCACCCAGGTGATCACCGTTTCGGTGGGGTGAAAGATCTTTTCTACCGACGACTTCAACAGCATTGCGCCGATGGCAAGCACTAAAAACGCCACGAACAGCCCGGCGACGTACTCGAACCGCGCATGCCCGTACGGGTGCTTCTGGTCGGCAGGCTTTGCCGACATTTTGAACGCGACCAAGGTTACCACCGAAGATCCCGCGTCCGAAAGGTTGTTGACCGCGTCCGCCACGACGGTGACGCTGCCGGACAGAAAACCGATGACGGCTTTTGCCAGAAACAGCAGTACGTTGGTACAAATTCCGAACACTCCCGCCGCCGTGCCATAACGGAAGCGCACTTCCGCAAGGTTGGTTTTTTCGTAATCTTTGATAAAC
>CAKQSI010000011.1 GCA_934272745.1 uncultured Clostridia bacterium | reverse complement strand
CCCATTTTCACGCCCAACTTTTCTTCCAGTCCCAAGCCGAGTACGGAAAGCATTTCGCGGTAGCGCGCCTCATTTTTCCGCGACAAAAGCGGCGTAAAGCCGAATCGTTTTCCCTTGTTTTCGGCAAGACTGAGGTTTTCCGCCACGGTAAGCGAGGGCGCGACCCCTTTGGACGGATCCTGAAACACCCTGCCGATACGCCTTTGCCTGATATACTCCGGCACGAGCGTAACTTCTTCCCCCGACAAGTAAATCTTTCCCTCGTCCGGAAGAATGCTGCCCGCGATGAGGTTTAACAGTGTGGTTTTGCCGCTGCCGTTGCTGCCCACGACCGAAACGAACGAGCCTTTTTCGATCGCGAACGAAAAATCGTCGAACACCGCGGTTTCGTTTACCGTGCCGGGGTTGAATTTTTTGGAAATGCCGCAAAGTGCCGCGGCAGCGTTCTCCCCGCGCGCTGAAGTTTCACTCATAATACGCGTATCCGTCATAATTCTTCCCCCGCAAGGCGCGCCGCCTTTTGCTTTTTCACCCGCTGTTTTTTGATCAGATTATTGACGATTAAAATGAGGGCGAAGAAGAAAGCGTTCATCAGTTTTAAGTAAGTGCCGTCGTTGTCCAAAAGCGTAAAATAATTGAGCAGCAGCGAGTAAATCACCGCGCCGAAAACGACCGCCGTGGTCGGCTTGACGAATTTCGTTTTGGAAAACAGCGCCAGACCCATGATGACCGCGGCAAGCGCAAGCACTACTTTGCCGGCGCCGCTGCCGTTATCGTACATCATCGTATATTGCGAAAATAACGCGCCGGAAAATCCCGCAAGCCCGTTTGCAATCGAAAGTCCCAGAATCTTGTATGCGCCTACGTTTTTCCCGAGCGCGGTCACGAGCGCTTCGTTATCGCCGGCGGCTTTCAATAAATATCCCGTTCTGGTGCGGAAAAACAGATCGAGCAGCACCTTGACGGCGATGACGATTCCGATGAGAACGAGCGTGATAAACAGATCGCCTTTTACGGCGCTTCCGCGGTTGAAAAGCCCGTTCAGACCGTTTACGATATACGAATAATTGACGACGGTGAACCCCGTCCCCGTCAGAATTTTCGTGAGCGCCAGCGTTACCGACAAAAGCCCCGTCATGACGATGATGCCCGAAAGCAGTTTGCCGATTTTGCATTTCACGTGCAGAAACCCGGTCAGCGCGCCGGCAGCCGCGCCCGCAAAAAACCCGCCGAAAAGCGCAAGTCCCGCAGGGATTCCTTTCACGATCAGGATCGTGCCGACCACCCCGCCGAGAGGAAAGGTTCCGTCCGTCGAAAGATCGGGAAAATCCAGAATACGATACGCAACGTACATTCCGAGCGCGACGACGGCAAAACAAAGCCCCATCTGCAGCCCGTCCAAAGTAGTAGAAAGAAACAACATAATCTTTTCCTTAAATAAGCGATTTTTCTATGAGTTTTATAGTTTTTGCCGACACGGTTCGATAACCGGAAAGCCCGGCTTTCGGCAGAAAGCCTGCCCGTTATTTTGCGACGTCGCTAAGTCCCGCAATCCCCTGCGGCAGGGAAAGCGCGGGGAATTTTGCCAACACTTTGCTGTTATAGTAAGGATAGGTCTGGTTTTCCATGGTCTTTTTTTCAACCTCGCGCACCGGTTTTCCCGCCAGAATTTCCGCCGCTTGCCTTCCGGAAAGTTTCCCCACCGTGATATAGTCGATAGACGCGGAGGCAAGACATCCGGCTCTTACCTGTTCGATTTCGCTCCCGAATACGGGAATATTCGCAGCGTTGGTTTTGACCAGAATATTCTGCAGCCTGCCGACGACGGTATTATCGAGCAGATTGACAAAACAATCCGCTCCCGCGGCGATCAACGCGTCGGTTTTTACGTCGATGGTGGAAATATCCGCTACCGTTTCGGTCAGAATGCGCATACCGGGATAGTTCTCCGCCGCTTTTTTGATGGCGGTGATCTGCGCGCCGTCGCTGGATTCTTCGGTCGAGGAAAGAATGCCGATCGTAACGCCGCTCTTCCCCATAAACGCCGTAACCAGCGCAAGTTGCGCGTCGAAGTCCGGAATATCGCTCGTCCCCGTAAGGTCGGCGAAATTCGCCACCTGAGAGGCGTCCGTCACCGCGCAGTATACGGTGGGAATACCCGTGCCGACAGCGGCCGTCGCCGCCTGAATGGCAGACGGTGTGGCGATCGCAATGATCACTTTGGCGCGTTTATTGACCAGTTTTTGCGCCTGAGCCAAGGATACGGACGGATCGAAATTACTGTTGACGTATTCGATCTTATAGGCGGAAAGGTCAACGGTTTCTTTCAGCCCCTCGATGATCCCCGTATAACAGTTGTTGAGCGATCCGTGCGAACCGAACTGAATAATACCGATCGTGGGTTTTTCGCTTCCGCAGGCGGAAAGCGCGCTTCCGGCAAAAATAAGCAGTGCAAGAGAAAGCATTGCGGAAATCAACTTTTTCATAAGATTTTCTCCTTTTTATAGATCGTGAAATAAATTTTTATAAGCGCCGCGGTCAGAGCAATTCCTTTTTGCCCGGAACAACCTCTTTACGGCTTTCCGCTTTTCCTGCCCGCAGCGACGCGAAGTTCCTCGTTATCGATTTCGCAATCCCCGCCATCGGATCAGTCCCATAAATTTTCTCCTCCTTTCCTGTTCGCCGGGGCGCCGCAAAAAAATAAACCGCGGAAAACAAAAAGCCCCAAGCGCAGAATACTTACGCTTGGGACGGATTGATCCGCGGTGCCACCCAAATTGACGCTTTCGCGCCCGCTTTTCCGTACAATCATACGGTCCGCATTTTTACGGGTACGGTACCCGTCGACTGCTACTCGGGAAAAACCCTTTCGGTCGCCCTCCTAAGTCCATTCGGCTTTCCGTCGCCGCCGCGATTCCACCCTCCGCGACTCTCTTTCGGCGATGTAAGAAAACGTACTACTCTTAATCATCGGTTTGGGACAGTATACTGCAGGAGCGCCGGTTTGTCAACCGTTATAGCAAATTTCTTCATTTCCGGTTTTTTTGCCCCGGTATAACCGGAACTTATACGCCGCGCAAGCGGCTTGACAAGGCTTATTCAACGCGGCTTCTTATCCCGTACACTATAAAGCCGGCGCGCGGCACAAAAGTGCCGCGCGCCGAACGACTTGTTTCTATTCACAAATTCCCGGCAAAAACCGTCGATTATTTGTAGTATTCCACCAAAGATTCAAAGAGCTTCATATCAAAATTGCCGTCGTAATTCTGATACAGTCCCGCGCCGACGCGTTCCGCATGTCCCATTTTGCCGAACACTCTGCCGTCCGGCGAGAAGATGCCTTCCACCGCCATATCCGACCCGTTGGGGTTGAAGTCGATATCGTAAGTGGGATTGCCCGCGTAATCGACGTACTGCGTGGCGATCTGCCCGTTTTCAGCTAAGGTTTTCAGCATTTCGGGACTTGCCACGAAGCGCCCTTCCCCGTGAGAAACGGGAACGGCAAACACGTCGCCGGGTTTTACTTTCAGCATCCAGGGCGAGCGACCCGAAACCGCCTTTACCCGCACGATCCGGCTTTGGTGGCGGGCAATTTTGTTGTAGGTCAGCGTGGGCGCGTTTTCGTCCGGGTCGCGGATCTCGCCGAAGGGCACCAGTCCCAGTTTAATGAGCGCCTGAAAACCGTTGCAGATCCCCAGCATCAAACCGTCACGCCGCTGCAAAAGGTCGGAAACCGCATCTTTCATCTCCGCGTTTCTGAAAAACGCCGTGATGAACTTGCCGGAGCCGTCCGGCTCGTCGCCGCCGGAGAAGCCGCCCGGAATAAAGATCGCCTGCGCCGATCGGATTTTCTCGGAAAGGCTCGCCGCGCTTTCCTTGATTTTTTCGGGCGAAAGGTTGTTGATTACGAAGATCTCCGCTTTCGCGCCGGCGGCTTCCACCGCCTTTTTGCTGTCGTATTCGCAGTTGGTACCCGGGAATACGGGGATCAGCACGCGCGGTTTGGCAACGCTCGTTTTCGCCTTGTATTTTTCTTCGGAAACGTACTTGATTTCCGGAATTTTACCGATATTCTGATCGACTTTTCTGCGATAGACCGGTTCCAGTTTGCCTTCGTAAGCGGAAAGAAGATCGGAAAGGGCGATTTTTTCGCCCCCTTTGGTAAATTCCGCAAGGTAAGTCGTTTCGCCGAGAAGGGTGCCGTACACTTCCCCGTCGGCGCTTTCGAGGACGAAAGAGGCGTAATTATAGCCGAACAACTCGTCGTTTTTCAGGTTTTTATCGAACGCAAACCCGAGGCGGTTGCCGATCGCCATCTTAAAGACCGCTTCCGCAACGCCGCCGAATCCCGGCGTGTAACAGGAAAGTACCTTTCCGTCCCGGATGAGCGCGGTGACTTTATGATACAGCGCGATCAGTTTTTCGGGGTCGAACAGTCCGTTTTCGTCCTGGTCGATTTTCAACAGCGAAACCTTGCTGCCGGGAAGTTTGAAGTGGTTGGTGCAGACGTCCGGAATCTTTCCCGTCGTGACGGCAAAAGAAACCAGCGTGGGCGGGACGTCGATATGCTCGAACGTGCCGCTCATGGAGTCTTTTCCGCCGATGGAAGCGATTTTCAGATCGTCCTGCGCTTTCAATGCGCCGAGAAGCGCAGCAAGCGGCTTTCCCCAGCGCGCGGGATCGTTCATCGGCTTTTCAAAATATTCCTGAAAGGTCAGATAGACGTCCGAAAAATCCGCGCCCGTTGCAATCAGTTTGGACACGCTTTCGATCACGGCGAGATAAGCGCCGTGGAAAGGACTTTTTTTGGTAATCTGCGGGTTATACCCCCAGGACATAAAGGAAACGTCTTCGGTATCGCCCGCTTCGGTGGAGATTTTATGCACCATTGCCTGAATGGGGGTCGCCTGATATTTCCCGCCGAAGGGCATCAGCACAGTGCCTTTCCCTATCGTGGAGTCAAACCGTTCCGAAAGCCCTTGCTTGGAACAGACGTTGAGGTCGGAAACCAGTTCGAGATAGCCTTTTTTGAAGTCGGTCACGGCAGGCTTTTGATAGTCTTCGGGCGCCTCCATCACGGCGGTCGTGTGCTTTTCGGCGCCGTTGGAATTCAAAAACTCGCGGGAAACGTCCACTACCACGTCGCCGTTCCAGACCATAACGAGGCGGGGCGATTCGGTGACGACGGCGACTTCCGTCGCTTCCAGATTCTCTTCTTCCGCAAGGCGCAGAACTTCGGCGACGTCTTCTTTTCCGACGACGACCGCCATGCGCTCCTGCGATTCGGAAATGGCAAGTTCGGTACCGTCCAGTCCTTCGTATTTTTTGGGAACGCGGCTGAGATCGATCTTTAGTCCGTCTGCAAGTTCGCCGATGGCGACCGAAACGCCGCCCGCGCCGAAGTCGTTGCAGCGTTTGACCTTTTTGGTGAACGCGGGGTTGCGGAACAGGCGCTGCAATTTGCGTTCTTCGGGAGCGTTTCCTTTCTGCACTTCCGCGCCGCAGGTGTCGATAGAAGCCGCGGTGTGGGACTTGGAAGAACCGGTTGCCCCGCCGCAGCCGTCGCGTCCCGTTCTGCCGCCGATCAGAATGACCGCGTCGCCGGGAAGCGGCGTTTCGCGCACGACGTTTTCCTTGGGAGCGGCAGCGATCACCGCGCCGATCTCCATACGCTTGGCAACGTAGCCCTCGTCGTACAATTCATCTACAATGCCCGTTGCAAGCCCGATCTGGTTGCCGTAGGAAGAATATCCCGCGGCTGCGGTCTGCACGATCTTACGCTGCGGAAGTTTGCCGGGCAGCGTGTCTTCTACCGGGGTCAGGGGGTCGCCCGCGCCCGTCACGCGCATAGCGGCGTAAACGTAACTTCTGCCCGAAAGGGGGTCGCGGATTGCCCCGCCGATGCAGGTCGCGGCGCCGCCGAACGGCTCGATCTCGGTCGGGTGGTTGTGCGTTTCGTTTTTGAAAAGCAGCAGCCAGTCTTCCTTTTTCCCGTCTACGGTCACTTCGATCTTCACCGTGCAGGCGTTGATCTCTTCGGACTCGTCCAGTTTAACGAGAAGTCCCTGCTTTTTGAGGTAGCGCACGCCCGTCGTTGCTACGTCCATCAGGTTGACGGGTTTGGTACGTTTCATTTCCTCGCGCATCTTTTGGTAGCGGTCGTAGGCGTTCTGCAGCAGCCCGGACGAGGTTTCCACCTTGTCGATGGTGGTTAAAAAGGTCGTATGGCGGCAGTGATCCGACCAGTAAGTATCCAGCATGCGGATCTCGGTCAGGGTGGGATCTCTCCCCTCTTTTTCAAAATAAGCGCGGCAGAACGCGGCGTCGTCTTCGTCCATGGCAAGCGCGTACTGCTTGACGAACGCGGCAAGCCCCGCCTTATCCAGCGCACGGAAACCGGTCAGCGTTTTGACTTTTTCGGGCTGCTTTACGGCAAGCGCAAGCGAAGCGGGCTTTTCCAAGGAGGCTTCTCTCGCTTCCACCTTATTGATAACGTAACGTTTGACTTTTGCCAGCACTTCGGGCGTGATATCGCCGGTTAAAACGTACACTTTCGCCGTGCGGACGAGGGGGCGTTGTTTCTGCGAAATGAGCGCGATACAACTCGCCGCGCTGTCCGCGCGCTGGTCGAACTGACCGGGCAGGTACTCCACGGCAAAGCAGGTTTCGCCCGCGTTTAATTGTAATTCCGCGGAAGCGTCGTCGGTCTGCGGCTCGGAAAACACCGTTTTCACGGCGTAGGAAAATAATTCTTCGGTCAGCCCCTCGGCGTCGTAACGGTTAATTATGCGCAGGGTCTTTACGGGCAGCCCCAAAAGGTCGTTCAGTTCGTGCAAGAGGTTGTTCGCTTCGATCGCGAACGCCGGTTTTTTTTCTACGAAAACTCTGTAAACCATACTTTCTCCTTTTCCGGAATTACTTTTTGAGGGCGGCAAGGGCGCGTTTTCCGATGTCTTTACGGTAAAAAGCGTTTGCAAATTGCACCCCGGAAGCAGCCCGATACGCGGCGCCGATCGCATTTTTCAGGTCTTTCCGCACGGCGACGACGCCCAGCACTCTTCCGCCCGCAGTGACCAGTTTGCCGTCCTTGATTTTCGCCCCGGCAACGTCGATTAAAAAGCCGTCTTCTTCGGGAAGGGAAATTTCGTACCCCGTCGCATATTTTTCCGGGTATCCGTCGGAAGAGAGCACCACGCAGCAGGCAGCGTCATCGGAAAATTGCACGTCGGAAGGCTGCAGTTTGCCCGCCGCCGTTTTTTGCATAACGGTCAAAAGGTCGCTTTTTAAGAGAGGCAGCACCGCCTGCGTTTCCGGATCGCCGAAGCGGCAGTTATATTCGATAACTTTAGGACCGTTTTTTGTCAGCATCAAGCCGAAATACAAACAGCCGCGGAAAGTCCGCCCTTCCGCATTCATGGCGGCGATCGTCGGCTCGAAAATGGTCTTGCGGCAGACTTCGGCAATTTCTTCGGTATAATAAGGGTTGGGAGCGACGGCGCCCATGCCGCCGGTATTGAGCCCTTTGTCGCCGTCCTTCGCGCGCTTGTGGTCCATGGACGAAACCATGGGCAACACCACCTTGCCGTCCGTAAAAGAAAGCACGGAAACTTCCGGTCCCTCTAAAAACTCTTCGATGACGACGGTTTTGCCGGAATCGCCGAATTTGCCCTTTTCCATCATCTCGCATACGGCGGTTTTGGCTTCTTCCACCGTTTCCGCGACGACGACGCCTTTGCCGAGCGCCAGCCCGTCCGCTTTTACCACGACGGGAGCGCCGACTTTATCGATATAGGAAAGCGCGGCGCTTTCTTCGGTGAACACCTCGTATTTCGCGGTGGGAATGCCGTATTTTTTCATCAGCGCTTTGGAAAAGGCTTTGCTGCCCTCGATGATGGCGGCGTTCTTTTTCGGTCCGAACGCGGGAATCCCCGCGTCCTCCAGAAGATCGACCAAGCCGAGCACCAGAGGATCGTCCGGCGCGACGACGGCAAAGTCCACCTTTTTTTCTTTGGCAAATGCCACGATTTTTCCGAGATCTTTTGCGCCGATCTCCGGCACGGGCGTTGCGACGTCGGTCATGCCGCCGTTTCCGGGAAGAACGTAAATTTTATCTACCGTTTCGTTTTCTCTCAATTTTTTGGCGATGGCGTGTTCTCTGCCCCCGCCGCCGACAAGAAGAAGATCCATATTGCTCCTTTTCGTGCGTTTTGTTTGCGTGTTTTGTGATTTATGATTGGGTTAACTTCGTCAGTCTTCGTAAATGGGGAAATTGCGGACGAGTTCCGCCGTTTCTTCTTTGATTCTGTCTTTGGACGCGTCGAAATCGGTCGTGACTTCGTAAATCCATCTGGCGATCTTGTCCATTTCGGCTTCTTTCATCCCGCGCGAAGTGACAGCGGGCGTCCCGATACGAACGCCGCTGGTGATAAACGGGCTTTGCGGGTCGTTCGGCACCGCGTTTTTGTTGACCGTAATACACACTTCGTCCAGCCGCTTTTCGGTTTCCTTGCCGGTCACGCCGAAATTTTGCAGATCGACCAGCATCAGGTGGTTGTCCGTCCCGCCCGAAACCAGTTTAAACCCGTACCCCTGCAACCCTTCCGCAAGGCGTTTGGCGTTGGCAAGAATCTGCTTTTGGTAGGTCACGAAAGAGGGATCGAGCGCTTCTTTGAAAGCGACGGCTTTTGCCGCGATGATGTGCATCAAAGGTCCACCCTGCGTGCCGGGGAATACGGCTTTATCGATGATCTTCGCATATTTTTCTTTGCAGAGAATCATACCGCCGCGTGGTCCGCGCAGAGTTTTGTGCGTGGTGGTGGTCACGACGTCGGCGTACGGAACGGGGCTTTGGTGCAAGCCCGCGGCAACCAAGCCGGCAATGTGCGCCATATCCACCATAAGGTAGGCGCCCACTTCGTCCGCAATTTCGCGGAAGCGTTTGAAGTCGATGGCTCTGGGATACGCCGAGGCGCCCGCAAGGATCATTCTGGGGCGATGTTCCTTTGCAAGGCGCAGTACTTCGTCGTAATCGATCCGTCCGGTTTCTTCGGAAACGCCGTACGGCACGATGTTGAAATAATTCCCGGAAATATTGACGGGAGAACCGTGCGAAAGGTGTCCCCCGTGTGCAAGGCTCATGGAAAGCACGGTGTCGCCCGGTTTTAACAATGCGTAAAAGGTCGCGAGATTGGCGTTCGCCCCACAATGCGGTTGCACGTTGGCGTGTTCGGCGCCGAATAGTTTTTTGGCGCGTTCGCGCGCGATGTTTTCCACTTCATCCACGTAAACGCAGCCGCCGTAATAACGGTGATCGGGATACCCCTCGGCATATTTATTGGTGAGAATGGTACCCGCCGCGGCAAGTACCGCGCGGCTGACGATGTTTTCGGAAGCAATCAGTTCGATATTTCTCTGCTGGCGGTGCAGTTCGCGCTCGGTGGCAGCGGCAATTTCTTCGTCGAAAGAAGCGAGATATCTGTAATCCATGGTTTTCTCCTTAATGGTGGAACAGTCTGGTTTTGGTGAAACACATCACCATATTGTAGCGGTCTGCCGTTTCGATGACCTGATCGTCGCGAACCGAGCCGCCGGGCTGCGCGATATAACTTACGCCGCTTTTTTTGGCGCGTTCCACGTTGTCCCCGAAGGGGAAAAACGCGTCGCTGCCCAGCGATACGCCGGAAATTCCGGAAAGATACGCTTTCTTTTCTTCCGCGGTAAAGGGAGCGGGGCGCTTGGCGAAATATTTCTGCCAGACGTTGTCCCCCAGCACGTCTTCCGCTTCGTCCGAAAGGTAAATGTCGATGACGTTGTTTTTATCCGGGCGGGAAAGATTTTCGGCAAACTCCAGATTCAGTACGCGTTCGGACTGGCGCAGCATAAAGAGGTCTGCCTTGTTGCCCGCAAGGCGGGTGCAATGAATGCGGCTCTGCTGCCCCGCGCCCACGCCGATCGCCTGCCCGTCATAAGCATAGCAGACCGAATTGGACTGCGTATATTTCAGCGTGATCAGCGAAATGATAAGATCGGTTACCGCCTCTTTGGGGAGATTTTTATTTTTGGTGACGACGTCCGTAAGGAGGGATGCGTCGATCTTGCAGTTGTTTCTGGTCTGGCGGAAGGTCACGCCGAAGACTTCCTTGCTTTCTACCGGGGCGGGAACGTAAGCGGGGTCGATCTTTACGATGTTATACCCCCCCTTGCGCTTAGTTTTGAGAATTTCCAGCGCTTCCTTGGTATAGGCGGGGGCGATAATCCCATCCGAAACTTCGCGCGCGATGATCCTTGCGGTCACTTCGTCGCATTCGTCCGAAAGGGCGATCCAGTCGCCGAACGAACTCATACGATCGGTGCCGCGCGCACGGGCGTACGCCTGCGCCATGGGGGAATCGTCCAACCCCTCGATATCGTCCACAAAGCAGGACTTTTTCAGCGCGGCGGAAAGTTTTCTTCCGATGGCGGCGGAAGTGGGACTGACGTGCTTAAAAGAAGTTGCGGCAACCGAGCCGGTCGCTTCTTTCAGTTCTTTCACCAGTTGCCAGCCGTTGAATGCGTCCAGAAAGTTGATATAGCCCGGTCTGCCGTTTAAAATCTCGATCGGGAGATCGCTCCCGTCCTTCATAAAAATGGCGGCGTCCGTCTGGTTGGGGTTGCAGCCGTATTTCAGCAGATATTCTTTCATTGTTCTCTCCTTTCGATTATGCAAACCGGTTGAAAAGCCGCGTTTCTTCTTTGCCTGACGAAAGATCGGTAAAGGAAACGTACAGCGCGATTTTGTTGTCTTTGTTTAAAGAATTCCACACTTCATCCGCAAGTCGGTCGATATTACTACCGAGAGCCACGCGTTCGGGTTCGCCCGAAAAAGCGGGCAGCGGCGTACCGTCTTTTTCGTAGGTATGCAAAAAATGCCCCACGCCCTTTACCGGGAAATAACCGTAAGTAAAACGGTTGCAGCCCGACCCTTCCGCATCCGCGGACTTTAAGATACTCATTTTATAGGAATAGCCCTTTTCAAAGTCTAAAACGGCGGAAATGCGCGGCGTGAAGTTGGGCGCGTCCGGCTCGAACGCGCGCGTTTCCAGCGCGCGCTCCATCGTTTTTCCCGCAAGGAGAAAATCGATGACCGTGTCGGTCTGATCGCCGTTGGTAACCACCGTTTTTTTGCCGGCTTTTCTGACCGGCGAATAAATGATGAGCGAGGGATCGGTCACTTTGCTTTCGTCAAAAGGATAGATGATAACGCCGTCTTCTGTCTTGCGGAACACGCGGTTGCGGCTGTTTTCGCTTCTGCCCATGATAAAATAGCAGAAAACCGCGTTTTTGCCGTCTTCGGAAAGTCCGGCAACAATGCCGCGCCCGGGATAGGCGTTTTCCGTTAAAAGAGTGGAAAGTTTCTCGGTCGTGTAACCCATGAGTTTCTCCTTGATTTTTTTGATAAACTGAATTTCCGGGAATGAAATTCCTGAAAACTGATTTTTAAAGAAATAAGTCCTGACGTAATTTTTCCTGCGCTCGCTTGCTTACCGCGCCTTTTCTTCTGCGATCCTTGCGGCGTTAGCGCTTTTTTCCTGCGCGATTCTTGCGGCGACTTTTTCGGTCGCCTCCGGAAGCAGGATCCATTCCGCCTGCTCCATTACGCGGCGCTGCAGTATTTCGGGCGTGTCGCCCTCTTTCACTTCTACCGCGCGCTGGGCGACGATCTCTCCCCCGTCGGGAATCTCGTTGACGAAATGCACGGTGGCGCCCGTCACTTTGACCCCGCGGCTGAGCGCTGCCTCGTGCACCTTTAATCCGTAAAAACCCTTTCCGCAAAAGGACGGAATGAGCGACGGATGCACGTTTAAAATGGGACGGGCAAATTTTTGCAGAAAATCCGCCGAAAGAATGCGCAAAAACCCGGCAAGGACGATCATTTCCGCGCCGCATTCTTCTAACGCCGCCGAAAGTTTCTGCTCGAACGCACCCCCTTCCGGGCTGATATAAGCGTGAAATTTGCCGAAATTCTCCGCACGAGTCAAAGCGTAAGCGTCTTTTTTATCCGAAAACACGGCGACGATCTCTCCGCTATAGAGCGTGCCGGAAGCCTCCGCTTCCAAAAGTTTTTGCAGGTTGGTTCCCCCGCCGGATACGAGGACGGCGACTTTTGTCTTTTCCATAAGCTTAATAAAGGACGACGCCGTCGTCGGATTTTTTGATTTCGCCGAGGGTATAAGCGTTGACGCCCGCGCTTTGCAGGGTGGAAAGCGCCAAAGACTCGTCCTCTTTTGCGACGATCGCCACCATGCCGACGCCCATGTTAAAGGTGTTGAACATATCCCGTTCGGGTATGTTTCCCTTTTTCTGCAGGTATTTGAAAATCGGCAGCACGCGGACGTCCGACTTTTTGACAAACGCGCCCAAACCTTTCGGAATGGAGCGCGGAATATTTTCGTAAAAACCGCCGCCCGTGATGTGCGAAACGCCCTTTACCGTCACTTTTTCCATCAGGGCAAGGACGGGCTTGACGTAGATTTCGGTAGGCGTAAGTAAGGTTTCGCCCAAAGAGGCGCCGCCCAGTTCTTCGACGGGCGAAGTCAGGTCGGCATGATCGGCGTCCACAATCTTTCTGACCAGCGAAAAACCGTTGCTGTGCACACCGGACGAAGGCAGCGCGATCACGACGTCCCCTTCTTTCATTTTGGAATTATCGAGAATTTTCTTTCGGTCGACAATGCCGGTGGAATACCCCGCCAGGTCGTATTCGTTTTCGGGATAGAAACCGGGCATTTCCGCCGTTTCGCCGCCGATTAAAGCGCAGCCGGCGCGCACGCAGCCTTCCGCAACGCCTTTCACAATGTCCGCAATGCGTTCGGGCACGTTTTTGCCGCAGGCGATATAATCGAGGAAAAAGAGGGGTTTGGCGCCGCAGCAAACGACGTCGTTGACGCACATTGCCACGCAGTCGATACCCACGGTATCGTGTTTATCCATCAAAAAGGCGATTTTCAGTTTAGTGCCGACGCCGTCCGTACCGGAAACCAGCACCGGCTGCGTCATTCCCGTGAGGTCGGGCAGAAATAATCCGCCAAAACCGCCGACGTCGGACATTACGCCCGGGATTTCGGTACGTTTGACGTGTTTTTTCATAAGTTCCACCGCTTTATATCCGGCGGTGATGTCTACGCCTGCCGCGGCGTAACTTTCCGATTTCGATTTTTCGTGCATAACCCGTTTCTCCTTAACTATTCGTTTACCGTTTATTTGCCGTCCGCGTTCGCAGAACGGCGTTTTTCTCTCCGGCAATGCCGGAGAGGCGTTTATTTGATTGAAAGGTTACTTCTTCCGGCAGAGTGTGATTTTCCCGCCGGAAAGGGTTCTCAGGAATTGAATTTTGCAGCAACCGCCGCGTCCTTACCAAGGACGGTTTCGGTCGCCTTTTCCCTTGCCGAGTGCAGGGCGGCTGCGACTTCTTCGTCCGCAACGGACAAAATTTCCAGCGCCAGAAGCGCCGCGTTCGCCGCTCCGTCGATGGCGACCGTCGCCACCGGGATTCCCGACGGCATCTGCACGGTGGAAAGCAGCGCGTCCAGCCCGTCCAGCGTGGACGAGCGCACGGGGACGCCGATCACGGGGAGCGTGGTGTTTGCGGCAAGCGCGCCAGCAAGGTGCGCGGCTTTCCCCGCCAAAGCGATAATGGCGCCGAAGCCGTTTTGCCGCGCGTTTAAAGCAAACGCACGCGCCTCTTCCGGGGTGCGGTGCGCGGAATAAACGTGTACTTCGTACGGGGCGCCGTAAGTTTTTAAGACGTCCACTGCTTTTTCCGCAACGGCAAGATCGCTGTCGCTGCCCATGACGATTCCGATTTTTTTCATACGTCCTCCAAGTTTTATGATTCTGTTTGCTGCGGGCGGCAAAGCCCGCTTGTTATTCTGTTTCCTGCGGGCGGCAAAGCCCGCTTGTTGTTTGTTTACTGCGAGCGGCAAAGCCCGCTTGTTGTTTATTTTTATTTTGTTTTTATGGCGAGAACTTCCGCTTTTCGACGAAAAACGTACCGATTTGCGCCGTTTTCCGCAACGAACGAACTTCTGTTTTTATGCCGTTTTCCGCTATATATTCCGTTTTTTATATACAAAAAGGGCGGTCTTATCCCTCAAGCGGAATAAGACTGCCCAGACGGTCGACAATTCTTTCCTTTTTGCTCCCCGGTGGTGACCCACCTTCCGTCAGTTGCAAAAACCATAAATTCTCCCGATTTGCCTTGCGGCGAAAGGGTAACGGCGCCTGATTCGCAGACAAACCTCTACGATTTATCCGCGGGGCGAAGCCGGTAAAATTCGTTTACCCGCGGCAAAACCTTGCCGTAGCGCCTTACGATGTAAGAATACCACATTTCGTGCCGCTTTGTCAATCGAATGCCCGTCGGGAATTGTGGAATTTTTCGCCGCTACGGATTCCGCGGAATTTGCGGCATTTTCGTTTGCCCGAAAGACGGAATTTTTCTTTGCTGCCGGACTGCCCGGAATTATAGGGCGTTCGCCGATTTGCAAGCGCGGAAAGATTACCGGATTTATTCCACCCAAAACACTGCTTTCGCAGCCGTTTCGCCGTTTTCTTTATCGCAGAAAAGGGCGTAGCCTTGCGGGATCTTGCGGCGGTACACGCGCAAAACCTCCCCTTCTTTACTCTCCTTCAAGTAGTGGACTTCCACCCCGCGGACAAAATGTTCGTCGTAAAACTTTACCGGGAACGCGTCGCAGAAAAAGCGGACGTACGCCACGTTGTTCATATGGCGGGAATAGTCGATCTCGCCCGAACGTACCGCGCGTTCAAACACGAGTTCGTCCCCCTCTTCGCGGTTGACGCCGGAAGTGGAAGGAAATTCTTCCGAAAAAGTCGGCTTTTTATCCTCTTCGGTCGAAATGGCGTTCGTGGGGAATTCCACCGAGGAAAGTTTGCGGATCCGCCGCGCCGCGATGTCCAGAACGCACATTTCGGAAGAGGCGGTCACCAGCCGTTCTTCCCCGTGGCAGATCTCGTACCCGCGGACGTTTTTGACCTGTCCCAAAGCGAACAAGCGGGTGGTAACGGTCATATCTTCCAGCCACAGCGGGCGGCGAAAAAATTCCGCGCGGTGCTTTACCGCAACCCACATGGCGCCGTATTTTTCTTTGATGGTAATGCCGTCTTTCTGCAGCGTGGAAAACTGCTCGGTCATCGCGTCCTGCATCAGACCGAATACGGCGGGAATGGACAGCCGGTAATGGTCGAGCATGGCGGAATGCACCGCGGTAGAAAACGTATAATCTGCAGACATATTCTGTTCTCCTTAAAATGCGGGCGCTTTGCGTCCTGCGCCCTTTTCTTTGGGCGGCTTGTCCTGCGCCCTTTTCTTTGGGCGGCTTGTCCTGCGCCCTTTTCTTTGGGCGGCTTGTCCTGCGCCCTTTTCCCCGGGCGAAGCCTTTTGCTGGCGGCACCCGGCTCTCCGGGCATTTTGCCCCAGGCAGGCGCCTTTTTATCCGACGGTATATCCCTTTTATTTTTTTATCCGGGAGCGAAACTCTTCCGTTTTCTCCGGGCGGGCGCCTATTCTTATCCGGGGCGTCTTTTCAATCCAAGGCATCGCCCGGTTCTATCCGTGACGAACCCTTCCCCCGTCAGCCCGCCGCCTCTTCCGCGGGGTCGAACTGGCTGTTATACAGTTCGGCGTAGAAGCCGCCCTTTGCAATCAACTCGTCGTGCGAGCCTTGTTCGATGACGTTGCCGTCCTTCATGACGAGAATGACGTCCGCCGAACGAATGGTGGACAGACGGTGCGCGACGATGAACGCCGTCTTCCCCTCCATCAACCGGTCGAACGCCTGCGAAATTTTGCGTTCGGTACGGGTATCGATGGAAGAAGTCGCTTCGTCCAAAATCAGCATGGGCGGACGAATCAGCATAATCCGCGCGATACATAAAAGCTGTTTTTCGCCTGCGGAAAGGCTGTCTCCCCCCGCGACGAGCACGGTGTCATAGCCGTCTTTCAGTCTGGAAATGAACCCGTCCGCGTGCGAAAGGCGGCAGGCTTCCTTTACTTCTTCAAGCGTAGCGTCGGGCTTGCCGAGCGCGACGTTTTCAAACACGGTGGCGTTTTTGATCCAGGTTTCCTGCAATACCATACCGTAATTTCCGCGCAGGGCGTGACGCGTCCAGTCCGAAAGTTCGATACCGTCTACCGAAATCTGCCCCGCGTTCACCTCGTAAAAACGCATCAACAGGTTGATGAGCGTGGTTTTGCCGCAGCCCGTCGGTCCCACGATGGCGATCTTTTTGCCCGCGGGAACGGTCAGGTTGAAGTCCCGGATCAGCGGACGATCGGGCACGTACGAAAAGTCTACGTCCTCGATCTTCACGTTGCCTTCCGCGATAAGGTCGGCTTCCGCACCCGGCTTGTCGGGCACTTCGGAAGGTTCGCTCGTCAGCGCCGTAACGCGGGTAAAACAAGCGAACGCGTTTTGCAGTTCGGTCAGAACCGAAGTGATTTCGTTAAAGGGTTTTGCGTACTGGCTGGCATAACTTAAGACGCCCGAAAGCATACCGACCGAAAGCGCAGCCCCGCCGATTTTGCCCATGGAAAGATATGCCCCGACCAAGGCTACCACGGCGTACACCACCGAGTTGACGAACCGCGTCAACGGGTTGGTGAGCGAGGAATAGAAGGTCGCACGGAAGGTGGTTTCGACCAACCGGTCGTTGACTTCCGCAAAGCGGGCGGCGGCGCGGTCTTCGTACCCGTACGCCTGCACGGTTTTGACCGAACCCACCATTTCGTCGAGCAGCGCGGTCTGCTTGCCGCGGATTTCGGACTGGCGGCGGAACATGGTAAAGGTGCGTCTGGAAATAAACCGCGCGACCAGCAGGGAGATCGGGGTCAGGAGCAGCACCGCAAGGGCGATGATCCAGTTGAGACAGAACAAAATGCCGAGCGTTCCCAAAACGGTCAGAACGCCGGTCAGAAGCTGCGTGAAGCACATCAAAAGTCCGTCGGTGATCTGTTCCACGTCGCCGATGACGATGCCGACCGTTTCCCCGGAGGGGTGCGAATCGAGATATTTTAAGGGCAACGTACCGATTTTTTCCGCGCAGTCGTTTCTGAGGCGCAGCGCCACGCCGTTGACGATCTTCGCGTTGCAGATCTGGCGCAGCCATTCGGTCACGGCAACGCCGATCGTCGCCCCCGCCGCAAGCAGCAACGACTGTGTGAGCAGTTCAAAATCCACCGATCCTGCGCCGAGCAGCGCGTCGATTCCCCTGCCGAACAGCACGGGAACGCACAGCGTAAACGCCACGGTCAGTACCGAACAAACGGAGGAAACGGCAAGCCGTCCCCCGTCTTTTTTCAGGTACGAAAACAACAATTTCATCGAACGCTTGTCAGTTTTTGCCATTGCCGTCCCCTCCTTTTTCCTGCGAACTTGCGATTTCCGCATATACCGGACAGGAACGAAGCAATTCTTCGTGCGTGCCGACGCCCACCAGTTTTCCCTGATCGAGCACCAGAATTTTATCCGCTTTGCGAATGGAAGCCGTCCGCTGCGACACGATAAAGGTCGTGGGGCGGAAAGATAAATGGCGGAGCGCTTTGCGCATTCTCGCTTCGGTTGCATAATCGAGCGCGGATGCGCTGTCGTCCAGCACTAAAATTTCCGGCTTGCGCACCAACGCGCGCGCCACGGAAAGGCGCTGCTTCTGCCCGCCGGAAAAGTTTCTGCCGTGCTGTTCCACTTCATAATCCAGCCCGCCGGGTTTCTGATCGACGAACTCCTTGGACTGCGAAACCGAAAGCGCCTCCTCGATATCTTCGTCCGAGGCGTCCGGCGCGGAAAATAGCAGGTTGTCGCGCACCGTACCGGTGAAAAGTTCCGCCCGCTGCATCACGAAGCCGAAACGCTTGCGGAGTTCTTCCGGCGGCAGGGTTTTGAGGTTCTGCCCCTCTAAATAGACGGCGCCATCCGTCGCATCGTAAAAACGCGGCAAAAGGGATACCAGCGTACTTTTGCCGCTGCCCGTTCCGCCGATAACGCCCACGGTTTCGCCACGGTTGACGGTAAAAGAGATTCCCGAAATCGCGTCGTTACCGCCGCCCGGGTAACGCATGGAAACGTGATCGAAAACGAGATACGGTACGCCGTTTCCGGAAGCGTTCGCGGGCGAAGCACCTGCCGTATTTCCCGTTTTTTCCCCGGCGGAAACTTGTGCGCTGTTGCCCTGCTTTCCCCCGGCGGAAAAGGTTTCGTTCTCCCCGCTAAAAGCGTTTCCCGCGGAAGTGGCTTGCCCGTTGCAGGCAAGGTTTAACGCAGAAGCGGAAATCCGCCCTTCTTCCGCCGGCATAGTTTCGTACGAAGCCTCGGTTTCCAGCGTGGAAGAAACGCGCTTTAAGCAGGCGACGCTTTTGGACATGGTGATGATGAGGTTTGCCATTTTGATGAGTTCCACCAAAATCTGCCCCATATACTGGTACAGCGCGATGACCTGCCCCTGCGTCAGACTGCCCGCGTCCACGCGCAAGCCGCCGAACCACAAAATGGCAACGATCGCCGCGTTGACCACGACGTAGGTGACGGGGTTTAAGAACGCCGAAATGACGGAAACTTTATTCTGACTGCGATAAAGCCTGTCCGTCCGGTTCTGATAGTCGTCTAAAAAGCGTTCTTCCGCGCCGAAAGCACGGATTACGCGGACGCCGGTCAGGTTTTCCCGCGTGGCGTCGGTAACGCTGTCTAAAAGCGCCTGATTTTCGCGATAGCGCGGCATCGTAGTAAGCAGAATGGCAAACACCACAGCAAACAGCACGGGCACCGCGACCAGAAAGACGAGCGACAGCGACGGGTCGATGGTGATCGCCATGATCCAGGCGCCGAACACGACGAACGGCGAACGCAAAAGCAGGCGCAGCAGCATGTTGACGCCCGTCTGCACCTGATTACAGTCGCTGGTAAGGCGGGTGATCAGCGTGGAAACGCCCATTTTATCGGTTTCAAAAAAGGGAAAACGGACGGTCTTTTCAAACAGTTCTTTTCTCAGGTCGCCGGCGTAACCGGTCGCGCACCTTGCGGAGAAGAACTGCCCCATAATGCTGAACCCCAAGCCCAAAAGTCCGATTCCCGCCATTAAAATTACCATTTTCAGGACGTAGCCCGCGTCGCGGTTTGCGATACCGACGTCGATAATTTTGGCGACGATGAGCGGCACGGTCAATTCCAGCAGCGCCTCCGTCAGTTTACAAAGCGGCGCGAAAAGCGCAGGCGCTCTGTATTTTTTGAAACAGGAATAGACTTTTTTCATTGCTACCTCGATGGCGGCGCGGCAAAACCGACTGCCGCGCAGATTTTACGGCAGGTATTATAGCACAACGCCGCCCGTTTGGCAAACGCTTGCCCTTTGCCGCATACAAGAATTTGAAAAAGCGGGCATTAAATATGCACCGCAAAAAGCGCTTGCGGAAACGTGTTTACGGAAAACGGCACGAAAACCGGTACGGAAATCGATTGCGGTAAGCGGGGATACGAAAACTATTAGAGGACACGAAAACTATTTATCGAAAAGAGCCCGGAAATACGTTTCGGATTTAAATTGTTAAAAAGGGCGCGTGGCGCAGCGGAAAATTCCGCTGCGCCACGCGCACTCTCCCCCGGCAATGCCGGATAAGGATTTTTATTTATCTAGTGCAAAAATCAAAAAATGCAATCGAACGACGCATTTTTTTACAAGGCGGGTCCGCACTTTCCGCTTCTGCTTAAGGCGTTTCCCCTCTCTCAAAAGCGTACCGGTTTGCGGACGGATTCCCGTAACTCTGCCGGCGCACGCTTATTTGTTGTTCTTCCGAGCCAAAAATTCCGCGCGTACCTTATCGTACACTTCGTCCGGATAGTCAAAATTGCCGAGCGGGTTGGAGGACAAAAGATCCTTCCCCGCAACGGTCGGATCACAGCAACGATTGTCGTTTCTGTACTTTTCGCGCACCGCTTTATCTCGGAAGTCCGGGATATCCATCGGCATGCCGCCGGCAAGCGAAGAAAGGTGCGCAAAATGTCCGGGCAGGTACATATCCAGCGCCTCGTACACGTCGATCAGGTCGGCGGACGGATCGTTTTTGATGGCTTTTACAAAGTTGTGCATGGTGTAATAGTCCCCGCCCCAATGCCCGAAGTCTTTCGCGCGGTCGAACTCTGCCGGGCGCGTGTCATAACTCTGCGTAGCGCCGTTGGAATATTCCGGATTGTCGTCCACTAAAAGGTGGACTTCGCCCAGATCGTGCGAATACCCCTCTCTGCCGCTTTCCACCCTGCCTTTGGTGCCGTACATGGAATACCAGATGGAGCTTCTGGACGGGGCGATGCCATGGATACTTTTGACGATCGCGCCGTTTTCCATGGTGACCATTTCCACCGCGTAAGCCGCCCCCTGCGCGCCGATGCGCTGCTGTTTGGCGTTTTTATTGAGGCAGAACCCGGATACTTTTACCGGACGCAGCCCCGTGATATGCACGATAGGCCCGAAGGAGTGCGTGCAGTAGTAAAAACCGCTCATCAGGTTGCGCCAGTGGTTGCGCTCGCCGTAAGTAATGTCCGGCCAGATGGATTCGCAGTCGTGGAGATATTCCCCCTCGGCGTATTCCAAAGTGCCCAGCGTGCCGTTTTTATACAGGCGGTGCATTTCGGTCGTGGCGGGGAAAAAGCAATAGTTTTCCGCATAATAGTAAACTTTTCCGCTCTTTTCCACCGCTTCGGTAAGTTTTACCGCTTCGGCAAGGGTCTGCACGGGCAGAACTTCGCTCATGACGTGCAAGCCGCGTTCCAAACAACGAATGGCAAAGGGCGCGTGTTCGTTTGCGTAGTTGGCAAGAACCACCGCGTCCAGATCGGCATTCAAAAAGTCGTCAAAGGACCGGAAAAGTTGTACTTTTGCATCGTTTTTGTCTAAAAACTTTTTGCAATTTGCCAAAACTTCTTCGTTTTTATCGCAGATCGCGACCAGTTCCGCGTCGTCCGATTTGACGCAATAGTTGACCATGGAAAGTCCGCGATAGCCGCCGAGTACGCCGATTTTGATTTTTTTCATTTCCGCTCTCCTTATTTGGGCGGCGCGCAGAAGCGCTTTTTCGCAAGCCGTTCCGTTTTTGAAACGCCCCGTTTACCGCCCTTTCTGCCGTTATTATAGCGCTTTGCGCTTTTTTGCGCAATAGAAAAATTTGCGTAAAACTATGGAATATTTTTCGCTTGAAGGAAATCGAAAATAACTCCGGCAAATTTTTTTCTATCCGTTTTTCATAAAAAACGCTTTACAACGCGCCCGAAAGGGAGTATAATCCGGTCAGTATGAGGGCGCTTTTCAAAGGTTCTTCCATAGCCAAAGCGGCACGTGCAAAAAGCAGCGTGCGGCTTTCTTCCGCGAGTTTTTCGTCGCCCCGTTTGCCGATTTGCGGCAAAATTTTCTGCCTTACGGCAACGGAGGAGTTATGCCGAAATATAACGATCTTGCTTCCTGCTTGTTTTTTGACCCGGTGCTGAGCGATCTGTTCATTCGCTATTTCGTTTACGAACCCTACCCGTTCGACTGCGAGGCGGACGAAACGCGCGACGTACCGCACCTGTTTTTCGTTGCGGACGGTACCGGCGTATTTACGTTGAAAGGCAACACTTTCAACCTCAAGAAAAACGACTTCTTTTTCCTGCCGCCGCACACGCCCTTTTCCTACCGCAAAACGGGAGAATTGCGCCTGTATTACGTGGCGTTTTCCGGTCCGGAATCCAAAGACCTCATCGCCGCTTTTCCCACCACGGAAGAAGCGCCGGTCTATACCCCCTCCACCGATTTTACTCCCCTTTGGGAAACCTATTTTCTGCGCGTGACCAAAAGCACTTCTCCCCTGTCCGACCGCATGGCAAAGGCGCTTTTGTATGAATTGACCTACCGTTTTTCGGAAGAAACGGGCAAGGGACAGCGCCCTGCAGAACGCGACGAACCTTCCCTCGGGGACGCGGTTCTCTCCTACGTCAACGCACATTTTGCCGACCCCGATCTGTCGCTGAAAAAGATCAGCCGGCTGTTCCATTTCAGCTATTCCTACCTATCTCAGGTATTTATGAGGCAGACGGGGACCGCCCTGCAAAATCACGTGAATCACCTGCGCCTTGCCCGCGCGGAAGAACTTCTGAAGACGACGGACGAGGAAATCAAAAGCATCGCGATCAAGGTGGGCTTCCGCGACCCGCTGTATTTTTCGCGCGCGTTTAAAGCACGGACGGGCAAATCTCCGTCGGAATTCCGTAAGTTCAAGAAAAACGCCAAGGATCCGCTGTTCCGCAACTTTTACGTTCTGGATTAAAACGGACGCGGCACGGCGCTATGCTGCAGATTGCTTGCAAAAATTACGCGATAAAAAGCAGACTACGAGTGAAACTGTGAACATTTTGCGAGCAACCGGCGGAATCGATACGCATTTTGCGGGCGATCGGCGATCGCCCCTGCTTTTATCCCGGAGAATGAAAACGCCCGCCCTTTGGGCTATAACCTGCTACCCGGTGATGGGTATCACAAGCAGTCTTTACAGGCAACCGGCGGAATCGATACGCATTTTGCGGGCGATCGGCGATCGCCCCTGCCGGTAGCGATAACTTGTCCTGCCGTATCATAGTGCCGGAATCCCTACCATTTTATAAACGACAGAGGGCGAGGCGCCCGAAAGGAAACTTTCGGGCGCCTCGCCCTCATTATTATTGCTTTTAAAATATCGCCGCTTCCGCTAACGCCGAGCGGAGGCCGTCGCTTTAAATATTCGATGATTTTTCCGCCTCTTCGCAGGAGCACAAGGTAAAAACTTCTCAATGGCTGCCGTTTTAAACACCCCGCGGCGACGAAAGACGAAAACTTTCCGCCCCGCCTCTTCGCCGGGGACACCTATACAACAAGCCAAAGACAGAGATTTGATCTCTCGCCTTTGCCCGGATATCCGTACCACGGTAAAAGACGGCAATCCTATTGTTTATCTTCGTCCGAAGCCACCGCGCCGTCCGAATCGGACCCCTTCCCCTCGTCGTCCCCGCAAAACTTTTTGAGGTACGAAAGGTCGAGTTTCCATTCCGCGACGCGATTGCGGCGGAGATGATCTTCGGTCGCCTTGCCGAGCGCTTTGCGGTAAGCGGCGTAATTGCAGCCGTTGACCTTGCAAAAATGCGCCGCGGCTTCCGCTTCCCGTCCCATCAGTTGCGTCCTTCCGATATGAACGGTTTCGTGACAGGCGTGGCAAAGCGCAACGACGTCTTCCAACTTCTGCACGGCGTTTTTTTCGTCGTAAGACCACTTTTCGTGCGCTTCCAGCCGCTTTACGGGTCTGCCGCAGATCATACACCTGCCGTTCGCCCGCGCATACGCCTCTTTCCGCACGACGTCCCACTGTGCTTTGGACAAAATGCTCCTTAAATTGGAACCCCACACGCTGTCCGGAACGAGTTCAAACTCCAGTTTCATAAATTATTTTCTGCGAAGCACGAACGTTGCCGCGGCAAGCATCGTAAGCACCATTACGGGAAGTCCTGCCGAAGCGTTGCGCGTTTTGCAACTGCCGCCGCAGGAATCGCCGTCGGTTTCCGCCACGGACGGAGCGATAGGCTGCGCCGCGGAAGGCGTTTCGGATGGCGCAACCGAAGGCGTTTCGGACGGCGTCTCGGACGGCACGACCGAAGGGGTTTCCGACGGGGTTCCGGAAGGTTCGACCGAAGGGGTTTCCGACGGGGTTCCGGAAGGTTCGACCGAGGGGGTTTCCGACGGGGTTCCGGAAGGTTCGACCGAGGGCGCAATCTCGCCCGTAATCGTCAACGCAACCGTGACCGAAGCCTCATTATAATTCGTTGTCTGCGGCACGGAAACCGTGACGGTGTACGTTCCGGGATTCGTTGCGTCCGTCACGCTGTAACTAAGTTCCGCTTCCGCGTGGTTGAGCGTTGCCGCCGGCAATTTCGGCGTGCCGTCGTATGCTGCGGTCTGCTCCGCTTCCGCAGTGATGACCGACTCCGCGCGAAGAACGGCAAGCCGATATCTCAATTTCAACGTTTCATACCCATCGCAGGTAATGGTAATCGTAACGGTTCTGCCTTCGGGCTGCGCGGTCACCTGCGCATTTCTGGACGCCGTTACTTTTGCCCCTTCCGGCAACTGCGTTTTATCGATGGGAATGCCGTGTTCGGTTCCGTCGTAAACGAAACTGAAAGTGTTGGTTTCCGCGTCGTAATTTTCGTCGCGCGGGGTGTACGTCATCCGTCTGTTTTCCGGCGTTACGGTCAAAACGTCGGTATACAGCACGTATCCGCTCGAAGTTTTGGTCCCGAGAATAAATTTACTTTCTCCCTGTTCGGGGAAAGTGATCTTACCGTTTTGCAGCGTAGGCGTTACGCCCGAAACGGGAATCAGAACGCTTGCTGCCTGCTGTTTCACCGCGCCGTCCATATAGGTAACGTCCAGTTTGATATCCGTCGGCGTCCCCCAGCGAATGCCGCTTTCTGCTTCCGCAAGCGAAACGCGCTTGGCTGCGGTGGGCGCTTCCTGCGCGTAGTTGGTGGTGATTGCCTGCATTCCGTTGCGATAGCCGTTGAAAATTTCCCCCATGCCGCCCAGCGTCCACCCCCAGGTGGGAATGCCGCGCAGCATCAGTCGTTTTACAAGGTCGGCATTACCGTCACGTATCGCGTCGTAATAGGAAGGATGATAGGTTGCCGTGTACCGGGACATAGCGGCAAGGACGTTTTCCACCGTATCGCTCAGGCGGCGACTGAGCAGTCCCGCGGGAATTTCGGGATTGTACTGACGTGCGACGGGAATCATATTCGCTTCAAACGTGATGAAAACCATACGATCCGCCATATTGTATTTCGAGATCAGCCGCTGCACGTTGATCTGTGCCGCCGCGGGATCTTTGATTTCGGTTACGAGAACGACGTCTTCGTACTTTTCCCGATCGGAAAACTCGCTCAGAAATTCTTCCAGTGAAGCCAGATGATACACTTTATCGTCTTTTTCGATCTCGATTTCCTTGAACCGTTCGTACGCCATGGTCGTAACGTCCAGTTCTTTATTCAACCCCGGATATTTTTCAAGAAGCGCCGCGGTATTGGTTGCATAATCTGCGGCAGTTCTGTTGTGCAGCACTACGGGAACGCCGTCCGAAGTACACCAGTAATCCAGTTCGATATTGCGAGCGCCGTCGTTGTACGCCGCAATTGCCGCTTCCAGCGTATTTTCGGGAAGAGCGGAATGATCGCCGCGGTGCGCCACAAAAATGAGTTCGCGCAGGGCGGAATCGGCTTCCGTAAAGGAACCAAGCACCGAAAGAAAGGTTCCGTAATCGGTCGTTGCAACGCCGTTGGCGCCGTTCAAAACCAGACGATACGTTTCCTCTTTATCCGTCCCGTCTTTCGCAATCGCAAACGCCGTCATAATGCGCCGCTGAAAGTAAACGGCGGCGTCACGGGTAAGTTGATCTCCGTTTACGAAGACGATCTTTGCGCCGTAGGCGCTGGCACGGGCAACGATGAGGTCGTTGGTGATTTTCGCGTCCGCGGAAAAGTTCACGGCGGGGCGCGCTTTGGGGTCGATTGATTTTGCGGTTTCGATAAGTTTCCGGTTATCCCCGCTCACAACGATCAGATAATCGGGGGCGTTCTGCGCCTTTGCAAACGTGCAGGCAGCGGTAACTGCCCCTTCGGAATCGGCAAAAAACGCGTACAGTTGTCCGTCAAAGGCGAACGCGTCCGCGGAAAGCGTGCCGAAAGTTTCGCCTTTCGCATTCAGCAAATTGCCGTTGTCGTCTACCCTGACAGCGACGAAGTCGGGTGCGGTCTTGCCCGTCTGTGGTTTGAGATCTTCCGCTTTTTCGGCGAACAGAATGCCGGTCACGGGCGTGATCAGTCCGCTTTCGTCGGTTGCCGCGTTTTCCGTTTCCGCAGAAACGACGAACAGTACGCCGATGGACAGCATAACCGCTGCCACCACGGCAAGTAGCGTGACGAATAATTTCCTCTTCATATTTATCCCCTTTTTATTTATTGCCTTTTTATTTATTGCCGGGCAAGCCGGAAGCCGGCGCTTGCATTATTTTTATTGATCGGATTTTTTGCATTTTGCGGAAACGCCTGTGAATGCCGCTCCCCGGCAGGAGCAAAAGTCACGCTCCAAAGGCGCACCCTCTAACAGGAGCAGACGACCTGCCTCATCGGCGCACCACGGCAGGAGCAGAAGTTCCACCCCAAAGGCACACCCCGGCAGGGGCAAAAGTCACGCTCCAAAGGCGCACCCTCTAACAGGAGCAGACGACCTGCCTCATCGGAACACCCGGCGGGGACAGAAGTTCCACCCCAAAGGAACACCCCCGGCAGGGGCAGACGACCTGCCTCATCGGCGCACCACGGCAGGGGCAGAAGTTCCATCCTAAAGGCACACCCCGGCAGGGACAGAAGTTCCACCCCAAAGGCACACCCCCAGTAGGAGCAGACGACCTGCCTCATCGGCGCACCACGGCGGGGACAGAAGTCCCACCCCAAAGGAACACCCCCAGTAGGAGCGGACGATCTGCCTCATCGGCGCACCACGGCAGGGACAGAAGTTCCACCCTAAATGCACACCCCGGCAGGAGCAGAAGACCCACCCTAAAGGCACACCCCGGCAGGAGCAGAAGACCCGTCATTGCAACGCGCTCGTCTGCCGGGCGCCCCCAGTCGCCCCACAAGATACTATTCCATTCCCGCGCTGTTATCGTAATTTTACAACCCTGCGTTTTTTCGTCCGGATCATCGGTGCAGAACAAAAACCGTCCCTATTACAATCGGGAAGCGCAAAAACGGAAGTTTTTGCAGAAAACCCGCAAGGGTTTTCAACCGTTTTGGCATCAGGCAAAACGGCACTTCCCGAAGAAATTTTAACACAAGTTCCGCGTAAGATTCCCTTTGCCGGGCGCCCCAAATCACCCCTGCAAAACGCGATCTCTTTCAACAAAAGCACAAAGAAAAAGTACTTCGGCTTCTTCCGCCGGCGGGAGCAAAACGCCCCGTTTCCTAAGACGCGTCCGGAAACTTCTGCCGGCAATCCAACCCTATAGCATTACTTGCCCGCCGAAGAAAAATAAAAAGCCGCCCTTAAAACTTTAAGAACGGCTCCTCCTTTTTTCTATAAAACTTACTTGGCGTATTCCACGCTTCTCCATTCGCGGATAACGTTGACCTTGATCTGTCCGGGATACTCCAGTTCCTGCTCGATCTTCTTGGCGATGTCTTTGGCGAGGAACAGCGTCTGCGCGTCGTCTACCTGATCGGGCTTGACGATGACGCGGACTTCTCTGCCCGCCTGAATCGCATAGGACTTGTCTACGCCGTTGAATCCGGAAGCGATTTCTTCCAGTTTCTGCAAACGTTTGACGTAGTTGGTGTTGGTTTCCCTTCTCGCGCCGGGACGAGCGCCGGAAATAGCGTCCGCCGCCTGAACGAGAACGGCTTCCACCGTCTTGGGTTCCACGTCGCCGTGATGCGCCATGATGGCGTTGATGACGTTGTTGGATTCGCGATATTTCTTGGCGAGGTCGGCGCCGATCTGAATATGCGTGCCTTCCACCTCAAAGTCCACGGCTTTGCCGATGTCGTGCAGCAATCCCGCGCGCTTTGCAAAGTTGATATCCACGCCCAGTTCGCCCGCCATCGCGCCCGCAAGGTGCGAAACTTCGATGGAGTGCTTTAAGACGTTTTGTCCGTAACTGGTACGGAACTTCAACCTGCCGAGCAGTTTGATAAGTTCGGGATGCAAGCCGAAGATGCCGCATTCGAACATCGCGCTTTCTCCCGCTTCTTTGATCTGCTGGTCGAGTTCTTTCCTGACCTTTTCCACCGTTTCTTCGATACGGGCGGGGTGAATACGACCGTCGGAAATAAGGCGTTCCAGCGTCAGCCGGGCGACTTCTCTTCTCACGGGGTCGAAACCGGAAAGAATAACCACTTCGGGCGTGTCGTCGATGATGAGTTCGATACCCGTTGCGTTTTCGATGGCTTTGATATTGCGCCCTTCTCTGCCGATAATGCGCGCTTTCATGTCGTCGCTGGGGAGCGGAACGACCGAAACCGTACTTTCGGACGCGTGATCGGAAGCGCATTTCTGAATGGCAAGGCTGATGATGTTGCGCGCCTTTTTGTCGGCGTCCTCTTTGGCTTCCTGTTCGATGTTGCGGACGGTGACCGCGGCGTCGTGGCGGGCGTCTTCGGTGATCGCCGCAACGAGCTGCTCTTTCGCCTCTTCTTTCGTGAGTTGCGCGACCTTTTCGATCTCCGCCACCATCAGATCGTGCTGACGGCTGATCTGTTCCTGCATTTTGGCAAGTTCGCCCTCTTTATCCGCCAACTTTTTCTGCTGCAGGTCCACCGCCTCGTTTTTCTTGTTGAGAAGTTCTTCCTTTTTGTCAAGGCTGTCTTCTTTCTGAATCAGGCGGTTTTCGGTCTTTTGCAGTTCTTGTTTCTTTTCTTTGGATTCTCTTTCAAATTCGTTGCGAATTTTTAAGTCCTGTTCTTTTGCTTCGATAATGGCTTCTTTCTTGATTGTTTTCGCTTCATTTTCGGCGTCTTCCAGCATTTTTGCGACGACGGTTTTGGTCTCGCCGATCTTTTTGTCGGTGATACGCTTATAAATGAAATAACCTAAAAATACTCCCAGGGCACCGAATACCAGGGTGCACACAATCCCCGAAACAGCCGCGGCGGCTGCCGGAGAAAAAGCTAAGAACAGGGGAATGAAACGTGACATGGTTCTTTCCTCCTGTTTTTCGGGAAAGGGGCGGCAGGTCTTGCTTGTTTTTCGGAAATTTTACGCCCCGCGCGGAGCAAAAAGCGCCGTACGCGGAACCCCTTGCGGCAGGATTCACTTTGAAATATCTGCCGGACGAAAGGAGCCGAAGCCTTTGCTGCAGAATTCTTTCAACAAGTCTGCCGGGGAAAGCAATCGGAACTCCTCCGTAATAGGGGCAAAAAATTGCCGGTTTTTATCATCGCAAAACGAGCGCGCACACCCCCGTCTTTAATTTCTGTCCTATATATTGTACATCAATTCGGTCGGAATGTCAATATATTCTCTTTCAAAAAAAGGGGCTTTCAACCATTTTCGGTCAATTATTTGCTTTTTCCTTTCTTTGTTTCGGGATTTGCGGCGGCTTCTTTGATCTTGTTTTCGATTTCGGTCATCAGATCGGGGCTTGCCATGAGGTAATCGCGCAGCTTTTCGCGACCCTGCGCCACCTTTTCGCCGTTGTAGGAGAACCAGGCGCCGCTCTTTTCAAACACGCCGTATTCCACGCCGAGGTCGATCAGGCATCCGGCTTTGGAAATGCCTTCCCCGTAAATAATGTCGAATTCCGCCGTCTTGAACGGGGGCGCCAGTTTGTTTTTGACCACTTTTGCCTTGGTGTGGTTGCCGAACACGCCGTCGCTGTCTTTCAAAGCGTCGGCTTTGCGGACGTCGATACGCACGCTGGCGTAGAATTTCAGCGCTTTGCCGCCGGGGGTTACTTCGGGATTACCGAACATGACGCCCACCTTTTCACGCAGCTGGTTGATGAAAATAACGCAGGTCTTGGATTTGTTGGTGATGCCGGCGAGCTTCCGGAGCGCGTGGGACATCAGTCTTGCCTGAAGACCTACCGAACTGTCCCCCATGGTGCCTTCGATTTCGGCTTTCGGCGTCAGCGCCGCAACCGAGTCGATGACGATGATATCCACCGCGCCGCTGCGGACTAAGGCGTCGGTAATGTCCAGTCCCTGTTCGCCCGTGTCCGGCTGGGAAACGTACAGTTCGTCCAGATTGACGCCTAATTTTTTGGCGTAAACGGGATCGAGGGCGTGTTCTGCGTCGATAAACGCCGCGGTGCCGCCCATCTTCTGCGTTTCGGCAATGACGTGGAGCGCGACCGTGGTTTTACCGGAAGATTCCGGTCCGTAGATCTCGATAATTCTGCCGCGCGGCATACCGCCGATCCCGAGCGCGAGATCGAGGGACAAACAGCCCGTGGGAATGACTTCGATCGCGGTGTTTCCTGCGTTTTCGCCCAGTTTCATAATGGCGCCTTTGCCGAATTCCTTTTCGATTTGCGCGAGGACTTGCTCCAGCGCCTTCTCTTTTTCGTTCATATCGTACCTCTTATATATGTTTTTATATCGTAATTAGCGATTGATTGCGGAATAATTTAATGATTTTTATTTGCAAGAACGATTTGCCGCTTCCGGTTTGATTAAATTTCCTCGCCGGTTGCGGAACGATTTGCCGCTACGGCTGTTCGTTTCCTTATGAATTGCAGAAAACTTGCCTCTTCGGCGGTTTTGTTTGCAGAAAACTTGCCGTCCGCCGGAATATCCAAATTAACCTGACGGCTGCAGAAAACGATCGTTTCTGCGGTCTGCTCGATTAACTTATATACTTGTAGAAAAACGATCTCTTTCACCGACGCAACCGTGCGCCGTCAGAAGTTCTCTTCCCCGACCAGCTTTATCGCCTGGTAAAGCGCGGCGTTGACGCCGGTTTGGGTGACGAACGCGCGGTTTCCTTCCGCATAGTAGCGGAAAACGCGGATTTCGGGGAGCATACCGGGTTTATTCCGCCCCGCGGCGACGAAAAACGTGCCGGGAAGCGTATCGCTGCCGTCCCCGCCGGGACCGGCAAGCCCCGTGGTGGAAAGCGCAAAATCGCAATTTCCCATCGCAAGCAAGCCGTGCGCCATTTCAAACGCGGTCTCCCTGCTGACGGCGCCGTGCGTTTGCAACGTCGCGCCCGAAACCGCCAGACGGTTCTGCTTGGCGCGGGAGTCGTACGCGACGATCCCCTCGTAAAAAATTTCGCTTGCGCCGGGAACCGACACCACCGCAGCCGACAGATTTCCGCCCGTAAAACTTTCGGCAACCGAAAGGACTTTTCCGCGGGTTTTGAGCAAAGTTACCAGCATTTCCGCGAGCGTGCGGTCGGAACTTCCGTAGATCTGCTCCCGGAACTCGCCGGTAAAGGCAGAAAAAAGCGCGTTTTGCCGCACGGGCGAAAGAGTTTCGGGCAAAAGGAAAGTCACTTTTGCGTCGTAACAGTTTTCCTCGGTCACTACACGCGCTTCGGGTGCGATTTCCGGCAGAATACGGGACAAAAATTCGTCGATCTGTTCCTTTTTCGCGCCGAAAAGGCGGAAAACCTGCGCACGGGTTGTTTGCGGATTCGAGGTGCGCTCTGCTTCCGGATTCAAGGTGAGGGTTGCTTCCGGATTCAAGGTGCGCCGCGCTTTTGGATTTGAAGCGAGGTTGTCGCCCGCCCCGGCGTTTGGCAGGTTTTGCGCGTGGCTGTCATCTATATTTGGCGCGCCGCCCGCCAAAAGAGAAACGCCGCCTCCCGGGCAATTTAACGGGCTGTCGCCCGCCCCGTCCGGAGTTCCGCTCGATTGCCCGGCGTTTGGCAGGTTTTGCGCGTGGCTGTCATCTATATTCGGCGCGCCGCCGGTCGAGTCCCTCGGCGTACCATTCGCCACGACCAAAGGTTCTTCCCCCGGCATCAGTCGGGATCCTTCAGAACCGCACGGTTTTTGACGATGTAATGTACGCCGGAAACGATGGTCAGCGCGGTTGCGACGAGCAGCAGCACGTTGCCGGTATAATTGAGCCACTTGACTTCCGCAAACTGTAAAGAAAGCAGCAGCGCCACCAGACTGACGTCCTGAAAGGTCGTTTTGACTTTGCCGATCTTATCCGCCGCCATGACGAAGCCGGTTTTTGCCGCAACCTGACGAAAGCCGCTGATGATGAGTTCCCGCGCGAGAATGACGGCGACCGAAATGACGCCGACCACGGGGAAAAGCACGCTTGTACCCGCAACAAGAATAAGCGCGGTGGAAACCAGCACCTTATCCGCAATGGGATCGAGAAATTTGCCGAGGTTGGTCACAAGGTTGTACTTACGCGCAATGTGTCCGTCCAGAAAATCGGTACAGGACGCGATGACGAACACCGCCGTCGCAATGACGTAGTTGTAAGGAATTGCGGTGAGATAGAAAAACGCCGCGAATACCGGGATTAAAATGAGTCTTAATACGGATAATTTGTTGGGTAAATTCATGTTTTTTCCTTTGGGGCGAAGAAATTTTGATCGGGTTTGCCGGTTTATCGGAAATTTTTCAACCGGTTGTGCCGCTTTTGCCGAAAATTTTTAATTTTACCGAAAAATCCCGACCGGGGTTTCCTCCGTTTTACCGAAAAACCTTTCGTCCCGCGATTGTTTATTTTTGTCAATCTTGCCCGCACGGTTCTACCTTTGAAATTCGTCCTTTTTCAAGGAGCTTATTCCACGGCTTCCCCGTACAGGTCGTAATTTTTGTACTTGGTGATTTTGACGAGGTACCGTTCGCCCTGCGCGGCGTGACCGGCGGTGAAATACACCACGCCGTCGATTTCCGGCGCCTGAAAATCCGCTCTGCCCACGAAACGCTTTTTACCAAAATCAATGCCGTCGCAAAGCACTTCGATGGTTTTGCCGACGCAGGAAGCGAAAATTTCGTCCGCTACCTCTTTCTGCACGGCAAACAGCCGTTTGACGCGGGCGTTTTTGACCCGGGCGGGAATCTGGTCTTTCAGTTTATACGCCGGGGTGTCCGGTTCCCTGGAGTAAGCAAAAAAGCCAACGTTGTGCATTCCGGCTTTTTTCAGAAACGCTTCCAGCGTCTGCACGTTTTCCTCGGTTTCGCCGGGAAATCCGGCAATAAAGGTGGAACGCACCGCGATATCCGGCACTTTTTTCCGGAGTTTTTTAAGAAGGGCTAAGTACGCTTCCGCATTGCCGGGGCGATTCATTCGTTTTAATACGGATCCGTCCGCATGCTGGAGCGGAATGTCGATATATTTGATGATTTTGTCGTTCCGCGCGATCTCGTCTATGAGCGCGTCGTCGATCTTGTCGGGATAGCAATATAAAAGGCGGATTTTCGCCACGTTTTCAAGCGCGGACAGGGCGCGTAAAAGTCCCACCAGACGGTTCTCCCCGTACAGGTCTTCCCCATAACGGGTAACGTCCTGTGCGACTAAAATCAGTTCGGCAACGTCGCCCAAATTTTCGGCTTCCTCCACCAGTTTTTCCATAGGAAACGAGCGATATCTGCCGCGGATTTTGGGGATCAGGCAATAGGTGCAATGGTTGTTGCAGCCGTCCGCGATCTTGAGGTAGGCGTAGTGGAGGGGCGTGGAAAGCACGCGGCTTTCCCCCTCCTTTTCCTCCTCGCCTTTACCCACGATATTTTGTCTGCCGCTATGATAAGAATCCGCGACCGCACGCGGAAGCGCTTCGTAATCGGCAAAGCCGGCGAACACGTCCACTTCGGGCATGGCGTCGTACAGTTCGCCCACGAACTTGGCGGGAAGGCAACCCGTCACCACCAGTTTTTCCAGATTTCCCGCTTTGGCGGTCGCTGCGGAAAGCACCGTTTCGATGGCTTCCTTCCGCGACTTTTCGAGAAAGGCGCAGGTGTTGACGACGACGATCTCCGCTTCTTCCTGCCGGTTTGTCAGAACGCAACCGTGAGCGCGCAGGATCGCCATACATTTTTCGGTATCCACACGGTTTTTGTCGCACCCGAGTGAAATAAATCCGACCTTTTTGCCCTGCAGAATCCGGAGGGTTTCGGCTGGTTTGTCCCCCGCCTTTGCCCGAGAGTTTGCAGCCGGTTGCGCCGCGTCGGGGTTTCTGTCCGTTTTTTCCGGAGCAGCCCCTGCGAAGGGGCTCCCCGTCTTTTGTATTTTATTCATTGTCTTCGCCATATAATTCGTTAAAGTCGTCCAGCGTGATCAGCACCTTGCGAATTTTGTTTCCGTCGAAAGGCGTGATATACTTCATGTCGCTCATCTGATCGATCAGGCTGCCCGCGCGGGCGTAACCGATCCGAAGCCGCCGCTGCAACATGGAAGTGGAAGCCGAGCCCTGCATAATGACTTCTTTCAGCGCTTCGACAAACAACGGATCCTGATCGGCGGAAAGTCTGCCGCCGCCCTCGCCCGCGTCGCCGGCGTCTTCCGCAGCCTGCGGTTTGACGGCGTTGTCCATCAGTTCCTGCACGGCGCGGTCGAAATACGCCTGGTTGTGTTCCTTGATAAAGCCGACGATCTTTTTGATTTCCCCGTTGGAAATAAACGGACCTTGCAGACGGAGCGGCTTTTGCATTTTGGCGTCTTTATACAAAAGGTCGCCTTTGCCGGTCAGATGTTCGGCGCCGCCCTCGCCTAAAATGGTACCGGAGTCCGCGGCGTTGGTCACGCGGAACGCGATACGGGAGGGCAGGTTGGCCTTGATAACGCCCGTGATGACGTCGACGGACGGTCTTTGCGTGGCAAGCACGAGGTGGATACCGGCGGCGCGGGCTTTCTGCGCGATTTTTAAGATCACGTCTTCCATATCGCGTTTGTGTTCCCTCTTCATCATCAGATCGCTCAACTCGTCCACGATGATGAGAATTTTGCACAGTTTGCGCACGTTTTTGCCGCGGTTTTCGTTGTATTCCTCGATATTTTTGACTTCCGCCTCGCGGAACATGGTATAGCGGCGTTCCATTTCTTCCACCGCCCATTTGAACATGACGATGGCTTTGTTGACGTCGGTAACCGGTTCCGCCACCAAAAGGTGCGGAATGTTTTTGAACATGGAAAATTCCACCTGCTTGGGATCGACCAGAACGAGACGGAGATCTTCCGGCGAGTACTTGCAGATCAGGCTGACGATCATGGTGGAAAGGCAGACGCTTTTTCCGGTACCGGTACTGCCCGCGACCAGAAGGTGCGGCATTTCGGTGATGTCGCAAACCACGCCTTCGCCCGAAATATTCTGTCCGAGCGCAAAGGTCAGCGACCCTTCCCTGCTGTGCTGGAATTTAGATTCGCGCATCAGGGACTTTAAGCCTACGGTCATACGCACGCGGTTGGCGATTTCCACCCCCACGAGATCTTTGCCGGGAATGGGCGCTTCGATACGGACGCCGTCGGGCGCCTGCACGCGCATGGCGATATCTTCGGCATACTTCGGCACGTTTTTGACCGAAATGCTGGGCGGCAGCGACAGTTCGAACCGTGCAAAGGACGCGCCGTTGGTGACGTGCACCACCGTTGCCGGAATATTGAAGTTGCCCAGCGTTTCTTCGATAATGGAAGATCGTTCGGCGTTTTCGCGCGCGGAATCCTCGGTATTCGTCGCATAATCGTTCATAAAATCGAGCGGCGGCGCGACGTAGTGATAGACAAGGGGCATCTGCTCCTCTTCCTTTTCCGCTTCGGCAGGGGGCGCGGCTTCCGGCTTCTTTGCCGAAATGCGCTTGCCGCGGACGCCTTCGCCTCTTTCGGGCAGGTCGTCTTCCGCCTTTACGCGGTCGTCGCTTTCAAAATCGAAAGGCGTAACGGGGGCGTCGTCCACCGGCTCTTCCAGACCGGGATCGAGAGATCTGTCAGAAGTCTCTTCGTTTTTGCCCGAAACGGGAATATTGCGCGGCAGTTCCGTGCCCGACGTGAAGCCGCTGCGCGAAAAGTCGGTTTTCGGCTCCCCGAAAGAAGCGGAATAATCGTTGTTGGCAACTTTGGAAGGCGTGCTTTGCGCGTTTTCTGCGGCGTTGTAGTCCCCCGGCTTATAGGTTTTTGCGGAAGAAGCGCCGTAATTGCCGCTTTCCGCGCCCGCGCTTGCGGAAGAATCGCGATTTTGATAGGACGCGCCGCCCGGATAGTTCCCCTGCGCGCCGCTTTGGTAAGCGTTGGCGCCGGAGGCGGTGCCGGAAGCGTTCCGGTTTGCATTCGCGCCTGCCGGATAGGAGCCGGTATTGCCGGAATACGCGCCCGAAGCGCCGCTTTGGTAAGAACTTGCCGCGCTGCGGTCGGCGTCTGCCGTCCCGTCCTTTTTGTAGGGATATTTTTCGATGCCGGGAATTTTGGTGGGCGTGATATAATCGTCCTCCCCCAAGCCGTTCGGCTGGCTACCCGCATAAGAATTTTCCGCATAATTTTGCGCCGGACGATCCGCAGACTGCGCTTTTTGCCCTGCGTTCGTACGGGTTTCGCCGTAGAACGCCGAAGCCGCGCCGTTATACGCGCCGTTTCGTTCCGCTCCGCGGTAAGCGGAGGAGTCGCGGGCGCCTTGCTGCGCAGGTCTTTCCGCGCTGCGGTAAAGCCCGTTTTCGGCAGAGGTTTTGCCGTAAGAAGGCTGCGCTTTCGCCGCGCTGCCGGGCACGGTGCGGAGATCGTCTTTCTTGTCCGCTTTCAGCTGCTGCGGCAGAATGGGCGGCGGCGTTTTGATATAGTTGATTTTTTCCGAAAAATCGCGCGTGTAGGCGCCGGAGTAGGTTTCTCCCTTCTTTGCGGAAAGGAAATCCAGATCGCTGCCGCCGCGGTTGGGATATAAAATTTTCAGACTTTCCGAACGGGAATCGTCCTTTTTCAAGTCTTTTTTGGTCTTCATTTCAAAAGGCGCGTCGCCGAAATAGCGCTGCGTGTTGCTTTCGATATTGCGCTTGACGTCTTCTTTTTCAAAATCGAAATCGGCGTTGGGATACGCCTTGACGCCGGCAATTTCTTCCGGGACGTCCACGTAAATGCCGCCGGCAGATTCCTGCTTCGGCGCTTTGGAAGCCTTTTGCTTAGCGCCCTTTTTATTCGTCAGCGACGCGACGGCGGAATAACCGAACAATGCCGTCAGCACGCCGAAAATAACCGCGCTCCCCACTCTGGAAGTCAGGTGCAGGACGGGATAAACGACCGCGCCCGCAACCGACCCGCCGAACGACACGCCCGCAACCGACCCCGCGCCGAGATGATAGCAATCCCGCGTGTAGGCGGAAAAACTCCCGCTTGCCGGGATATCGGTCAATGCGCCGTGCAGCGTGCAAATCAGAAAAAACAGCGCCAAAACGGCGCAGATTTCCGCGGAAACGCGGATTTTTAAGCGTTTGCCGGTGACCATTTCCACGCCGATAAAGCCCAGCGCAAACAAAACGGCATAGGCCGCCAGCCCGAACGCGCCGTACAAAAACGCTGCGATGCTCGCCCCGAAGGAGCCTAAAATAAGATCTCTCGTGACAAGTATGATCAATAGCAGCACGGAAAACAAGACGAGAACCATACCGAAGGTTTCCGCCGTCATTACGCGCTCTTTCGTATCCGATTTTCTGTTTCTCTCACTCACTGCGATTTTCCTCGTAAACGCTCTCCGCATGCTTGCGGAATGATTTTAGGGTGTTTATTTTTTGATTCCGATTGTTTTTTATTTGTGCCGGTAATTTTTTCCGGGGTTTTTAACGTCGGGAATTTTTGGCGCCGGCGATATACGACGGCAACGCTGTTTCCCGCCGCGTTGATTTGTTCCGGATGCGGCTTTGATTTGCAGTTTTGATTTTCCGCTTCGATTTTCGGTTTTGAACCGGCTTTTTTAAAAACAAAAACGCCGGCAGAATGCTCCGCTTACGATTATACCATATCGCGGGAAAAATGACAATCTTTCTCGAGAAAAAATCCCGAATTTCCGCAAGAAAAAAGTCGGGACGTTTTGTCCCGACCGAAAAGCGAGGAAGCGCTATTTAATTCGCCGCCGTATTTTTATTGTATTTTATACCGCATTTTATACCGCGCCTCGCGCTTTAAAAATCCGCTTATTTTATGGAAGGGCGCCGATAATCGCTTATTTGTGGAAGGGCGCCAACGCGTCCGCTTTTTTTCCCTTGGCAAACACGGCGCCGCAGGCGGCGTTTTCTATGCGGAACACCTCTTTGATCGCCTCGTTTACGTCCGTCATTTTGAGGGCGTTCATTTTGTCCAGTTTGCCCTGCATGTCGAACACTTTATTCTGCGTCAGCAGGTATTTGCCGAACAGCAGCATCAGCGACGAAGTATTGTCCTGACTCAAAACGAACGAGCCTTTGAACTGTTCCTTTGCGCGGGCGAACTCCGCTTCGGTCATGCCGCCCGTGCGGAAGCGCTCTGTTTCTTCCGCGATTTTTTCCGCGGCAAGCGCCGCCTTATCGGGATTCAAACCCGCATACACGCAAAGGTTGCCGCTGCCCTCGTAAGTGTTCTGGAAGGAGTAAACCGAGTAGCAAAGCCCCAGTTCCTCGCGGATTTTCTGGAACAGGCGCGAACTCATACTGCCGCCGAACACCGCGCTGCCAAGCGAAAGCGCGTCGTTGCGCTCGTCCGCAAAGGGGAACGCGGGAAAGGCGAAACAGAAATGCGTCTGCTCGATCTTTTTGCTTTTTTGGACGAAGTTTTTGAGGTACGTCCCCTGTTTTTCGGCGTTGTGGGGCGTTCCGCCTTCGTACGGTGCAAAGTACTTTTCGGCAAGGGCGCGCACCGTGGCTTCGGCAAGATTGCCCGCGACCGAAAGTACCGAATTTTCGGGGACGTAGTACTTTTTCCGGTACGCGTCGATATCCGTTTTGGTGAAACGGCGGATATTTTCTTCCGGTCCCAGAATGGTTCTGCCGGCGCCGGTCTTGCCGTAAAGCGCTTCTGCCGTCAGATCCACGACAAGGTCGTCGGGCGTGTCTTCGTACATGTGAATTTCTTCTAAAATGACGCCCTTTTCCTTTGCCTGCTCCTCCTCTTTATAGGTGGAATGCAACAGCATGTCCGACAGAATATCGAAGCAGTCTTCCACCCGCTCCGCCGTGGAACGGGTATAGTAGCAGGTGAATTCCTTGGTCGTAAAGGCGTTGATTTGCGCGCCGATGCCGTCGATGGCGCCCGAGATCTCCAGTGCGGAACGCTTTTCCGTCCCCTTGAAGGTCATATGCTCGATGTAGTGCGAAATACCGTTTTCTTCTGCCGTTTCGTCGGTGCTGCCGGCTTTTACCAGCACGCCGACCGAAACGGACATTAACCCTTCGACCCGCTTGAATATAACGCGAAGTCCGTTTTTTAACGTAAATACGCTTTCCATAATATACCCTGTTGTCCTATTTATTTTCTGTTGTTGAGCGCGGTGAAGCGGGCTTGCGACAAAATACGAAGCAAGATTCACCGGCGAAGCGGCAGATAGTATGCGAAACCGGCAAAGACCGACACCCCATACCGCCTTGTACCCCTTAAGATTTACCGGAACCGGCAGCGCCTATAAAAAATTTTCAGCAGTCCGCCTGAATGCTAATCGCCCATTGACTGTGTTTACGGCAGCGCCTATAAAAAATTTTCAGCAGTCCGCCCGTGCTTACCTTATATTGTTTCCGCGTGCGCGGTTTCCCCTATGTTATTATTTGCCCCGCCTGCGCGCTGCCGCTCTACCCGATAACGTTTTCCGAAACCGGCACCAGCGAAATGCCCCGCGCGGTATAGCAGGAAATGATCTCGTCCAGCACGGAAACGGTCACTTTTTTGGGGTGCATCAGGACGAGATCGCCCGCTTCCGGCTTCTTTCTGATCCGATTCAGAACCACGGCGGGGTCGGAATCCCGCCAGTCGATGGTATCTTTCGTCCAAAGAACGGTAAGATAGCCGAGTTCCTTTGCCGCTTTCAGCGTGGTTTCGGAATAGGCGCCGGAGGGCGGCGCAAACAGTGTGGTCTTGATACCGCAGGCGGAAGAAATAACCGCTTCCGCGGCGCGGATCTCCCGCAGGTTCTCCTCTAATGAAAGTTTGGCGTGATCTTTATGAAAATATCCGTGATTTGCGATTTCGTGTCCGGAAAACGCCACTTTTTTGACGATTTCCTCGTGCGAGGCGACGAAACACCCGCCGAAAAAGAAGGTGGCTTTGATGCCGCGCCGTTCTAAAATTTCGAGAATACGCTCCACTTCCGGCTCACCCTCGTACACGTTGAACATCAGCGAGGCTTTGTTTCCGCTTTTGTCGCCCGCGTAGTAGACGGCGTATTTTTCGGTCTGAAAAATGGGCGCGATCCGCTCCGGAATCATTCCCACCAAAAGCACGGCGAGGATCAGAAGCAGCAGAATGCCGTTGGTCACCACGCCGATTTTCAAGCGGCGTTTCGCGTTTTCGATGCCCGCGGGGGCGTTTTGTTCGTGATTTGTTTTGCTTGCTTGCCCCGCGCTGTTTTTGATATCCGCATTGCTTTTCCGATCGGCGCTGGGTTTTAAGTCTGCGGCGTGGTATTGTTTCACGGCGAAAGCCCCCTTTTCGTGACTTTTTCCGTAAATGGTATGCAGATCTTTTGCAAAATAGAAGAACGGCGGGGGTATTCCGAAGCACTTGTTTTCGATATAAAATATGCAGGATGAAAACTCACCCTGCATACGATGTTATGTTTTTGGCAAACTTTAATGCCCTACTCGCAGTTCCGCCGGACGCTCTCTCTACGGGGCAAGCCGGAACGCAATACCGTTCCGCAAACCGGAAAACGCTTCGCAAACCCGAAACTATTCCGCTCTGCGAAGCAGAAGTCCTGCCGGATTCAAGCAAAGTCAGCCTTCGATCTTTTCCAGCAGTTTGAGGTCGATACCCTTTTCGCCGATCTTGATGATCTCCACTTTTACCGTTTCGCCGATGTTGAGGACGTCTTCCACGACGTTGACCTTTTTATCGGACAGGCGGGAAATGTGGATCATGCCGTCTTTACCGGGAGCCAGCTCGACAAACGCGCCCACTTTGGAAAGGATACGCGCGACTTTGCCGATGTACATATCCCCCACTTCGGGATCTTTCGCGATCGACATAATGATGGCTTTCGCGCGGTAGGCGTTGTCCATATTCGTGCCCATGGTCGCGATGCAGACTTTGCCGTCGTCCGTGATGTCGATCTTCACGCCGGTGTCTTCGATGATCTTGTTGATAACCTTGCCGCCGCTGCCGATGACTTCGCGGATCTTGTCCGGATTGATCATAAAGGAAATGATCTTGGGCGCGTACTGGCTGAGTTCTTTATTCGGTGCGGGAATGCAATCGAGCATTTTGCCGAGAATAATTTTTCTGCCGGCGTTTGCCTGCGAAATGGCTTTGCGAAGAATGGCTTCGTCGATACCTTTGATCTTGATATCCATCTGGATTGCGGTAATGCCCTTTTCGGTACCCGCAACCTTGAAGTCCATATCGCCGAGGAAGTCTTCCAAGCCCTGAATATCGGTCAGGACGGCAACTTTACCCGAATCGACGTCTTTGATAAGCCCCATTGCGATACCGGCAACCGGCGCCTTGATGGGAACGCCTGCGTCCATCAGCGCGAGGGTGGAACCGCAAACGCTTGCCTGCGAGGTGGAACCGTTGGAGGAAAGCACTTCGGAAACCATACGGATCGCGTACGGGAATTCTTCTTCCGACGGAATGACGGGATCGAGCGCGCGTTCTGCCAGAGCGCCGTGTCCGATTTCTCTTCTGCCGGGGCTTCTTAACGGCTTCGCTTCGCCGGAAGCGTAACCGGGCATGTTGTAATGGTGCATATATCTCTTGTACTGTTCGTCGTCCAGACCATCCAGCTTCTGCACTTCGGAAATCATGCCCAGCGTGCAGGTGGAAAGTACCTGCGTCTGTCCTCTCGTAAAGACGCCGCTGCCGTGAACGCGGGGCAAAACGCCGTGTTCGCACCAGATGGGACGAATATCGGTCAGACCTCTGCCGTCCGGGCGAACGCCGTCGTTGATGATGCGCGCGCGGACCTTTTCTTTGGTCAGATAGTACAGCGAATCGTTGATTTCGCGTTCCATATCAGGATATTTTTCGGCAAAGTGCGCGAGAACGTCTTTCGTGACGGCGTCCTGCTTCGCCTGACGACCCTGACGATCGAAATCCGCCAGCGCTTCGTCCAGCATGGCGGAAGCGTACGCGCGGACGTCTTTATCCAGATCTTCGGGAACGTGGTAGAGATCCATTTCGCGCTTGGGTTTGCCCACTGCTTTTGCGATCTCTTCGATAAAGGCGCATTCCTTTTTGATGGTTTCGTGTCCGAACAGGATAGCGCCGACCATTTCGTCGTCCGAAATTTCCTGCGAGCCGGCTTCTACCATCATGATGGCGTCTTTGGTACCCGCGAGGTTGAGGTTTAAGGTACTTTTCGCTCTCTGGGCGCTATCGGGGTTGATGACGTATTCGCCGTCTACCAAGCCGACCTGTACGGAACCCGTAGGACCTGCCCAAGGAATATCCGAAATGGCAAGCGCAACCGAACTGCCGATCATGGCGAGAATTTCGGGCGAGATGTTGACGTCCACCGAAAGCGCGGTGGCGACAACCGTGACGTCGTTGAAGATCCCCTTCGGGAACAACGGACGAATGGGACGGTCGATCAGGCGGGAAACCAGAATGGCTTTGTCGCTTGCTCTGCCCTCTCTTTTCTTGAAGCCGCCGGGAATTTTACCCACGGCGTACATCTTTTCTTCGTAATCGACGGAAAGGGGGAAGAAGTCCATGCCCTCTCTCGGCGTTTCCGCCATGGTGGCGTTGACCATGACGACGGTATCGCCGCAACGGATTACGCACGAACCGTTTGCCTGTCCGCCGTATTTGCCCGTTTCCACGACGACCTTTCTGCCGCCGATTTCCGTTTCAAACGTTCTGTAATTTTCCAACATACTTGTTCTCCTTATCCAAATGCTCTGATTTTATAAAGAAAAAAGGGCGGAAAAACCCCCGCCCCTTTTAATTTCGTTATTTTCTGAGTTCGAGTCTGGCGATAATCTCTCTGTACTTGTCCAAATCGTTTTCTTTCAAGTAATCGAGAAGACCGCGGCGTTTCCCGACCATTTTCAAAAGCCCGCGACGCGTGTGGTTGTCGTTCGGGTTAGCGGCGAGATGCTCGTTTAAGTGGTTGATCCGTTCGGTCAGGATTGCGATCTGCACTTCGGAAGAACCGGTGTCGCCTTCGTGACGGGCGAAATCGTGAATGACTTGCGTTTTTCTTTCTTTATCCATTTGTTTATCCTCCTATGGACGTGTTACCCGAGACCTTGTCTTCGGCGAGTCGTCCGCAAAACAACGCCAAGGGTCTATGCTATTTTACCATAAACGGCGCGTGATGTAAACTGTTTTCGCGCACTATTCAGGCAAAAAATTTGTTTTTTTCTTCGATCAGGCTGTCGACTTTGTTGAGATAGGTCGGAAGATCCTTGGGAGAAGCCAGCCGTTCGATCCTCCCCTCCGCGTTATAAACGCGTTTGGAAACCGCGTTTGCCCCGCAGGCGAAAATGGGGGCGGTTTCCTCCATAATATCGATATTGTAGACGCAAGCCTTTCCGGGCAGGGTGTATCCCACGTTTTCTAAGTTTCCCGCCATATACTTCTGGCGATAGAGATAATAGGGTTTGTAGCCCGCGGCGGTCAGCCGATCGTACGCGCCGTCCACCATTTCAGAAGTTTCCCCCTCCGGCAGGCGGGAAACGCTTTCTTTCAGCACCGAGCCTTTCTTCAGCGAAAGCGTATGCACGGTGACGTTGTCCGGCTTCAGGGCGCAGACTTCGTCAATCCCGGCAAGGAACTCTTCCTTGCTCTCTTCCGGAAGCCCGGCGATAAAGTCCATATTCACCGTAAACCCGAACGACTGCACGAGCGAAAGCGCCCGCAGGGTGTCCTCTTTGGTGTGTTTTCTGCCGATGGCGGCAAGCGTGCGGTCGGTAAAGGTCTGCGGGTTGACGCAAACGCGCGTCACGCCGTATTTTTTCAGCAGGGCAAGATTTTCTTTCGTGATGGCGTCCGGTCTGCCCGCTTCCACCGTGTATTCCACCGGGACTTTTCCGACGGCGGCAAGCACTTTTTCAAGCAGCGCGGAAGGAATCGCAACCGGCGTTCCTCCCCCGATATACACGCTGCGGAGGAGCGGAAACAGCGGCTTTGCCGCTTCGATCTCCTTTATGGCGGCGTCGATATACGGCTCCAGATACTTTTCCGAGCGCTTGAGTTCCGCCGTGATAAAGGAGCAGTACACGCACTTCGTGGGGCAAAACGGGATACTGATATACAGGCTGAACCCGCGGTCGTCCTTTTTGTAAATGCCTTTCTGCTCGGCTAAGATGTCCGAAACCAGCCGCAGTTTTGGTTCGGTCACGTCCATTTCTTCGCGCAAAAAAGCGATGGGGTCAAGACCTTCTTCCTGCTCCATATAGGCGAGTTTCACCGGGCGGATCCCCGTCAGCGCGCCCCAGGGCGGCTGCACGCCGAAAACTTCCCGCAGGGTGCGATAGACGGCGAGTTTGTGGAAGCGCTTTAATAAGCGCAGGTATCGCACGCGGTCTTTTTCAGTCACGCTTTCGCGGAAAGTGCGGGTAACGTCCCCCGCCGTGACCGTAGCGGAAAATTCGGTTTGGGTATTCTTCCCCTCGTGTTTGACTGCGATTTGATTCCCGTCCGGGAACAGGTCGGGGATCAGGGAAAGTTCGTATTCGTATTCCGGTAAGTTGGTAGAAATCAAGAAAGTTTTCTCCGTAAAAATTGTTGAAAAAAAGTTTTCCTTTAAAGACGAGGCTTTCCTTTAGAAAAAGTCTGCCCCGAAAACAAGGTTTCCCCATAGAAAAGTTTGCCCCTGAAACGGGGCTATCCTTTCATCAAACTCCCACTGAAAACGGGGCTTCTTTACAAAGAGGCGTACCCCTGAAATTCAGTCAAAATTCACCCCTGAAAAAAGGGATTATACTTCTTTTCCGCGGCGACGGTGGTGCGTTCGCCGTGACCGGGGTAAATGACCGTTTCGCCGGGGAGCGTAAAAATCTTTTCTTTGACCGAGCGGGAAAGCGCGGCGGCGTCCCCCGTCGGCAGATCGCATCTCCCAGCCGAGCGATAAAAAATCGTATCGCCGGCAAACAGCGCCTTTTCCGCAAGGTAGCAGCACGAACCCTCGGTATGCCCGGGCGTTGCCAGACACTTTACGGAAATCCCGGCAACCGTAAATTCCTGCCCGTCTTTGAGTTTTACGTCCGCTTCGACCAGCAGAATTTCGACGTGAAACATGAGCCGTGCAAGGTTGGCGTCGGTATGGAGATTTTCCGCGTCCTTTTCCCCGATATAGACCGGGGCGCCGGTTTTTTCCTTCAATTCGTACACGCCGCCGATATGGTCGAGATGGCAATGCGTTAAAAGAATGGCGGCAAGCGAAGCGCCCGATTCTTTCAGCGTGCGCAGAATATAATCGGCGTCCCCGCCCGGATCGACGACAAACGCGCGCTTTTCTTCCCGATTGATGCAAAGATAGGTATTGACGCCCAGAACGCCGGTGTTTAACTGTTTGATAGTCATAAATTTCCCTTTTGGTCGGATTTTTCGTTATCCGCGGTTTCCGTGTTTCCGGACAATTCCTCTGCCGCCGGCTGCGGAAGGTTCTGCAAAACCCCGGCGGAAACCTCCCCGGATTTTGCCGCGTTCGCCCGGTAACGGATCAACGCGATTGCGGAAGAAAGAATTGCCAACGCTTCGCTGCAAACGCCGCCCCACACGCGGGATATGAGGTTGTAGGCAAGCACCATACCGGAAGTGAACAGAATGCTGACCCGAAGCGCCTGATTGTTTTTCAGCGACAGCATGACGGTGTTGATCATCAGCGCCGCGATTACTAAAAGCGAAGCGGCGTTCTGCCAGGAAAGCGCGCCCGCAGCACCGATCATAACGGTCAGAACCGCCGTCCAAAGTACGCTGCTTTTGCCTTTTTTGTCGTACGCAAAAAACACGAAATTGCGGATAACGCAGACGAAATTCGTGAGTGCACCCGTAAGTTTTCCTAACAAAAAATAACTGACCATAACGGACAGCGTAGAAGCCGTCTGCACGCACAGCAATTTTTTGTGCGATTTTGCCTGATAAGACAAAAAGGTCAGAAACATCGCCAGAAAGCCGAAACCCTGACCGATATAATACTTCATAAACCCTCTCGATTTTCCCCGAAAACGCGATTTTTGCGCCGTTTGGGCGAGATCCTTGTACGACCTGCCCCTCGGCGAACGACGCTTCTCCGAAAGCAACTTTTTTCCCGCTGCACACCGGCTACTCGCCGCCCCAAAATGGCTTTTACTTCGCCGCGCACCGCCCCAAAGCAGATTTCCGCCCGCCGGCACAAAACCGCGCACCGCCCCGAAGCGGCTTCTCTCCTCGTCTCTGTCCGTCAGGAAGCGGTGGTACGATAAACTTCCAGAATATCCGGGTTAGCGTCCAACTTCGCAATGAGGTTGTCGAGGTCTTTTTTGCTGCTTAAACGCACGGTCAGGTCAATATTGGCGTAATTCTTTTTATCCACGCGGGCGTTGACCGACGAAATGCCGATATTGAGCGTGGTGACCGTGGTGATGATCTCGTTCAGCACGCCGTTTTTATCGGTCGCTCGGATTTTTAAGGCGGCAAAGAAACTGGCATCCTCGGTTTCCGTCCAGCGGGCGGGAAGCAGCCGTTCTTTATCCATGTTGGCGACGTTCTGACAGTCGGCACGGTGAATCATCACCCCTCTCCCGCGCGAAACGAAGCCCACGATTTCGTCCCCCGGCACCGGGTTGCAGCAGCCGGCAAACCGGATCAGAAGTCCGGAAACACCCTTGACGAATACCCCCTCCGCACTGTTTTTGTGACTGGAAGATTCGTCGTCTTTGTCCGGTTTTACCACGGGTTGTTCCCGCTTGTAAATATCGATAAGCTTGAAAAGAATCTGATTGGTATTGACGGCGCCAAGACCCACGGAAGCGTACATTTCGTCCGTGTTCGCGTAAGAAAAGCGCGGGCTGATGAGTTTGAAACTTTCCGGCGTCAAAAGTTCGCCGAAGTCGTAGCCCTTCTTCTTGGCTTCCCGCTCCAGCATGGCTTTGCCGAGTTTGATGTTGTCGTCCTTCATTTCCCGCTTGAAGAACTGCTTGATCTTGGCTTTGGTGCCGGAACTTTTGACGATCTTCAGCCAGTCCCAGGAAGGACCTTTGGAGTTGTTGGAAGTGATGATTTCCACCACGTCGCCGGTCACGAGTTCGGTATTGAGCGGCACCATTTTGCCGTTGACTTTGGCGCCGATACACTTGTTGCCTACGGCGCTGTGAATGCTGTACGCAAAGTCGATGGGCGTGCAGCCTTTGGGCATATTGATGACGTCCCCGCGCGGGGTGAACACCAGAAGTTCGTCCGAATACAGGTCGCCCTTGATGGATTCCAGAAACTCTTTGGAATCCTTGAACCCGCCCTGCCATTCCATGATCTCGCGAATCCAGGAAAGACGTTCGCCGAGGGAAACTTTGTCGCCCGACTGCTCCTTATACTTCCAGTGCGCGGCGATACCGAATTCCGCCGTCTTGTGCATTTCCACCGTGCGGATCTGGATTTCGAACGGCTGACCGAAGTTGGTGATGACCGTCGTATGCAGCGACTGGTACATGTTCTTTTTGGGGGTGGCGATATAGTCCTTGATTCTGCCCGGAATGGGGCGCCATTTTTTATGGATTTTGCCGAAAATTTCGTAACACTCGTCCACCGTCTGCACGATGACGCGCACCGCTACGAGGTCGTAAATCTGATCGAGCGGCTTATTCTGGGTCTTCATCTTTTTCCAGATGCTGTAAAGGTGCTTCTGCCGCCCGAAAACGTCCCCTTTTACGCCCGATTCTTTTAAAATTTCCTTTAAGTCTGCGACCACTTCGTCGATTAAAACCTGCCGTTCCCCCATCATAAGGTGCACGTTTTTAACGAGGTATTCGTAGTCTTCCGGGTGCAGATACTTGAGGCAAAGATCGTCCAGTTCGCACTTGATCTGCGAAATACCCAGTCTTCCCGCAAGCGGAGAATAAATATCCAGCGTTTCCTTTGCCATGCGCTGCTGCCGCTCCGGCGAAAGGTATTGCAGGGAGCGCATATTGTGCAGCCGGTCGGCAAGTTTGATGATGATGACGCGGATATCTTTCGCCATCGCGACGAAAATTTTACGGAAGTTTTCCGCCTGTTCCTCTTCAAGAGAGGTAAAAACGATCTGATTTAATTTGGTGACGCCCTCGACGAGTTCTAAAACTTCGTCGCCGAAGCGTTCTTTGACGTCTTCCGCCGTGGCGGAAGTATCCTCGATCACGTCATGCAAAAAGGCGGCGGAAACGGCTTTTTCGTCCATACCGAGTTCCATTAAAATGGTGGCGACGGCGACCGGGTGAATGATGTACGGCTCGCCCGAAGCGCGTTTCTGCTCCTTATGCATTTCGTCCGCGTAGCGGTAGGCGGAAAGGCAGAGTTCCGCCTCTTTCGGAGCAAAACTTTTTTCGATGAGTTGTACGGTTTTTTCGTCTGTCATACGCTTTCCTCCGAATCTTATTTTTGGCTTTCGCCGGGGGTATTTAAAGTGCGGGCGGTTGCGCCGTCGGCGGAATTTTCAGCGTTTTTTGCCGAAGCGCCCTTGCGAAGAGTTGCGATCGTCTGATAAACGACCGAATTTTCCAGCGGGTTTTTGACGCCGACAGCCGCGGTCATGATCCCGCCCGTAACGTCCAAAAGCCCCAGTTCGATGAAACATTCCGTACAAAACACAAACTGATAGGGATCGAAATCCCGACCGATCTTTTTATACGCTTCGTACCCGCCGGAAGCCGGGATCCTGCCCGTGGATTTGATGAGCGAATAGACCGCGGCAAAGGCCTTTCTGTCCAGCGACAGCGCGTTTAAAATTTCCTCGTCCGCGCGGGCGGAAGAAAGCAGCACGGTCTGCCCCATAAACTTTCCGCCGTAGGCAAGCGGGCGGTCGAGATAGATCACGGTGTGGTATTCCGAAAGGTCGAGATCGGGCGACGGAGCGACGATGACGCTGTTATACAGGTCGTTGTAATTGCTTTGATAAAGATACCGCGGCAGGGTTTTAATTTCCGGAAAGTCGGCAACGCGCTGCAGTGTATACGTCACCAGCGCCGTGCCGTACCGCTCGCCTGCGGCTTTCTTTGCCGCGGCGTGCAGTTCTTCTTCCGAAGCGTATGCCGGCGTTTTTTCCTTTCCCGTAGCGGGAATATCGGCAAGCGCCGAAGAAAAGATCGCGAGATCGAGATCCTCGGACGGCGAAAGTTCGGTCGCAAACTCCCGCACGTAGCCTTTCAGCGATTCTTTTTTGTTAAAAACCGATAGGTTGGGCTCGAACACCAGCACCTTGGTTTGCCCCCCCGACAGGGTCTTTTGATACTTTCCCCCGCCGAAATACAAGAGGTCGATGTACGGCGTTTTGATGGTAAGGTGCGGCGAACCTGCTTTTAAAGGCTGCACGGCGACTTTTTTTACTTCGATCGCGTACAGCGGGCGGCGGTTGCCCACCCCGAAAGGTTCTAACTTTTTGAGGTCGCGCGCCTGCTCCGCAGTATACGGCGCGTCCAGCAGCTTTTCGCAATAGACAGTGGGCTGATAGTCCTCCGGCGCGTAAGTTTTTTGGAGATAATCGGAAAGCGCGACGGCAAATTCGTCGATCTTCGCCTTTTCCACGCTGACGCCGGCGGCTTGCGCATGCCCGCCGAATTCCACAAGGTGTTCCGCCACGGCGGAAAGCGCCCCGTGAATGTTGACGTTGCAGATACTGCGCGCGGAACCCTTCAACACGCCGTCGCCGCGGTCGCAGAATAAAATTACCGGGCGGGCGTATTCTTCTGCCAGGCGGGAAGCGACGATCCCCACGAAACCGGACTGCCACTTTTCGTCGTACAGCACGATGGCGGCGCGGTAAGCGCCCTGCTTTCTCAGTTTCAGTTTTGCCGAACGGTAGGTTTCGTCGCAGGCGGTTTGCCGTTCTACGTTATAGGCGGCAAGTTTTTCGGCGCATTCTTTCATTTCCTCTTCGTCTTCGGTCAGAAACAGACGAAGCGCGGTCTGCACGTCCCCCATTCTGCCGGCGGCGTTTAAGCGGGGGGCGACGGTAAAGGCAAGCGCGGTTTCGCCCGTTTCCTTGGCGCCCTGCAATAACAGTTGAAACTGCGGGCGAAGGCGGGGCGAGGCGAAAAGTTTCAATCCTTCCGCAACGATGTCGCGGTTTTCCCCCACGATAGTCATACTGTCCGCAATCGTTGCGAGACAGGCAAAATCTACCAGATCGAACGCCTTTTCTCCCAGCAGCGCACAAGCGATTTTAAAAGCGACGCCCGCGCCGCACAAATTGTCGTACGGGTAAGCCTGATCTTTTAATTTCGGGTTGACGATGGGTGCGTCCGGCAACAGTTCGGGCAGTTCGTGATGGTCGGTTATAAGGACGTCGATGCCGGCGTCTTTGATGAGTTCCACTTCCTGATAGTCGGAAATACCACAGTCCACCGTGATGATGAGATCGGGAAAGTAGGTTTCCGCGATTTCTTCAATCAATTTTTCGTTTAAACCGTAGCCGTCATCCCGCTCGGGAATCACGGGGACGGCGGAAATGCCGACGCGTTCCAGCGCGCGCACCATGATGGTAGTGGCGCAGATTCCGTCCACGTCGTAATCGCCGTAAACCACCACCGTTTCACCGTTTTCGGCGGCTTGTTTTAAGCGTTGTACCGCAAAATCGACGTTTTTCAGTTGAAAGGGGTCGATAAAATTACGTTTTCCCGCAAAAAGATAGCGCTCGGCTTTCTCTTCGGTGTCCACCCCGCGGGAAACCAGCACGGCGGCTGCTTCTTCGCTGAGGTCGAACCGTGTGGAAATTGCGCGGATCTGTGCGCTTTCTTCGGCGCTCGGTTGTTTGCGGTAAACGATTTTTTTCATAGCGGAATCCTTTGCGATTAGTAAAAACGGCGGGAAATCGATTGTTCTTAATGAAAACGAACTGTCGGTTGATAGATTTAAGGCAGGTTATCTGCCCTAAAGCGCGGTCGTTTTCAGCCCCGCACAAACGTGCGGGTTTTCTTTTCTGCCCTGCACTGAATGCGGGGGGATTTTTCTCTGCCCCGAAACAGGGGCTTTTCTGCCCTGCGCTGAATGCGGGGGGATTTTTCTCTGCCCCAAAGCGGAGTCCTTTTCTTCCCTGTGCTGAATGCGGAACGGATTTTCTTTCCCGCTGTCCCCAAATCGGGCAGACGCATTCATTGAAAAGCAAGGCTATACTTGATAAAAATTAAGGCGGGCTTGCCTGCCCGCCTTTTGGTTTTTATTCGGCCTGATCGGCTTTTTTGCCCCGATAAGATTTTTGTTTTTTGGACTTGATCTTTTTGGCGGCTTTCTGCAGCACCGTCCACATCGGACCTGCGATGCAGGTTGCGGAGTATGCACCGGAAACCAGACCCACGATGATGGGAATACCGAATTCGCGAATGGACGCTACGCCGACGATGACGAGTACGACCATAACGAGCAGCGTGGTCACCGTCGTGTGGATCATACGATTGAACATTTCGGTCAGCGAAGTGTTGACGAGATCGGTATCCGAAAGATCGGGATAAATCTTTTTATTTTCGCGCACGCGGTCGAAAATAATGATGGTGTTGTTGATGGAATAACCGACGATGGTCAAAATCGCAGCAATGAAATACGTGTTGATCTGAACGCGGCAGATCGCGCAGACCGCCAGCATCACGAGAACGTCGTGCATCAAAGCGATAACCGCAGCGATTGCACTGGTAAAGGTGAAGCGGATCATAACGTAAATCAGAATGAGGACGATTGCAAGCGCGAGCGCCCACATCGTGCTGGAAACCAATTGCGCGGTCGCGGTCGCACCAGAAGCGGACGAAGTGATTTCCACACTGTCAATCCCGTCGATTGCAACCAGCGAATTCTGCAATTCGGCTTTTACCGCGTCGATTGCGTCGAAGAATTCCGTATCGGAAACTTCCTTGCCGTGCAGTTTTAACTGCATTTTAAATTCGTAACCGGCGACGGCACCGGAACCGGACTTCTGAATGGTGACCGCTTCCAGACCCTGTTTTTTCAAGGCTTCGGTCACGATGTCACGGACCTCATGCGCGTTTTCGTCGGACACTTCGATATAAGCGCCGGTGTTGACGTTTAAGGTAGCGCCGCCCGTAAAGTCGATACCGAGGTTCAAGCCGAAAATGGCGATGACCAGAAGACCGATTAAAATGAGCGCGCCGCTGCCGATGAACCAGAACTTTTTCTTTTCTACCACGTGAAGGGGTTTTTTCAACAGATTAGCCATTGTCTACTTCCTCCGTTCTCGTTAAGTGATAGAATTTTTCGGGCTTTTTGAGCACTGCGGTGAAGCATGCCATAAACATTCTGCAAATCAGAATTGCCGAAAGGAAGGACAGCACGATGGAAACGACCAGCGACATGGCAAAGCCCTGCACCGTACCGTTACCGAGAACCCACAGCACGACGGCTGCGATCAGCGTGGTCACGTTTGCGTCTAAAACTGCGGTAGAAGCCTTCTTGAAGCCGATTCTGGTAGCGACGGAAAGTTCTTTTCCGGAAGCGTATTCGTCTTTGATACGCTCGAAAATGACGACGTTCGCGTCGACCGCCATACCGATACCGAGGATAACGCCGGCAATACCTGCAAGCGTCATCTGAATGAACGGCAGGGTCGCAAGGAAGAACAGCATCGCGAGGACGTAAACCACGAGCGCCATATCCGCAATTACGCCCAGACCGCGATAAACAACAACCATATAAACAAGGATCAAAGCAAGACCGATCGCGCCGGCTAACAGCCCTCTCGACAGGGCTTCTTCACCCAAAGAGGAACTGATAACGCGGGGTTCGACCGTGGTCAGAGGAAGTTTCAGCGCGCCGCCGTTGATCTGCATCGCAAGATCGGAAGCGGTGTCGTAAGTATAACTGCCCGTAATGATGGCTTTGCCGTTCGTAATCGCCGCGTTGGCGGTTGCGGAAACCAGTTGCGAATCGTCCAGGTAAATGCTGATAGCGGTTTTGTTGCTGTAAGAAGCCTGCGTCGCGTCGGCGAACAGTTTGGCGCCCGCTTCGTCGAATTCCAGCCCGACGGCGTAATTGCTGTCGTCGTCCAGCGTGACGTACGCTTTTTTGACGTGATCGCCGGTGACGATGACGTTTCCGCTCGAATCGCGGAATTCCAACTGCGCGGTCTTACCGATGATATCGAAAACCTCTTCCGGATCGTCTACCGCGGGGATTTCCACACGGATCTGATTGGAACCCTGCAATTGAATGGTTGCTTCGGTATAACCTTTGGCGTCAAGACGGGTACGAAGAATCTTGACCGTTCCATCTATGCCGTCCGAAATTTCCTGCGCGGTCATGTCCTTCGTCCCCTCGGGATCCGCCTGCAAAACGACGTAAACGCCGCCTTCCAGATCGATGCCGAGGTCGATGTTGGAAATGATGGACGTGTAGTTATTGACGTAAGTCTTGCCGCCGATCGTGTAAGTGGGGATTTTAAAAGACGCAAAGGTCAGTACCGCCCACAGCACGATGAAGACGGAAGAGATAATCAATAAAGTAATTGACTTTTTCTTGCTCATCGTTGCCTCCTGAGAATTTGTAGCATGCAAATTGATACTAAGTTATTATAGTACCAAACGCAAACTTAGTCAATCCTTTTTTCAAAAAAAAGCAAATTTTCTGTCGGAAATTTCTTATGCGGCGGCTTTTTCTTCCCTTTTTCGCCTGGATTTTGCTTTGGCAAGCGAAAACTGTCCTTTGACGCGCAAAAAAACGCCGCCCGTATAAGGCAGCGTTCCGCATTAAAATTCATTTACGAAAGGAAATTCGAGGCAGGCGATTTCTGATTTTCAGCAATTTCCCCGGCCGGCGGCCGGTTTCTGCTCCAAATTCTTCAGGGCGAGACTTAATAGACTTGAAACAACCCCCTTCAGCGCGCGTCTTTTTTGACGTTGACGGCAACGATGCCGGAGATCAATCCGACCGCCGCAAATAAAAGAAGGTCGAGCGCAGCGGAAGCAAGTCCGGGAAAAGCCTTCCCCGCCACGGCAAAAACCAAAACGAGGACGAGGGCGGCGATGATTCCGACAAGCAAGCCTTTCAGCGCGCCGCGACTGCCCTTCAGCGTAAAGACACAGCCGAGAAACAACCCCACCGTTTTGATAAACTGATTGACCGGGCGCACGGCGGACGTCGGCAACGAAAACAGCCGGATCGCCCCGGCAAACAGCAGCATGCCCGCCATGACGAGCAGAACCGAAACCGCAGCCGCGGTCAGAATTTGCAAAACCGTCCCCTTTTCCCCTGCCCTTGCCTTTGCCATGATAAAGCCTCCGTTCAGCATCTGCCACGCAACCGATATTTATCGCTTGCCACGCAACCGATATTTATCGCTTGACGCGAAACCGACATTTATCGCTTGCCACGCAACCGATATTTTAAGGTATGCGGAAAACGGCGTTTTCAGAACGTTTCGTTTGGGTTTTTCCGGCGGGCAACGCCGTTTTGTCTTACCCTCAGGCAATCATTTTTGTCGTTTCCCTCAGGAAACGTGCTGTTTTCCTACGGTTTTATTCCGTCGCGTTTTTCAGGCGGGCGATCGATGATCGCCCCTACAAATTTACACGCAGGCGATCGATGATCTCTCCACAAAGCCTTAGTCGGGCGATCGATGATCTCTCCACAAAGCCTTAGTCGGGCGATCGATGATCGCCCCTACAAATTTTATCAAGGCACCCCGATTTAAGGTAAAGCGGTTTCTTGGCGGGTGCGGGCAATGAAAAAGTTTCCCGCCGGCTTAGCCGACAGTTTCTCTTTATACAAAAAGCCCGGGCGGCACCTTCTTTTCAGGTGCCGCCCGGGACAAAATACGATGATTTCACCGATCATTATCATCGGTCATTTATCAATACTATAATGATTCGGTCATAAAGATTTTCGCCGGTATTACCGGATTCCCTATCAAAAACAAGGGAAATCCCCGCAATATCGACCTTGCGCTGCTATCATCACTGTGCGATATCCAAATACGTGACGACGACTTTGGAATAATCGATCGTTTTGCACTCCGGATGCTTCTTTTCCACGTCTGCAATCAACCGATCGAGCAGTTTTCGGGCAATCTCATTCGCTTTGTCTTCGCTGAAACCACGCACTCTTTTGTCGTCGTATTCAACGACGATCGTGCCTTCGATATAATAAGTTTCGCCTGACATCGAGATATGGTTCGTAAGATTCTCCCACCTGGCGTGATAAGGTTCGGTAAAAAGACTTGCATGCGACTCCGTATCATCCGAGTGCGCGGAGGTGACGGCAGTTTCTTTGCAGTAAGTGATAAAACTATATACAATCATTACCGCCAGAATCACGCCGCACAAGGTGTAGGCGATTTTCGGATCCGTCAGGAAATAATTGACGATCAGCGCCGACCAGATGGGAATCGGAACGATCGGCAGCCAGTACTTGATTGCACAACTCGCAGCCCCGTCGTGATCGGATTTGCGCGCAAGAAGCAGCCGCAAAAGGCAGAAAAGGTAGGTTAAAATGGGATAAACCACCAGGCTGGCAGCCAAAGCCCGCATAGATTCGTCTGCCCCTTTCGACGTGATAAAAATAAACGAGCCGTAAAACACTCCGAATACCGAAATAGCAACGGAAACAAAAATTCCTTTTTCTGCAAAGAACTCGAACACGTCTTCTAAAAACGTGGATTTTGTAGAATTCTCCATCGAATGGCACTGAAACACGAAATAGGTGATCCAGAACAAAAGCCCGCCGATCAAACCTGCAATCGGATCGTGAGCGATCGCTATCGACCCGCCGAAGACGGCGATGATGGCGATCATACGCAAAATCATTGGCACACGGAAGTTTAAAAATTTTCTCATTTTCTTTCTCCTTTACGTTGAAATTTTCTTAAAACACACCGGTATTGTATAAGAAGTTTTCTTCTTTGTCAAGTATTTTAAGTAGATTTCTACTAAAATTATACTATGAAAATCGGTGATAAGATAAAAGAACTGCGGCTGGAGAAAGAAATTTCGCAGGCGGCGCTCGCAAAACAGATCGGCGTGAGTCAGAAAGCCGTCGATTTTTGGGAGCGCAACGTCAACGAACCCAAGGCGAGTTACATTATTTTGCTCGTCGATTTTTTCGGCGTTTCTTTTGACGACTTTTTTTCGGACGTCGAATAAAACGTCCGCAGGATAAATGCCCAAAGTCGCCGGATAAATACGAGCCGATTAACACCGGTCGAAACCTGCCCGGAGAACTTGCTTTGCTCAAAATAATAATACGCGGCGGGCGGCTTCCGCTTATTTCTGTTTTCTAAAATAAACACGCGGCGGGCATCTGCCGCTTTTCCTGAAAAATAATACGCGGCGGGCGCCGAAAGAATTCTCTTTCGGCGCCCGCCGCATTTGTTTTTATTCAATCGCGCTCGATTTATTCAATAAAAGTTTTTCGCCCGACCGGAACCGCTTTTCGTTTTAACTCCCGATCGCTAAGCCCGGCAGCGCAAAAACGCCTTGCCAAAGCAAAAGATTTAGTCTTTCTTCTCTTCTTTCGCTTCGGTTTCTTCGGCGGGGGCTTCCGCGGTTTTTTCTTCCGCCTTTTCTTCGGTTTTATCCGCTTCGTCGTCATCGGTTTCGGTCACGACCAGAGAGTGGAAGGCAACTTTCGCCATTTTAATATAAGACTTTTTGTCGTCCGTACCCGTTTCGATCACGAAAGATTCGCCGTCTTCCGAAACTTCGACGATGGTACCGATCAAGCCGCCGATGGTCATGATCTCGGCGCCCACTTTCATGGATTCGTCAAGCGTTTTCTGGCGGTTTTCTTCCCGCTTTTTCATGGATTTGGAAGACCATACGAAATAGACGACGAGTAAAACGACCAGTACGCCCAGAACGATATAACTCGTTGCGTTTGCAGCCAATAAGTTCATTTTTGTATACTCCTTGCAATTAGATATTACAACTATAACGCATTTTTCGCATTTTGGCAAGCGAAACAAGCGAATTTATTGTTGAATTTCGTACTTTTTATAGAATTCTTTGCGGAATTCTTCCACACGGTCGTCTAAAATCGCCTGTCTTAAGTTCCGCATCAGGCGCAGAAGGAAAGCGGTGTTGTGCAGGCTGAGCAGAATGCCGCCCAGCATTTCGCCCGCGTTGATCAGGTGGCGGAGGTACGCTTTGGTATAATTTTTGCAGGCGTAGCAATCGCATGCGTCGTCCAGCGGCGAGAAGTCTTCCTTGTACTTTCCGTTGCGGATAACCACTTTGCCTTTGGAAGTAAAGGCGGTGCCGTTCCGCGCAATGCGGGTGGCGAGAACGCAGTCGAACATATCCACGCCGCGGATGGTTCCCTCGATCAGACAATCGGGACTGCCCACCCCCATGAGGTAGCGGGGAACGTTCGTCGGCAGGTCGGGATACATTCCGTCCAGAATTTCGTACATCAGTTCTTTCGGTTCCCCGACCGAAAGCCCGCCGATGCCCAGTCCGTATTTTACGTACGGCAGGCAGCGCTCCAGACTTTCCTTTCTCAGATCGTGATATAAATTTCCCTGCACGATGGGAAACAGCGCCTGATCTTCCCTTTTATGGTGCGCATAGCAACGTTTCAGCCAACTTTCCGACCGCTCCATCGCCTTGCGGCTTTCCTTATAATCGGTGCCGTATTTACTGCACTGGTCGAACTGCATGATGACGTCCGCGCCCAGATCGTTTTCGATATCGATGACCTTTTCGGGCGTGAAGAAGTGTTCCGCCCCGTCGAGATGCGAACGGAAATATACCCCTTCGTCGCGGATTTTATTCAATCCCGCGAGCGAAAAGACCTGAAATCCGCCGCTGTCGGTCAGAATAGGACGGTTCCACGCCATAAACTTGTGCAGTCCGCCCGCCTTTTTCACAATCTCGTTGCCGGGACGAAGATACAGGTGATAGGTGTTGGAAAGAATGATCTTCGCGCCGATCTCCTCAAGGTCGCGCGGCATTAAGCCTTTGACCGTTGCCTGCGTGCCGACCGGCATATAGATCGGGGTGGGAATATCGCCGTGCGGCGTGTGGAATACGCCCGCGCGCGCGCCCGTTTTTTGATCTTGTTTAATTACTTCAAAAGAAAAAGGTTCCATGTTTTATTCCGTAAATTTTAAAATTGCCTTCAGGCGGATAGCAAAAGCAGAACCAAAACTCCGCTTATCGCCGAGCCGCAACGCTGCGGAGCGCCGTTTATATAATCAGGCACGCGTCGCCGTTTAACACGGGAATCGGGATTTGCCTGTTTTCAGAAACAAGCAGGTCAAGGCGCGGCGAGGGCGCATACCGGGAGTATGTAACCGAGCCGCAACGCTGAGATGCGCCGTTTATAAAATCAGGCACGCGTCGCCGTTTAACACGGGAATCGGGATTTGCCTGTTTTCAGAAACAAGCAGGTCAAGGCGCGGCG
>CAKQSI010000010.1 GCA_934272745.1 uncultured Clostridia bacterium | reverse complement strand
TTATTTCTAAATTCTCTAATCTCTCTTTGCCTTTCTGTACTTTGTTTTCGTTTTCTATGCAGTTGTCAATCTACCGCGCCCGACGAAAGTCGGGAAAAATGGCTGCCGTTTCCGACAGCCATTGTATCATACCACATTCTTCTTGTATCTGTCAACTGTTTTTTTGCAGAATTTCCGGAAAAATCAAGAATTTTGTACTTTTTCGAGCAAAGCGCCGAACGCTTCCGAGATCACGGCAAGCGATTTTTCGGCAAGTTCGCGTTTTTGCGCGCGGATGGAATAGTACACTTTCAACTTGGGTTCGGTACCCGACGGGCGGATGCAGACGAAACTACCGTTTTCGATTTCAAAATAAACGGCGTTGTTTTTGGGAATATCCAGCACTTCTTCCCCGCCGGAAGTCAGCTTGCGGACGCCCGCGGCGTAATCTCGCGTGGCGACTACTTTATAGATTCCGAAACTTTCCACCCTGACCGAGCGAATTTTTGCGACGACCGAATTCATGCGATCCATCGCGTTCAGCCCGTCGAAGGCGTAACTCTTGTTGCAATCCAGAACGTAACCGTACTTGGCGTAAATTTCCATCAGCCGGTCGTACACTTTGACGCCGATATAGGTGTAATAGCAGACCAGTTCCGCAAACAGCATGCTGGCGACGACCGCGTCTTTGTCGCGGCTGTGCGTGCCGCGGAGGTAGCCGCAACTTTCCTCGAAGCCGAACAGGAAGGTCCCCTTGCCCTTTTCTTCGCTTTCTTTGATTTTTTCGCCGATGAATTTGAAGCCGACCGGCGTTTCGTACAGTTTTACGCCGTAATCGTCGGCGATCGCCTTTGCCATACCGGTGGTAACGAAACTCTTCACCACGAAGCCGTCCGCGGGCAGTTTATTTTCTTCTTTCAGGCGGCGCAGAACGTAATCGAGCAGCAAAATGCCCACCTGGTTGCCGGAAAGTTGCAAAAACGCGTTTTTGTCGTCGCGGATAGCGACGCCCAGACGGTCGCAGTCGGGATCGGTGCCGAACACGACGTCCGCGCCGATTTTATCCGCCAGCGCGATGCCTTTGGAAAGGGTTTCTTTGAGTTCGGGATTCGGCACCTGCACGGTGGAAAAGTCGGGATCTTTTGCGACCTGTTCTTCGACAAGCGTGGCGTGAATGCCGATTTTTTTGAGCATATGCGTGACGGGAACGTAGCCGCTGCCGTGTACGGGGGTATAGACAAGGCTGATTTTTTTGCCGGTTTTTTTGACCGCTTTTTTGGAAAGGGTCAATTTTTTCAGCGCACGGTAATAGCGCTTATCCACACCGCCGTCTACGATTCTGACATAGGTATGAATATACCCCTTACCGCTTTTTAAGGGTTCGGAACGCACCGAGAAATAATCGGTGATTTTTTCGATATACGAAACGACTTTTTCGGTCGCTTCCGGCGACATCTGCGCGCCGTCCGGACCATATACCTTATACCCGTTATATTCTTTCGGGTTATGGCTGGCGGTGATCATAATTCCCGCCGCGGCGCCCAGATCGCGCACCGCGAAAGAAAGCATAGGTACGGGGTGAACGTCGCCGAACAGGTGTACGAAAATGCCGTTTGCGGCAAGAACGCCCGCCGCCTCCCGCGCGAAAAGTTCGGAATTTTTACGCGTGTCGTAGGAAATGACCACGCCCTGCATTTTGGCTTTATCGCCCAAAGAAAGCAGGTACTGCGCCAGCCCCTGCGTCGCGCGGCGCACGGTGTAAATGTTCATCATATTAGGTCCGTAGCCCAGAATGCCGCGCATGCCGGCGGTGCCGAATTCGAGTTCCGCGCCGAAGCGGTACTCGATCGCCTTGGGATCGTCCTTGATGGAAGTGAGTTCTTCTACCCCTTCCGGAACGAGCAGCGGATTGTTTAACCAGTTTTCGTATGCAACCGTATAATCCATAAAAAAGTTCTCCTGCGGCAGGCGCCGCGAATGATATATTGTGCGGGCGGGCGGAACCTCCGCTTTTGCCCGGTTCTGACGTTTTTATTTTTGAGGCGGCGTGGAAGCCCGCGTTTATTACTTGTTGAAAGCGGCGTGGAAGCCGGCTTTTATCTATATTTTCATTGTCGGAAAGCCGATCCAAATACTTTATTATAAATAACGTTTCTACGTTTTCAGGAGGCGGGCTGAAAGGCGCTTCCTATGAAAAGCGGGCTGAAAGCACGCCGTTTATTGCCTGACGCACGCCTTTTATCGCCTGACGCACGCCGCACTCCTGCCTCTGACCGGCAGGCGGCATAAAAATCATCCTTATCCGGCTTAGCCGGTAGTCCTGCCGGGAAACAAGCCCTGCCTGTCCGATACTGTTTCCCGAAAAAGCGCGGACGTACCGCACTTTCCGGTGTTTTTCAAAAAGTTTTTGGCGTTTCCGGTTCCGCAGGAAAAGTTCCCGATGAAACTTTTCTTACCCGCGAAAACTTGCCGCAGGGTTTCCCGCCCGCGCGGGTTCCGGTTTCCGCCCTCCGCGGGACTGCCCTTCAGGATTCCCCGGGCGAAACTTTTTTCTTCCTTAAAAACAGACGCAAAATGCCGCGGATGAATGCCGGCGGCTTGATGCAGACGATTTTTTTCAAGACGCGTCCCCCTTTTATTCCGCTTGCCGCAGGATTTGAAACACCAGAAGATCGCCTTTTTCGTAAGCGAGCGAAAAGGTATTTCCCGTGGCAACGTTGGAAATGCCGCGGGTGTTCCCCTGCGAAAGGGTCAGGTTTTTCAGCGGATAATACAACCCTTCACTACTAAGGATATGCACGTCGCCGGAAAAAGGAACCAAAGAAATGGTTGTCCCCGGCTCGGTTTTTGCCGAAAACGAACACGACTGCATGGTAATTTTACTATAATTCGTATAGATTGTCAACCCTAAACCGTGTTTTTTTGCAAGAAGCAACAGTTGCAAAACACCCAGAAAATGGTCTTCCCTGCCGCCGCCTCCGCCGTAGATCTCGATTTCGGTCAACGAAAGCGCCTCTTTCTTTTCGATGAGGGTTTCCACCGCAATCTCGCCGTCGGTCGCATTTTTTTCAACGGGGAACACTTCCGCCCCCTGCGGAACGAAGCCTAAGGAATCGAAATCCCCCAGAATGAGGTCGGGTTTGATACCCCGCCGCTCGGTTTCCCGATAGCCGCCGTCGGAAGCGACGACGTAAGCGCCCGCCGTATCGACGTTGCCGCGGTAGGGTTCGCCGTTCAAAAATACGATCGCTTTCATTTTCGGTCATTGCCGGGGCGGCTTTTTTCCGCCTTGCGATCGGCGGCAAAATCGCCTGCAGGGCTGCCGGAAGCACTGCCGCTTTCAATGCCTGCCGTTCCGATTTTGCCTATACGTGCCGCGGTTTTGAGTTCCGCGATCGCGGCTTTACGGTCTGCCGCGCCGAAAACGGCGCTTCCCGCAACGAGAACGTCTGCGCCTGCTTCAAATACCCGTCCCGCGTTGTTTTTGCCGATGCCGCCGTCGATTTCGATCACAAACCCCTCTTTATCGGCAATTTTGCGCGCTTCTTCCACTTTAAAAAGCACCGATTCGATAAACTTTTGCCCGCCGAAGCCGGGGAAAACGCTCATGATCAGCAGAATATCGATCCGATCCAGCACGTCATATACGGCGGAAAGAGGCGTATCCGGATTGATAACGACGCCGTTTTTCTTCCCGCGGGAACGAATCAGGCGCAACGTTTCTTTTAAATTCGGCTGTTCCGCTTCGTAATGCACGGTAACGTCGTCCGCGCCCGCGTCGATGAACCGCTCCACGTACTTTTCCGGGTGGGTAATCATGAGATGAGCGTCAAGGGGCAGATCGGTCACTTTACGGATATCCTGCACCATTTTGATGCCGAACGTAATGTTGGGAACGAACACCCCGTCCATCACGTCCAGATGCACCCAATCGGCGCCGCCGACATCGATCGCGCGCACCTCTTCGCCCATTTGGGAAAAGTCCGCCGAAAGCACCGACGGTGCGATTTTTACGATACGTTCCATAGTTTTACGCTCCTTTTTGTCTGTCTGCCGTTTATTTTCCTGTTTTTTGAAAGTTGCCGGCTGTATATTTTCGCCGGTCTTTTTGTCCTGCGGAAGTCATTCTTCCCTCGCGAGAAATTTTCTTCTCAGCTGTCCGCAGGCGCCCTCGATATCCGCGCCCATGCTGCGGCGCAACGTTGCCGAAACGCCGCCGCGCTCCAAAGCCGCGATAAACCGTTCCGCGTCCGCGGTGGTGGTGGCGGAAAGCCCGCTTTCCTTTACCGCGTTCAGCCGGATAACGTTGACGAGGCACGGGCGGGAAGACAGCAACCGGCAGAGTTCCGCCGCGTGGCGGGGAGAATCGTTCTGCCCCCTGATCAGGGTATATTCAAAAATATACCGCCTCCCGGTTTTGTCGAAATAATGCGCGCAGGCGTCTAAAATGTCCTTGATTTTATATTTGTTTGCGACGGGCATGATCTGCCGTCGTTCCTCGTCGAACGGGTTGTGCAAAGAAACGGTGAGGTTGACCGGCAACCCCTCGTCCGCCAGCCGAAGCATGTTCGGCACCAGTCCCGACGTGGACAGGCTGATGTTGCGCGGGCTGATGCCGATGCCTTCCGCGGCGGAAACCAGATGCAGAAATCCCACCACCTCGTCGTAATTATCCAGCGGTTCCCCGCTGCCCATCAACACCACGTTGGTGACCTGCCTCTTGTCTTTGGTCCCGCCCTGCAGGCGGTTGACGGCAAGCACTTCGGAAAGAATCTCCCCCCGCGTGAGGTTGCGCACCAGACCGCCGAGCGTGGAAGCGCAGAATTTGCAACCCATGCGGCAGCCCACCTGTGTGGAAACGCATTGCGTGTTGCCGTACTTGTAGCGCATTAAAACGCCCTCGATCACGTTGCCGTCCGCCAAGCGGAACAGGTACTTTTCCGTCCCGTCTTCGGAAACCAGCCGTTCGACGATTTCCGCCGCAGCGTCCTCGAAAATCTCCAGAAGCCGCGCTTTTAAAGAAGCGGGCAGATTGCTCATTTCGGATATTTTTTTGCCCTGCACGATGCCTTCGTAAATCTGCGCCCCGCGAAAGGCTTTTTCGCCGAGGCTTAGTGCAAGTTCCTTACATTCGGCAAGGGTCAGGTCCTGTAAAATGCGTTTCATAATTCTCCGTTTCGGGATAAATTGGGGGGTGTTTTATAGTGGATTTAGGTGGTCTGATCGCGTTTTAGGGCGCGCGTAGGGCGAAAAAGACGCCTTTAGGATAAGGAGGGCGACGGACGAAATCCCTACCCTTTTTTCTTTAATAAGGAGGGTGACGGACGGAATCCCTACCCTTTTTTCTTAAATTTTGCGAAATAAAAGCCTGCGTTAAACGCGTTTTGAGGCAGAAATTGCAGACCGTACTTCATTTTTCGTCCGCCGAGGGGCGAAGTTACGACCTCCGCCGTAAAGTCCGGACGGGTCTTCAGAAAGGCGGAAACCACCCCGTCGTTTTCTTCCGAAAACAGCGTGCAGGTGGAATAATACAGGCAGCCGCCGGGTTTTACAAATTCCGCGGAAGCGAGCAGAATCTTTAGTTGCAGGGGCGGGAGCGAAGCAAAGTCGCGCTCCCCCGCGCGGAGCAAAATGTCCGGATTTTCGGAAATAACGCCGTAGCCGCTGCAAGGCACGTCGCAAAGCACGCCGTCAAAAGCGCAGTTCCACTCTTCGCGCGGCAAAGTCGCGTCCTTTTCCACCGCAAATACGTTATCCCGGCGCATGCGAGCGGCGTAAGATTCGATCAGTTTTACGCGCTGCGGGTGCAATTCCCCCGCCGTAACAAAAGCGCATTTTTCGGAAAGCAGCACGCTTTTTCCGCCGGGCGCGGCACAGACGTCCAACAATTTTTCGCAAGGGGAAATCATGTCGCAGATGGCGACCGAACCCACCGACTGAAAGGTGTATTTCCCCGCGTCGAAGTCCGCATTGCGGCGGAAATTTTCCGCGAAAAAGAGGTTTGGAAAGGGCGACGGCGTATAGTTTACGCCCGCGTTTTTAAAGTATGCGGCGCCGTCTTCCCCCGCGGGAAAACGCACGGAAGTGACCGGCGGACGGCGGCTAAAAAACCCCTCCGCCTCCTCGCCGTAGGTGTGGAACAGCCGTTTTACCGCAAACAGCGGAAACCCGGATTGCACGGCAATACGCTCATACCGTTTTTCGGGAAGCGGGATTTCCATTCCTTCCCGCAAAAAGCGCCGAAGCACGGCGTTGATCAGCCCTGCGGACGCCCCGCGGTCGATTTTTTTGGAAAATTCCACCGCGGTATCGACGGTGGCATAAGCGGGGCGCCTTACCCCTTCCAAAAGGTACATCGCCATTTTTAAGATAAGGCGGACGTGTTTTTTCAGCGGTTTTTTATCCGTCAGACGGGTAATTTCCGCATGATAACGCGCGTCGTTTTCGATCGTCCCGTAGCAAAGCAGGGTGACGAGCGAACGATTTTCCGCGTCTTCCGGCAGGCGCTGCATGGCGATCTTCAAAAACGCGCCGCCGTATACCTCGCTTAAAATTTCGTATGCCTGTTCAAAGTAATTTTTCATAAATTCTGACGTTGCCGGATAGCCCGGATTTTAAGTTATGCTTCCGCTTTCCCGGGCATTTCGGGCACGGAAAAGACCTGCCCTGCCGTAAGTTTTCTGCCGAGCGCAGCGTCACCCGCGGAAACGGCTTTCCCTCCCGGAAACTGTACCGTATCCAGACGGAATATCTCTTTCCTTTCCTTGCCGCAAGCGACGAACACGCCGCCTTTCCCTGCGGAAATCACCGTCCCGGGGGCGTAAGTACCCCCCCTATCCGACAAGCCGCAACTTTCGCATCCGGCACGATTCTGATCATACGTCCTATTGTTTTCGTCGCTGCAAGCGGTGTTTTCTTGCGAGGAAAGGCGCTTTTCTCCGTACCCGGCAAGAATTTTGACTTCTTCCCCCGAAAGAAGCGTGCGGGCGCCCGGCGAAGAAAACATTCCGCGCACGAAGCAATCGATCTCCCACGCGGATTTTTGCCAGTCGATAAAGGAATCTTCCTTTCGGATCAGCCCGGTTCTGGTCACCTGATCCGGATCCTGCTTTTCCAGATGCGGGGTTCCGGACAAAATGAGCGGCAGCGCTTCCAGAATTGCTTCCGCACCGAGAGCGGACAGTTTTTCAAACAGTTCGTCCGACGTTTCGCGGCGGATGGGCAGCGATTTTTTTAAGAGCATATCGCCGCTGTCCAGTCCGACTTCGGTCTTCATCACGGTGATACCCGTCTGTTTTTCGCCGCACAGAACCGCCGCCTGCACGGGGGAAGCGCCGCGGAATTTTGGCAGCAGCGACCCGTGGACGTTGTATACGCCGAGCCTTGGAATATCTAAAATTTCCTGACTTAAAATCTGCCCGAATGCGCAAGTGATCATGAGATCGGGCGCGAGGACTTTCATATCCTCCACCCCTTCCGCGCGGATTTTGTCGTACTGGTAAACCGGAATATTTTGGGAAAGCGCGTACGTTTTTACGGGCGGCGGGGTCAGAATATTCTTTCTCCCTGCCTTTTTATCGCGGTTGGTGACGACGGCAATCACGTTGTAGCCCGCCTCCACAATGCTTTGCAAGGGCAGCACGGCAAACGCCGGTGTGCCCAAAAACACGATACGTTGGTTATTTTTCAATCCAGACCTCCGTTGCGCGGTCGGTATATAACACGCCGTCCAGATGGTCGATTTCGTGACAGCAGGCGCGGGCGAAAAAGCCCACGGCGGTGACGGTATGCGGTTCCCCCGCGCGGTCCCGATATTCCACCACGACGCGGTTGGGACGCACCACTTCGCCCTGCTTGTGACGAATGGAAAGGCAGCCTTCGATGCCGCGCTGCTTGCCCTTTTCGGAAACGATTTTGGGATTGACGAACTCGAAATAGCCGTCTTCCACGTCCACCACGCAGACGCGCTTTAATACGCCGACCTGCGGACCCGCAAGCCCCGCGCCGTGTTCGTGACGGACGGTATCTTTCATATCGTCCAGAAGCGCGCCCAGTCGTTCGTCAAACACGTCTACCGGTTTGCAGATTTTGCGTAAAATGTCGTCGCCTTCCTGTACGACTTTGCGGATTGCCATAAGTCTTCTCCTTCTCTTGGCGGAAAGTCCCGCCCGTTTTTTTATTTTGCGCCGCGTTGCGCGGAAACTCTTTGCGGAAACTCTTTTTTGCGCCGCGTATCAGCGGAATTTTTATCATTTTCGCTTATCGCGGAATTTCTTTATTATGCCGCTTGCGCGGAAATTCTATTATTTTTCTTGGCGCGGAAACGCTGTATTTCCCCCGCAAAACTCAACTCATACTGCCGGGATTTTCTTCCACGAACACCGAAACGGCGGGGTTAGCCGCCGGCAGCGCGGCGTCGTAAATTTCGCCGAGCAGCGCCGAAGCGTTTTCCGGAATGCGCATCAAAATCTGGTACCGGAACTTGGTCTGCAGGCGGAAAATAGGCGATTTCATTTTCTGGAAGAAATAGAACTCCTCCCTGTGCCGTTCGTACACTTTGGAAAGATTTTCGTACGCCAGGCGAATGGCGGCGACAACTTTTTGTTCGTCCGTGCCCGTGGCAAGCACGCGCACGATTTTGGAAAAAGGCGGAAACAGCGTCGCTTCCCGAAGGGAAAGTTCGGACTCCGCCATGCCGACGTAGTCGTACTTTTTGGCAAATTCCAGAATATAATTGTCGGGCGTGAAGGTCTGCAATACCACTTTGCCGGGTTTATCCGCGCGCCCGCTTCTGCCCGCGACCTGCGTGATGAGCTGAAAGGTACGTTCGCCGCTGCGGTAATCCGAAAAATGCAGTCCCATATCCGCGTCCAGCACCCCTACCAGCGTCACCGCGGGAAAGTCGTGCCCTTTGGCGATCATCTGCGTGCCGACGAGGATATCCGCCTGCCGCTCCGAAAAGGTTTTTAAGATGCGGTAATGCCCTTCCTTATTCTTGGTCGTGTCGTTATCCATGCGGAGAATACGCGCTTCCGGAAACAATTTTTGCAGGTCCATGCACACGCGCTCGGTACCCGACCGTTCAAACCCGAGATGGGGAAACCCGCACGCGGGACAAACCGACGGCAGGCGATACTGCGCGTTGCAGTAATGGCATTTCAGGCGATGTTCTGCCGAATGATAGGTCAGCGGCACGTCGCAATTTTCGCACTTGGCAACGTACCCGCAGGACTGGCAGATGACCGTAGAAGAATACCCTCTGCGGTTCAGAAACAAAATCGCCTGATTGCCCTCGTCAAGCGCGGTCTGCAATTCTTCCTTTAACAGAGAAGAAAACACGGTGTGATTGCCCGCCTTGACTTCCTTCCGCATATCGGCAATTTCCATTTTGGGAAGGGGGCGTTTGTTGACGCGTTCGGTCATTTCCACCAGGTCGTACTTCCCCTCTTTTGCGGCAAGGAAACTTTCCACCGCCGGCGTGGCGCTGCCTAAAATGAGTTTGCAATCGTTATATTTCGCGCGGCACAGCGCGATTTCTTTGGTGAAATAGCGGGGATTGCTTTCGCTTTGATAACTGGATTCGTGCTCTTCGTCGATGACGATCACGCCCACGTTTTCCAGCGGAGCGAAAATAGCGCTGCGTGCGCCGACGGCAATCACCGCGTCCCCGCGCCTCAGCCGCCACCACTCGTCGAACCGTTCCCCCGCCGAAAGTCCGCTGTGCAGAATCGCCACCCGATCGCCGAACCGCGACCGCAGCCGGGACAAAGTCTGGGGAGTCAGGGCGATCTCCGGCACCAGCATAATGGCGGTTTTTCCTTGCGCCAGCGCGTCTTCGATGCGGCGGAGATAGACTTCGGTCTTGCCGCTGCCCGTGACGCCGAATAGCAGCGCCACCCGTTTTTTGCTGCTTTTAAGCCTCGCCAGCGCCCTTTCCTGCGCGGGTTTTAAGGTGACGGCGGCGGCGTTTTGGGAAAGAAACGCCAGTGGCGTGCGCTCCTTTTTGACTTCTTTTACTTCCAGCGCGCCGCGATCGATCAACCCCGCAACGACGGTAGCGCCGAATTTTTCCCGCAGGGCGGGAAGGGGAAACTCTCCCCCCGTTTCGTGCAAAATCCGCAGAGTTTCCACCTGTTTTTTGGCGCGACGTTCGTTTTCGGTAAACGAAGAAAAATCGAAACTTTCCGATAAGGTCGCGACCTCGGAAAGGCTTTCTTTTACCACGCCGCGGCGCATTTCCCCCGGCAAAAACTGGCGGAGCGCCGATACCGCGGTGACGTGATAGCGCTTTTGCATAAACCGCATGACCGAAAGCATTTCCTCCGTGATGGCGGGGACGGGATCGACCGTGCGGATGATATTTTTGATTTTGTCCGGCGGAAGATCGGTTTTCTCCGCCGTTTCCACCACGTACCCCTCGATCTCCTTTCTGCCGAACGGCACGACGACGCGGCTGCCTACGGGGACGAAAAAGTCCGCCGCATAATCGAAAATGCGGTCCACGTCCTGGGACTGAATATCTACGATAACGCGGTAAAACATAGGCAACTCCGTAACTGGTGGTTTTGTGGTGGTTTCTGAACGGGTATGGAATCGTTTTGTACGTCCGTTTTGGGGTCGGCTTTACGGGGCAGACTTGGCAAATTTCGGACGGGCGGGTGCGACAAATCGTTTTTGATGGGCAGGCTTGGAAATTGCTTTATACGGGCGGGTTTGCGAATGATTTTTCGCGGGCGGGTGCGATAAATTGCTTTCGCGGGCGGGTGCGATAAAACGCTTCTGGAAGCGGGCGCAGGAAACTGTTTTTTATTGTGCGGACTTGATTAAGAAAGAAAAAATCCAACGGCGCGCCGTTGGACCTTTGTCCGTTTTTTCGGAAAACGCAGACGTCGCTTCCGTCGCTACAAAACCGCCGGGACAAACGACGCCGGATTTTTTAAGCACTAAAAAGCCGTGCCGTTTCGCTTTTCAGCCGCCGGAAAGCCAGACTTCCCCCGCAAACCCTGCGGCAAATTTCTCCCGTAAGCGCGGGGGCGGGTACAAAAGCGCGAAACTGGTGCGAAAATCTCCCGGATAAGCGGGTAAAACGCACCTTTCAGCCGGCAAAACGGTAAAACGTACCGCCATTCCGTCCCCGAACGAAAAAAACGCTTTGGCAAGAACGTATCTTTGCGCAACGCTTTTAGCGCCGCCGAACGTTTAGTCTTTGGCGGCGGTAACTCTGCCGCTCATAATTTCGCGCGCAGCCATGGTCAGCGGTTTCACCTTTCCTTCCGGTTCGCTTAGTCCCTGACTCTGCGCCTGGTCGATGATCTGGCGGGCGCGTTTTGCGCAAACCGTGCAAAGCCCATAGCGGGAGCCGATTTTTTTGGTCAATTCTTCTACCGAAGGTTCGTTAATCATATCTTTTTGTCCTCCAACAAATCCAGAATAAGTTCGCGCCGGCGGAAAGTCCTTGCCTTTTCGGCGGCGATTATGGTTTCGACAAGGCGGGTGGCTTTTTCCACCTCGTCGTTGATGACGATGTAATCGTAACGGTGGGCTTTGCCGAGTTCGAACTTCGCCCTGCCGATCCGTTCCTCGATGACCGCCTCGGTTTCGGTATTTCTGCCGGTCAGCCGCGCCCGAAGATCGGCAAGCGACGGCGGCGCGATCATGATCAGCACGCTGTCCGGAACCTTTTCCTTGACGGCAAACGCGCCGTTGACGTCGATTTCCAGAATGACGTCTTCCCCGCGGGAAAGCGCTTCCATCACCGGCTTGTTGGGCGTGCCGTAATAGTTTTCAAAATGGCGGGAATGCTCCAGAAGCTCCCCTTTATTCAAGTGAGAAAGAAAGGCTTCTTCGCTCACGAAGTAATAACTTTCGCCTTCCGTCTCGCCGGTTCTCGGGGCGCGCGTCGTCATGGAAACGCTGACTTTTACGGACGGATTCCGCTCTAAAACGCGATCCACCACCGTACCTTTTCCTACCCCGGAGGGTCCGGACAATATCAAAAGTAATCCTTTCTCTTTCATCATTCGATATTTTGTACCTGTTCGCGGATCTTTTCGATCTCGCACTTGAGATCGAGCGCCAGCGCGGTGGTTTCCGCATCGTTCGACTTGGAGCAGGTGGTGTTCGCTTCCCGATTGAATTCCTGCACCAGAAAGTCCAGTTTTTTGCCGATATTCTCTCCTTTTACGATTTCCCGGAACTGGGAAATGTGGGAACGCAGCCGGGTCATTTCTTCGTCCACGTTGACGCGGTCGGCAAACGTCGCCACTTCGGAAAGCAACTTTGCCTCGTCGATCGCGGCGCCGGACAGATAGGTTTCGAGATACTCATTCATGCGGGCGCGGAGTTTTTCGCGGTAGGAATCGATCAGAAGCGGCGCGCGCTTTGCAATCTTTTCCACCGTGTTTTCGATGACGTCCACGCGGGCAAGCACGTCGTCTTTCAGCCGCTCGCCCTCGGTTTTCCGCATTTCGTTCAAGGCGGAAAGCGCTTTTTCCAGCGTGGAAATTACCGCGGCTTCCATCTCCTCGTCGGGAGCGGTCAGCGCGTCTTCGGTCTTTACCACGTCGGGAATGCGCAGCAGTTTATCCGCCGTCAGGTCGTTGGGAACGCCGGTCAGTCCGGCAAGTTTTTTTGCCGCTTCCGCGTACGTTTTTGCCAGATCTTCGTCGATCGTGACCGAAGAGGGCTTTTCGCGCTTGTCGCGCACGGAAATGAACAGATCCATATGTCCGCGCGGATACGCCTTTTGGGCGGTTTTGCGGATGCGGTCGTCCAGCGGGGTCAAAAACCGCGGATATTTAGCGCCGAGATCGAAATATCGGTTGTTGACGGTACGAATTTCGACCGTGATTTCCACGTCGCCGATACTCTCCGCCCTGCCGTAGCCGGTCATACTGTACATACTATTCCACCTTCCTTCGCTTATTATATCATTTTTGCGGAAGAATTTCAACCCTTTCGGGGGCGGAAACCTTATTTTTTAAGCGTTTTTTTGCAGATTACAGAAAAAAAGATGCCCGTCCGAACGAAAACGGCAGAGTGCTGCGCGCGCAAGATTACAAAACGAAGGCAGTCCGGAAAAATATCGGGCGCCCGCCCGGCAAAATGCCGGGCGGGCGCCCTTATTTAATCTCGGATCTCTATGCGACCTTAAATCCCGATGAAACCGAAATCGGTAATAACGTCCGTTACGATATAGTGCTGAACCTCTTGCAATCTTAAATCACAATAAATCGTAATCAACGACCTCGTTCGCTACGATCCGGTTGCCGTAGGGGCGATCATCGGTTGCCCGCAAAAACTTTGGTTACGATACGGTTGCCGTAGGGGCGATCATCGGCCGCCCGCCAGAACGGGACAGCCCGCAACTTACGAGAAAGTTCTACAAACTGAAAATTTCAAAACGTCGTTTATCATTGTTGAATTTTTTCACAAACGATTATGCGTAAACCTTCCCGGGCGGTCTATCCCCTTTCTCCTGCTTCAACCGCCTTACTCCTGCTTCAACCTCTCAAAAAGTTCGGCTTCGTCTATAATTTTCACGCCCAGTTTCTGCGCTTTGTCCAGTTTGCTGCCGGCGGATTCCCCGGCAAGGACGAGGGTGGTCTTTCCGGTCACGGAAGAGGTCACGGTGCCGCCCGCTTTTTCGATCAGTTCGGTCGCGGCGGAGCGCGAAAGCGTGGGGAGCGTTCCCGTCAGAACGACGACTTCGCCCGCAAACGCGCCCTCGGTCGGCTTTTCCTGTGCGGCGGCAAGGGTGACGCCGGCGGCAAGGATTTTATCCGCAAGCGCGCCTTCCTCCCCCGCAAAAAAGCCGAGGATGCTGTCCGCGACGATTTCCCCCACGTCGTCCACGGCAAGGAGTTCTTCCCGCGTTGCCGATTTCAGCCCTTCGTAGGTCGAAAATCTTGCCGCAAGATCTTTCGCCGTCTTTTTGCCGACGTTCGCGATCCCGAGCGCATAAATGAAGTGCCAGAGTTCGCAATGTTTCGATTTTTGAATGGACGTTATGAGATTTTCGGCACGTTTGTCCTGAAAACCGTCTAGTACCATCAGTTGTTCTTTGGTCAAAGAATACAGCTCGAACGGCTCCTTGATGCCGAACGCGGCAAACAGAACGGCAGCCGTGCTTTCGGAAAAGCCCTCGATATTCATCGCGTCTTTGCCGCCGAAATGCGCCAGCCTTGCGGAAACGCGGGGCGGGCAGGCACGGTTGGGACAGAACAGATTGGCGCCCGATTCGAAAACGAGCGAACCGCACGCCGGGCAACGCTCCGGTTTTTCGGGTTTTTTCGCCCCGTCCGGGACGGAAACCGTCCCTAAAATTTCGGGAATGACCTCGTTGCTGCGGCGGATTAAAACGGTGGCGCCGAGATAGATATTTTTGCGCTCCAGATCGCCGAAATTGTTGAGCGTTGCTTTTTTTACGGTAACGCCGGCGAGATCGACCGCCTCTACCAAGCCCACGGGGGTGAGTTTTCCCGTACGCCCGACCTGCCAGGTAACGGCGGAAAGGGTGGTTTCGACCTCCTCCGCTTCAAACTTGAACGCGATGGCAAACCGCGGAAATTTTTCGGTATAGCCCAGCGTTTCGCGCGCGGAATAGTCGTTGATTTTGACGACCGCGCCGTCGGTTAAAACGTCCAGACTGCGGCGTCCGACTTCGATCTCGTCGATAAGTTCGAAAAGTTCCTCCGCCGTGTCCGCCTTTTTATAAAAGGAAGAAGTGCGGAACTTGTTGCGGCGCAGAAATTCCACCGCTTCGTCCTGCGAAGCGATCGAGCCGTCGTCGATATAATTGACGTCGTAAAAAATAATCTCCGGCGCGCGCTCTTTGGTCACCTTGGGATCTAAGTTCCGGATCGCGCCCGCGGCGGCGTTCCTCGCGTTTTTCAGCGGTTCCGCGGCGGTTTTGTTGTACTTTTCCAGCACCGAAAGGCGGATAATCGCCTCCCCTTTTACCTCGACAAGACCGGGGTAATCGATCTCCATCGGGTAACTTTTAATGGTTAAAACCTGCGCGGTGACGTCTTCGCCCACCGTTCCGTTGCCGCGGGTGGTAGCGCGCACGAAGCGCCCCTTGTCGTAGGTCAGGCAGCAGGTCAGCCCGTCGAATTTATATTCCACGCGGAAGGAAACCTTTTCTTCCGCCTTTTTGGCGCGGGTGACGAAAGATTCGATCTGCTCCTTCGTGGTCGCCTTGTCCAAGGAATACAGCGGCTGAATGTGCGTATGCTTCTGAAAGGCGTCGATGGGCTCGCCGCCTACGCGCCGGGTAGGAGAATCGAATTCCACCCTGCCGGAAGTCAGTTCCAGTTCTTTCAACTCGTCGTATAGCGCGTCGTATTCGCGGTCGCTGACGGTGGGTTGATCCAGTACGTAATATTCGTAACCGTATCGGTTGAGAAGGTCGATCAGTTCTCTCATTCTGTCCATACGAAAATTCTCCTTTGGTTTATAAAGCGGACAAGGTTTCCGCGGCGGATACCGGGAAATACAATTCCGCCGTTGCTGCGCTTAGTCTTTGCTCCGTTGCCTGTCCAAGTCGCCCGCCGCCGGGTTTCGCCTTTGCGCCGCCACCGCGCTTATCCAATGCGCCCGCCTGTCTGGGGCGAAAAACTCAGTCTACCCTTTCCAGCGGGGCGATGGCTGCGGAAAGCACCTTGATGCCAGCGCCTTGAAAGGCGACCGTCACCACGCCGTTCTTTTCCTCGATTACCGTACCCACGCCGAATTTGGGGTGTTTAACGCGGGAACCGGTAGTATATTTACCCGCTGCGGAAGCGGATTTTACCGCTCCGCCCACCGTCCGCGACGGCGCAGGCGCGGGCTTTTTGCCGTAAAGGTCGCTCCTCGCGGTGCCGGAAAGACTTTCTTCCCCCCGCTCCGCATTGTACGTTCTGCCGCCGGAAGCGTAGGTCCCGCCGGACGAACCGTAAGAACCGCCGTAGGAACCGGACGAGCCGTAAGACGACCCGCCCCCGCTATAGGAGCCGCTTCTGCCGTAGGAGCCTCCCCCATAGGAGCCGCCGTACGGATTGCCGCCGTAGGAGCCGCGCTTGCCGTAGCCGCCCTCCGGATAAGCGCCCGACTGCGAGCGGTACCCGCCGAACGTCCGGCTGTAAGAGCCTGCGGAAAGCGCCTTTGCCGCCTTTTCGGAAAGGGCGGGTTCGGCTTCCCGCACGAACTGCGAACGGAGATAAAATTTGCGTTCCCCGTTCAAGTACCTGCTTTCGGCGCCTGAAAGGAACAATTTTTCTTCCGCCCGGGTAACGGCGACGTACAGCAGGCGGCGTTCCTCTTCCAGTTCGCGATTGTCCAGCGTTGCGCGGGAAAGCGGAAACAGGTTTTCGTCCAGACCGATCAGAAACACCACCTTGAATTCCAAGCCCTTGACCGCGTGGACGGTCGCAAGCGAAACGGTGCCCGTTTCCCCCAGTTCGTCGGTATCGGCGGAAAGCGTAATGGAATTCAAAAAGTCGGCAAGCGTTGCCCCGGGGTTGAGTTTGCAGAAGTCGTAAACCGAGCCGATATAACTGCCCACGTTGTGCCGTTTGTTCTGGTCGTCTTCGGTATCGGAAGGGAACTGACTGTTGAAATCGGTCTTTTCCACCACCGCTTTGACAAATTCGGGAAGAGGCAGCAGTTCGCATTGCAGCATCAAATCGTGCAGCAGTCCGTAAAACGCTGCCACCTTTTTTGCCGCGGCGGGCGCCAGACCGACGCCGCCGTCCTCGACTTTTACCGTGCCGCGTTTTCCGACGTCCATAATGGCGTCGAACACCGACAGATTCTGTTCGGTCGCGTAAGCGATGAGCGCCTGCACCGTACTGTCGCCGATGCCGCGCTTGGGCACGTTGATGACGCGAAGAACGGCTTCGTTATCCAGCGGGTTGCTGATCGCACGGAGATAGGCGGAAAGGTCCTTGATCTCCTTCCGCTCGAAAAACTTAAAGCCGCCGTAGACTTTATACGGAATATCGTAATTGTTGAATTCCTGTTCGACGGGGCGGGAAAGCGCGTTGATGCGCATCAAAACGGCGAAGTCTTTGGCGGAATAGCCCAGCCGGTCGATCGCCTGCCGGATACGCGCGGCAACGAAGCGCGCTTCGTCCCCCTCGTCTTTGGCGACGTAGACTTCCACGTCGTCGCCGCTTTCGTTTTCCGTCCATAGCGCTTTGTCGTTCCGAGCCGTATTGCCTCGGATGACGCAGTTCGCAAGGTCGAGGATCTTTTTGGTGGAACGGTAGTTGCGTTCCAGCTTGTACACTTTGGCATTCGGGAAATCTTTGGGGAAGCCGAGAATGTTTTCGATCTCCGCGCCGCGCCAGCCGTAAATACTCTGGTCGTCGTCCCCCACCACGAACAGGTTGTGATGAACCGAAGAAAGGTGCTTGACGATTTTGTACTGCACGGCGTTGGTATCCTGAAATTCGTCCACGTGTACGTACAAAAAGCGGTCGGCATAGGCGGTTCGCACTTCGGGATAGGTGGCAAGCAGATATTCGGTCTTGACCAAAAGGTCGTCAAAATCCAGCGAGTTGGCTTTTTTGAGTTCTTCCTCGTACAAAGCGTAGTAGCGGCAGATTTCCGCAATGCCGCTTTCGCCGTCGTTTTCTTCCGCATAGCGCGTGGGAGAAAGCCCCTGCGTTTTGGCGTTGGAAATATGAAAACGCACTTTTTTGTACATTTTATCGTCTTTCTCGTCCACTTCGGCGTTGGAAAGAATGCGTTTGATCACGCGCTCGCGATCCTGTTCGCTGTAAATGGAAAAGTTGGAATCGAAGCCCAGTCGTTTACCTTCCCGCCGCAAAATGCGCACGCACATGCTGTGAATGGTGCATACCCACATGGCTTCGACGTCGATGCCCATCGAAGCAAGGCGCTCCTTCATTTCGTTTGCCGCTTTGTTGGTAAACGTGATGGCTAAAATGCGGTAAGGCGAAACGCCCTTTTCTTCCGCAAGGTAGGCGATGCGGGTGGTAAGGACGCGCGTTTTGCCGCTGCCCGCCCCCGCGATGACTAAAACTTCGCCCTCGGTATCCAGCACCGGTCCCCGTTGTTCGTCGTTCAGTTTTTCAAGATAGGATTCGATCATATTTCAAGCACCTTATTTCGTTTGGTCGTAAACGTTTTGAATTGCGGATTTGTGACGGCGTATCGCCGCTTGCCGCCCGCGTTACTCGGTTTCCTGCCCCTCTCCGCCCATGCCGTAAAACTCCTCTGCAAGCGACAAAAGTTCGTCGTAGTTTTCGGCTTCGGTTTCCGCAAGGCGCAACCGGTACGCAAGGTCGGTCATGAAAAATTCGGTAAACACCGCGCGCTTTTTAAAGCAGCATTCCGCCCCCAGTTTGGTTTTGACAAATCGGAAGGGCAACTTTTTTTTGAGCGTTTTCATCAGCGAAAAATACCCGTCCACGCCGTCCGCGCTGTTCAGACCCGCAAGAAAGCACGCCGCGGCGTACACTTCCTTGCCCGTGGTTTCGTCTGCGGAAGGGGTATCTTCTTTCATGCCGAAAAGCGCCGCGCCGCTTTCCCCCGCAATCGTCTTTCCGGAAGAACGCAATAGGTCCTGCAGCACTTCTATCGTCTTGCGCCCCGTAAAGCGCACGGAAAGAACTTCTCTGCTCGTCCAGTTTTTGATATTGTTCCATTTGCCGAAAAAGAGGGGATTGTAGTGCAGAATTTCCCCGTCGACGAAAAGCAAAGGGTAAATCGCCGCCTTGGTTTCTTCCATAGCAAGGGACAGCGCGGGGAACGCCGCCGGGTTTTCGGCATAAATCCGGACGGACACGCCGCGTTTTTCCGCCCGCGAAAGTGCGGAAAAAAGCGTTTTTTCCGCGTCTTTATCCCCTGCCGCGTCCGGCAAAAACAGGTCGATTTTTTCGGAAGCGCCGTCAATATCTTCGGCAGCAGCCCCCTCGTCTTCCTTAAAAAAACGGAAGTGCGCCGCCGCGTTTTTTTCTTTTGAAAAGGCGCGTTCGCTCCGCACCTTTCGCGCCGGAAACGCCCCTATGCGCGAGGGAAACGGCCCCGTAAACGGAATCTCCGCCATATTATCGCCCGCCTGCGGGGCGTAACTTTCTCCGCGGAAATCGACGTGTTTCTCTCTCCTTTCTCCGCGCGAATCCAACTCGTCTTCCCCGTTCCCTTTTCTGCGGAAGCCGCTGAAAGATTTCGGAAACAGCGCCTCGGTTTCGGCGGGAGAAAAGGAAAGATCCCGTTCCTTTAAGTAACCGATCAGGTTTTTGAGCGCCGCGCCCTCCGGCAGTTTTCCGCCGAAGTAGCCGGCGTTGGTCACCAGAACGAACTTTCCGCGGGCGCGGGTCAGCGCAACGTTGATAAGGCGCAACGCCACGTCGTCTTCCTCGTCCTGCTTCATTAAAAGATAGCCGGGCTTGGGCTGGCGCAAAAAGTCCACGGTGTCGAACAGCACCACGTCGGTTTCGCTGCCCTGAAACTGGTGGACGGAGGAAACCGGAACGGCGAGATCGAGATCGGCAAAGATCGCGCGGAGCAGCCGCACCTGCGACACGTACGGCGCAATGACCGCGACGAGCGAAGTTCTTTCCGCACATTCCGCCGCCAGCCTTGCCGTGACCAGCGCCGAAAGTGCGTTAAAACGCGACCCGTCTGCCGTTTTTCCGCACACGTTATAGGTATTCGTCAGATCGACAAGAGAAAGCGCTTCCCCCGGGAAAGGGGGAAATTCCGCAATCTCCGCCCGCTTTTCTTCCACGCCGTCCGCGGTTTTCAAAAGTCCGCCGTAAAATTCCGTAGACACGAAAGAAGCGATTTCGGGATGCATGCGGTATTGTACGTTCAGCATGGTCAGCCAAGGGTGATAAAAGACCTTTTTCCCGTGCGGAATATTCAAAAACTGAAAGACGTCCCGCATAAGCAGGGGCTTTGCGGCGGGGTCGGTCACAATGGGCGGCAGTTGGCGGAAGTCCCCCACGACCACCAACCGGGAGGTCGCCAGACTTGCCGCATACAGCACCTGCGGCACGTAGCACATACTGGCTTCGTCCACCAGTACGGCGCCGAAACGGCGGTGAAAAATCGCTTCCGACACCACCGCGCGGGAAAGGGTGGCGCCCACTGCTTTGGCTTCGTATACCAGCGCCTGCTCGCGCTCCTTTACCGTATCGCGCAAGGCGGAAAGCGCCTTTTCCACCCCGCCCGCCTCTTCGAACGAGGCGGTCTGCTTCCGATAGTCCAGTTCCTGCTTCTTTTGTAGCAGGTCGGGGCTTTTCTTTAAGGCGAGTTCGTAAGAAGACAGGGTGATTTCCGCCTCCGCGATCTCCTTTTTGCGATAGCTGCCGAAGCGTAAGACCTTGCCCTCGTCGCTTTTTTTGAGGCGACCGGCAAGTTCCAGTACGGCGCAATCCACCGCCACGTTGCTTTGCGACAGAATCAATACGCTGATCCCTTTTTTATAGAACGCGTACGCGATTTCGGACAACGTATAGGTTTTTCCGGTACCGGGCGGTCCCCATAAAAAGGAAATGCGGCGGTTTTCGGCGGCGGAAAACGCCGCTTCCTGCCCAAGTGAAATTTTGCCGTTTTCTTTCACGCCGACTTCTCTTTTTTCGATCAGTTCGGCGTAGATTTCGTCCTCGTAAGAGGATTTGATCAGTTTTTCGAGAGAAGCGGAAAGGTCTTCTAAAAGATACCACGGAGAAGAGGACATCTCCGCGCGGATGGGGTCGATCTCCCCCGAAAGGGACAAAACGACGTCGAACCCGGCGGAATCCAGCACCGTGCCGTCCGCCTTTTGCCCTGCGGAAAAGACGGAAACCGGCGTACCGTCGCACAAAAACAGTTCGGCTTCGGTTTCGAAACGGTAGACGTTGCCGTCCGCTCCTTTTCTTAAAAGAATGCCGTTATAGAGCGTCGTCCGCTTGTTTTCCGCCGATTTCAGCGTCGCGGCTTCCTTGCGGAGCGCCGCGGTATAGCGGGCGATCACCTCGCCGATTTCCGGATTTTCGCGCATGGGGACTTCCTTTCTTGTGATTTGAATGGGTTGTTTTGCTTTTTATTATTTTGAAATGCAATAACTCTGCAAGAATTTCTGGCTTTGCCATATTTCAAACGGGAAGCGCAAGGCGGAGCCTTGCGGAGCGCGGCAGCGCAAATTTTGATACTTCAAAATTTACTTCCCGTGGTTTTGTATCGGAAGTTTTGTCCGGGTGCTTGCACACAAACAAAACTGACGGTGTTTCAAACGGGAAGCGCAAGGCGGAGCCTTGCAGGGCGCGGCAGTGCAAATTTTGAACTCGTTTCAAAATTTACTTCCCTTTGTTTCATCTACGGGAAGCAAAAATTTTGATTTTAATGAAAATTTTCAAGTCCGTACGGACTTCACGCAAAACCGTTGGTTTTGCGCTTCCCGTTTCATAAAATCTGCAATCTTGACGGTCGCGCTTTATTCCTTCACCGTTCCTGCAGCTTTGAGATCCTCGTCTGCGGCGGAAGCGGCGACTTTGCCCGCCCCCATGGCAAGAATGACGGTGGCGGCGCCCGTAACGGCGTCCCCGCCCGCGTACACGAACGGCAGCGACGTGCGCCCCTTTTCGTCGGTCACGATACCCCCGCGCGGGGAAACCGCCAGCCCGTCCGTCGTCTTTTTAAGTAGCGGATTGGGCGAAGTGCCGACGGCTACGATGACGGCGTCTGCCGGAACTTCGTATTCCGAACCGGGAATTTCCACGGGGCTTCGTCTGCCGCGCTCGTCCGGTTCGCCCAGCCGCATTTTAATAAGTTTTACGCCGCGGACAAAGCCCTTTTCGTCCCCGAAAATTTCGGTCGGGTTCTGCAAAAGGTCAAAAATCACGCCCTCTTCTTCGGCGTGCAACACTTCTTCTTTCCGTGCGGGAAGTTCGGTCATGGAACGGCGGTAAACGATATGCACCTCCGCGCCCAGCCGCTTTGCCGAACGCGCCGCGTCCATCGCCACGTTGCCGCCGCCCACGACGATGGCTTTCTTCATGGGGAAAACGGGGGTTTCGGCGCCCGCTTCGTACGCTTTCATCAGGTTGACGCGGGTCAAAAATTCGTTTGCGGAAAACACGCCGCAAAGCGTTTCCCCCGGGACGCCCAGAAAGCGCGGCAGCCCCGCGCCGGAACCCAAAAACACCGCGGCGTAGCCTGCTTTTTTAAGTTCTTCCACCGAAAGCGTTTTGCCGACAACCATATTGGTCTGCAATTTTACACCCAGTTCTTTGAGGTTTTCCACCTCTTTTTCCACGATGGACTTGGGCAGACGGAATTCGGGAATGCCGTAAGAAAGCACGCCGCCCGCTTTATGCAGCGCCTCGTACACGGTGACGTCGTACCCCTTTTTCGCCATATCCCCCGCGAAAGTCAAGCCGGAAGGACCCGACCCGACCACGGCGACTTTTACGCCGTTTTTATGTACCGCAACCGTTGCGGTAGTCGTTTTTTCGTCGTTTTCCGTCAAATTTTCATTGCTGCGGGGAGTCGCCGTCCCGTTTTCCGACGCTTCGCAAGCAGCGCACGGATTTTCCCCGGCAAAAGCGGCGCACGGCTTTCCCTCTCCGCTATGGGCGTTGTGGAAGTCCGCCACGAAGCGTTCCAGATTGCCGATTGCAACCGGCTTGGATTTAATCCCGCGCACGCATTTGCCCTCGCATTGGTGTTCCTGCGGGCAGACCCTGCCGCAGACGGCGGGGAGCGAACTGTATTTGGCGATGACCCGGTACGCTCCCTCGTAATCGCCGGCGTTCACCCGCTCGATAAAGGCGGGAATGTCGATATTGACCGGACAACCGGAAACGCAGGGTTTGTTTTTACAATGCAAACAGCGGGTGGCTTCTCTTCTCGCGTCCGCTTCGCTATATCCGAGCGCCACTTCCTTAAAATTCGCGGCACGGACTTCAGCGTCCTGCGCGGGCATGGGCGTCCGTTCGATTTTCAGATCAGGCATGGCGGTTTTCCCCCTGTTTGAAAAGATTGCAATAGTTTTCCCTTGCGTGCGCTTCGAAATCGCGATAGGTCGCGCCGCGGCGAATGGCTTCGTCGAAGTCCACTTCGTGCGCGTCGAACTCCGGTCCGTCCACGCAGGCGAATTTCATTTCCCCGCCTACCGAAAGGCGGCAGCCGCCGCACATGCCGGTACCGTCGATCATGATGGGATTCATGCTGCAAACGGTGGGAACAGCGTACTCTTTGGTCAGTTTCGCCACGAACTTCATCATGACGAGCGGACCGATTGTAATCACGCGGTCGTACTTTTCGCCGCTGTCGATGAGTTTTTTCAGCGCGTCGGTGACAAGCCCCTTTTCCCCTGCGGAACCGTCGTCCGACATCAGCACGTATCGGTCGGAAACCTTGCGGAATTCCTCCTCTAAAATTACGAGGTCGCGGCTGCGGAAGCCGACGACGGAATGGACTTCCGTCCCCGCGGCTTTCAAGGCTTTTGCAACCGGGTAGGCAATGGCGCAGCCCACGCCGCCGCCCACGACGGCAACTTTTTTTAAGCCGGCGACTTCGGTCGGGGTGCCGAGCGGACCCACGAAATCGGTCACGCAGTCCCCTTCTTGCAGCAGGCTGAGTTTTGCGGTGGAAGCGCCGACGATCTGAAAGATCACCGAAACGCTGCCTCTATTCTGGTCGGTATCCGCAACGGTCAGGGGGATACGTTCCCCGTTTTTTCCCGTGCGGAGAATAACGAACTGCCCCGCTTTGGCTTTTTTTGCCACTTGCGGCGCATAAACGTCGATACGGACGACGGTGGAATTCAGCGCCGTCCTCTTTAAAATTTCAAACATACTCTCTCCGAATTTTCTTGCTTTTTTATGAAGGTAGATTTTGCTTTATTTTCGCGTTTCCGTACGCAATTGCCGCAAACCCCGCAAGGGGAAATCTGCCGCCCGCATTACAAACTCTGAAACGAACGGACGCATTACCGACTCTGAACCGCCGGACGAAGCGTTATTCTTCCTCTTCGGTCACCGTAAGGCTGGCGGCGCCGTATTCGTGAAAGCGCGCCAGCACTTCTTCCAGCCGGATCAGAACGGCGTCCAGCCCCGTACGTTTTTCGGCGGAAACCGCCAGAACTTCCGCTTCTCCCAGCGCCATTTTTTGCGCGATGTCTTTCGCACGCGGTTTGACGCGGGTCTTGCCCAGTTTGTCCGCCTTGTTGCAGATCACGGTAAACGGAATGGCATAGCGGTGCAGAAAGACTTCCATCTGCAGATCTTCCGCGGTGGGGTCGTGGCGGATGTCGGTCAGAAGAAAAACGTGCGCAAGGTTATGCTGTTTATCGAAAAAGGACTCCATCAGCGCGCCCCATTTCGCCTGCTCGGTTTTGGAAGCTTTTGCAAACCCGTACCCGGGGAGGTCGGCTAAAATGAACTGCCCGAAGTCAAAATAATTAACCAGCCGCGTTCTGCCCGGCTCCGCCGAAGTTTTGGCAAGTTTGTTTCTGCCCGCCAGCATGTTGATAAAGGTGGACTTGCCCACGTTGGACTTGCCCGAAACGGCAATGACCGGCTTTTCCGGGGCAAGAAAGCCGCTTTCGCCCGCCGCCGATTTCAAAAATTCGGTCTTTACGATTTTCAGCACGGCGCGCCCTCCTTTTTAGAAAGAGGTTCTTTCTCCCCCGGCAGCGTTGCCGCGGCAAACACCTCGGTCGCGGAGGAAACGAACAAAAACTCGGTTTCCTTGCGGAGGTATGCGGGGATATCGTCCATATCTTTTTGGTTATCTTTGGGCGCGATGATCGTGCGGATTCCCTTACGGATTGCGGCAAGCGCCTTTTCTTTCAAGCCGCCGATGGGCAGAACCCTGCCGCGGAGGGTAATTTCTCCCGTCATTGCCACCGATTTTTTGACCTTTCTGCCGGTAAACGCCGAATACAGCGCGGTGGCGATGGTGATCCCTGCGGAAGGTCCGTCTTTGGGCGTTGCGCCGGCGGGGACGTGCAAATGCACGTCGGTTTTTTGGAATATTCCGGGATCGATGCCGAATTCTTTGGCGTTGGAACGGATAAACGTGAGGGCGGCAAGCGCCGATTCTTTCATCACGTCGCCAAGGCTCCCGGTCAGTTTCAGTTCCCCTTTGCCTTCCATCAGGTTGACTTCCACTTCCAGCGTCACGCCGCCGACCGCCGTCCAGGCAAGCCCGTTGCAAAGCCCGACGGCGTCTTCTTCCATGGTATCTTCGGAATCGTACCGCGGCTTGCCGAGGTAAGAAACAAGGTTCTTTTCGGTAATTTTCTGCGTGCCGAGAGCGGGATTTTTGACCGCTTTTACCGCCGTTTTACGGCAAAGGTCGGCAACCGTGCGTTCCAGATTGCGCACGCCCGCTTCCATGGTATAATTTTCGATCATCTTCTTAATCGCCCCGTCCGAAACCGAAAGCGCGGCGGGCTCCAGCCCGTGTTCTTTCAGTTTTTTGGGCAGAAGGTAGCGTTTGGCGATCTGCAATTTTTCCTCCGCGGTATAGCCGGAAATTTCGATGATCTCCATCCGGTCGCGCAGGGGCGCCGGAATGGTTTCCAGCGTGTTTGCCGTGGTCACGAACATGACGTTCGACAGGTCGAATTCTTCTTCTAAATACCGATCGCGGAAGGTCGCGTTCTGCTCCGGATCCAGCACTTCCAAAAGCGCGGAAGCCGGGTCGCCGCGGAGATCGGAAGAAATTTTATCGATCTCGTCCAGCAAAAAGACGGGGTTGTTGACCTTTGCCGCGCGGATTTCGTAAATAATTCTGCCGGGCATGGCGCCGATATAGGTGCGGCGATGTCCGCGGATTTCCGCTTCGTCTTTCAATCCGCCCAGACTCATGCGGACGAATTTGCGGTTCATCGCCCGCGCAATGGAGCGGACGATCGAGGTTTTGCCCACGCCCGGAGGTCCGACAAAGCACAGAATGGGACCTTTCAGCGTTTTGGTCAGCGCGTGTACGGCGAGATATTCCACCACGCGTTCCTTGACCTTTTCCAATCCGAAATGATCTTCGTTTAAGATTGCTTCCGCACGGGTAATATCGTAGTTGTCCTCCGTCCCCTCGTAGTACGGGAGATCGAGCACGAGATCGACGTAGTTGCGGATAACCGTGCCTTCCGGCGAGCCGGGCGCCATTTTATCCATGCGCGCAAGTTCCTTGCTGAGTTTTTCGCGCATGAATTCGGGCATTTTTTTGGCTTTGATCGCCTCTTTCAACTTTTCGTTTTCTTCCTCGTCGTCGCCCAGTTCTTTATGAATGGAACGGATCTGCTCGCGCAGGAAGTATTCTTTCTGATTTTTGTCGATAGTCTTGCGAACGTCGTCGGTGATGCGCTTTTCGGCGGCGAGAATTTCGCCCTGACGAAGCAGCAACGTGACAACGGCGCGGAGGGCGGAAGTGACGCTTTCTTCTTCTAAAATCTGCTGCCGTTCGTCCCGCTCCAAGGGGAGTTGCGTGGTCAAAGCGCCCGCAAACAGTTCGGGATCTTTCTCGTTTAAAAGTTTATTCAATCCCGTCTGCTGCGGTCCGGGGACGGAAGCGATATATTCTTTCAACGCGTCTTTGGCGGCGCGGAAAGTCGCGACGTCTTTCACGTTCTGGGGATCATAAGGCGCGCGCGGGAAATGGGTGATCTCCGCCACGTACGCGTCGTTTTCCGAAGCGAACGCGTGCATTTTTGCGCGGGAAACCGGCTTTACGGTGATGCGCAGACTGCCGCCCGCAGCTTTGACCAAAGCCCCCTCCACGGGCGCCAGAACGCCCACGTCGTAAAGGTCGGCGGCAAGCGGTTCTTCCACGTCGTCGTTTTTCTGCGCGACGAAAAAGACCTTTCCGCCCTCTTTCAAAGCGCGGCGCACCGCGGCGACCGACTGCGCTCTGCCGATCTCCAGCGCGGCCGCCACCCCGGGAAATAGCACTCTTCCCCGCACGGGGACGGTGGGTACGACTTCCGCAAGTTCTCCGCCGGAAAAGGCTGCGTCGTCCGAAGCGTTGTCCGCACGGGCGGCGGGAGGAGTTGTATTTTCCCGATTTTCCTGCGGGGCTGCGCCGTTTTCCCGAGCGCCGTCTTCGCGCTTTTCGGGCTCTGCGGGTTTTTCCTGCGGCAAAGGCGTTTCGCCCTGCGGGGCGGGAGCGGTTTCCGGGACGCCGGAAGCGGCTATTCCCACCGTGGCGGCAGAATCCGCACCGGCAGGGGTTGTGGCTTCGCCGGAATGTGCGCCTTCCGCCTCGGCTTTTGCGGCGACGCTACGGTTGTCCGTTAAAGTTTCGCCTGCCAACGTTCCGGCTTTGGTGATTTCTTCGGGGCAAGGTTTCTTATTGTTTTCCATTATGATAAATTTCCTCGTTTTCAAAAGGGTATACAAGTTTAGTATAGTACATTTTCGCCGTTTTGTCCATAAGATTGCGGTGGAAAAATCTATCTATTATAAGGAAATTTTTCACGCGCAGGGATTCTATGGAGATTTTCTCCCCGAAAAGAGAATTTTTTCCGCGGGACTTCCGCCCCGCCCTTGACATTTTTGCCCGTTCGCGGTATGATAAAGGTACTATGGACATCCGGGAATTTTTACAAACCCTGCCCGAAAGCCCGTTCGGGGAAAAAGTTACCGTCCTCGGCGCAAGCAAAACGCGCACGGCGGCGGAGATCATCGAAGTTTTCCGCCGGGGCGTCCCCGTCATGGGCGAAAACCGCGTGCAGGAATTCAACGCGAAGTATGACGAGGTTGCGGCGGCGGGCATCCCCTACCGGTTCATCGGCAGACTGCAAAAAAACAAGGTCAAATACCTGATCGGGCGCGCCGACCGTATCGATTCGGTCGATCGGGACGACCTTTTGGCAGAGATCGAACGGCTTTCTGAAAAAGCGGGCGTCGTCACGCGCATTCTTCTGGAAGTCAACGCCGGCGAAGAGGAGCAAAAAGGCGGCTACTTTCTTTCCGATCTCAGCCGCGCGGCGGAAAAAGCGCAAAGCCTGCCGCACGTTGCGCTCTGCGGGTTGATGGCGGTTCTGCCGAAAGCAGACGACGCGGAAACGCTCCGCCCCCTGTTTTCCGCGGTGCGGAAGGCGTTTGACGACTTAAAACTTTCGCTGAAAAGCGATACTTTTACCGTGCTTTCCATGGGCATGAGCGCGGACTATAAAACGGCAATATCCTGCGGGGCGAACGAGATCCGCCTCGGCACCCTACTTTTTGGAGAGAGGAACTACAAGTGAGTATTTTTGACAGACTGAAAAACGACAGCGACGAACGACAGGATCGGTTTGAAACCTTTCGGAGAGAATCTGCGGAAAGCGGCGCTTCTATGGAAAAGGAAGCGCAAACCGTAAAAGCGCCGGGCGGCGTTGCCGTATACAAACCCAAGAGTTATGCGGAAGTGGTAGAGATTATCGAGCACCTGAAAAAAAGCGCGCCCGCCATCGTCTATCTCGACCGCATTAAGGAAACCACCGCGCAGCGCGTCAGCGACATTTTAAGCGGCGCGATCATCGCGCTCGGCGGCTCTATGTACGAAATCCAGCCCAAAATTTTCATCTACACCCCCAGCGGCGTGGACGTAAAGTTGGACTAAAGCAGCATTTCGGTTGCCCGGCGTGAGCGAAAAATGCACGCTCTTGCCCGGCATGAGCGAAAAATGCACACTCTTGCCCGGCGTGGGGCAAACGTTTCCACGGCACGGGCGTAAAGCCGGACGAAAATCCGTAGGTTTGCCCAACCGGAAAACCGCGCAAGACTGCCCGGCGTGGGGGCAAAAAGCCGCCCCGCTTGCCTTGTACGCGCGCAAACAAACCGCGCTGTAACTGCGCCCGTTTGCCCGCGGCAGGCTTTTACCCCACAGCGTGGCAAGGACACAAGTCCGAACGAAAACTGCGCCTATTCTCCCCTGCGGCAAGAGCGCGTAAAACGGGTTAAGCCGCGCTCTGTTTTCCGCGGTATTCTTCGCGAAATTTTACCCCGTAATCTTGCGCTATTTTTCCCCATAATCTCGCTCTGTTTTACCCCGTAGTTTTGCGCAGCTTTACCCAATAATAATGACAAGCGTGCCGGATTTTGCGATACGTATCGCAAAATCCGGCACGCTTCTTGTCTTTTATTCTATATCGTCAGTCCCGTTTTCCAACCGGAGCGCGGCTGCTTTCGGCAAGGTTGTTTGATTAAAAATCGCTTGATTGCCGGGACTGCGTTTTAAAGCGGACAAACGATAGGGATTCCATTCGCCATCCCTAACTATTTTTGCGGTGATAAACCGATTTATGCGGCGTTAAACGCCGCTCGTAGTACGTCCAGTACAACTTCGGGCGTTTGCCTTGCCTAAACGAGCCGCGTTGCGGTCGGTTTCTCATCCGCAAAAATGCTACGCACCGAAAAGAGCGCATTTTTTGATGATTTTTTGCGAGCGTGAGGGTTGCTGTACTTGATGTACTGCGCCCGAACGGTCGCGGAAAATGGCGAAAAAGACGCCTTTTCGGTAGGAAGGGTGACGAATGGAATCCCTAGTTTTATCTTTCCCCTTTTGCTTTCTCTATGCCGCCGCGCCCGCCACCCGCGGGAAGCGGAAAACCCGCTTTTCGTCCCGTGCGGCGCAAACCAAAAGCCTGCGTCAATCCCCAAAAACCAGTTGCCCGGGCAGGCGTAATTTTTCTTTTTCCGGAAAAGTCGCTTCAAACGCGGCAAAAGCGGCGGGGTTCTTTTCTGCGGAAAAATACCCTTCCGGATCCCGGTACGTCCCGGATAATCCGTCCAGAAAACCGGGGTTCAGTTCTTTCACCAAAAAATAATCGGCGTCCGGATCGTCCGCGTAGCGCACGCCTTTATTTTTTGCGGGAACGAAGCCGGATTTACCGTAAAAATCGACGTTTCCCGTGATAAACAGCGCCCCGGCGCCCAGTTTTTTTGCCTGTTCCATAGAATAGTCCAGCAGGCGTTTGCCGTACCCCTGCCGCTTGAACGCAGGCGCAATACCGATGGGGCCAAAGGTCATGACCGGCATTTTTTTGCCGCCTTTTAAGTTGATTTCCGACCGGACGTAAATTACCTGTCCGATCATTTCCCCGTTGCGCTCCATGACAAAATCCAGTGCGGGGACGAACGCCGGATCGTCCCGCAAGGTATGCAGCACGAAATGTTCCGTGCATCCGGGGCGATAAACGTTCCAGAACGCTTCCCGCACCAGATTTTCGGTTGCGCGATAGTCTTTTTTCTCTTCCAAACGAATGATAATATTTTCTTGCATATTGAATACTCCCTTCGGGCGGGCGGACTTTGCCCCTCCCGATATTGCCGCCTATCCGTTTTTTACCGAATCTGCGGCGGTTGTGCCGGCGGCGTTATTTCCGGAATCCGAAATTTCCGCTTCGCCGAAAAACATATGTATTCCGAGCGCGGCGTTGAATCCCGTTGCCGCAAAAACGCTGAAGCGTTCCACCACGCCGAAATACTCTGCGGGGACGATTTTCATTCCCAGTGCGCCTGCCAGCATCATCGTCAGCGCCATTGTAGCGCAGATTCCGTAAGAGCGGCAGTTTTTATTTTTCGCCCCTGCCACAATGACGACGGTAAGCGAAACGATCGAAAGCAGTACGACTGCCGCCGTGACTGCCATATGCATTTTGTCCTGAAAGGCGCCCGCATAGCCGCTTTCGCTGAGCGGAAACATGCGATACCCCACGGCGGAAACCCATTCCATCACGGCAAAAAGATATACGCCCGTGCGGAGAAGTCTGGTCTTTCTGCCTTGCAGCCACAGACAGACCAGCGTTGCGCAAAGCACTTCGCATACGTTGTAAAAAGCGCTGAGGCTGTTCCATAACGCAAGCGACGGCGCGTTTGCGGCGGACAGGTCGCTGACCGCCTGTTTCGTCCAGTCATACCCCAGGTACTTAAGCGGCGAAAACACGACCGCCGCCGTGTAGGACAGAAAACTGACCACGCCCGAAAGTCCCGATTTTTGCAATAACGATTTTTTCATTTTTCTCCTTTAACGGTGAACCGCGCCGGCAGTTGTTTCCAGCCTTTTGCCGAACGCTATATCGGCTTTCCTCCGGCTTTTCCGTGCCGGGAATGCTGAACCGAAAGCACGAACTTCCCTGCGCAGGAAATTCTTTTTAAAGCCGTGTTTCCCGTGCTGAATGCACGAATTTTGGCATACGTTCCTCAAAATCCGCGACAACGCACTCTGAAAGTGAAACCCGGCAGACTTACTTTTTCCCGCCTCTTGCCGCAATATTATAGGTGCGGAAAAACAAGCGGACGTGTGATTCGAGCAGCACCAGACACTCGGCCTCCCGCTCCGGCTGGCGGTCGCAAACGCCAAGCAGAATCACGACGGGCGAAACGTAAAGCAAGGCAAGTGTTTGCGGGTCTTCCGCAAGGATTTCTCCTGCCATGATCAGTTTCCGGAAAATTTCCGCATGATAGAAAACGATGCGATCGACGTAGCGCTGTGAATACAGTTCCGCAAGCGCGGACGAGCGAAACTGTTCGATGGTCATCATTTTGCGGAACCGCGCCACCTTTTCGTCGTGCAGCGAATACAGAAAAATACCGCGCAGCTTTTGCAGCAACTCTTCTGCCGAAACGTGTTGCAGGGAGGGCGCGTCCTGCGCCCCGTTTTTGACGTGAATATCGATTTTATCGGTATCGCGGTCGTATTTTTGGTCGGTTTCCGCCACGATCGCTTCAAAAATCGCCTGCTTACTTTGGAAATGATTGTACAGCGACGGCGCTTTGATTCCCACTTCTTTCGCAATCTCTCCCACACTAACCGCGTCGTAACCGCGCTCCGAAAAGAGTTGCAGCGCTTTGTCTAAAATCTGCCGTTTGGTATCGTCCTGTTTCATAAATGCTCCCGTCGTAAGTTTTTCCCGTCCGAAAGGCGATTTTAGCAGCAAAACCGCCTTTTTCCACAATGAAAAAGCAATTACCCCTATGGAAATTTGCTTCACTGACACGACCCCGTGGCTTTGCTTCACTGCCACAACCCCGCGGGCGACGTTTCCCCGAAAAACGCGCTGTTTCAGATGATAATAGTGCATTTGCCCAGAACGAGAGATTTTATTTTCCCCCGCAGGATATCCTTCCACCCCATTCAAAACCGAGCAACGTTTTCCTCTTTGTTTAAGTTTGATGCAGTTCCGCCACACAAAATGATTTCGTTCCCTGCCAGCAGAAAAAGAAGTATCATCATTTTTAAACTAACTAACATTAGTTAGTATTATAGACGACGTGATTCATTTTGTCAACAAAAATATGACGATAAATCAAAATTTTTCTATCGCGATTACCTTTTTGCTGTAACATAGTTTTCTTTTCATTTGGATTTACCTCCGATTTACTTTCGCCTTTCGGCAAAAACGGGGTAGCACTTGGAAAAGATAGGAGTATTTTTATTGATTGTCGCTTTCACGGAAGTCAACGAAAAAGCACAAAAATTGCTGCGTAAATAAAAAAGAGTCAAACTAACGAAAAGTTCAACTCTCAATTCATATTCAAATTTTCAGTTACAATTTTTTGCCGTTGACTTCCGCTTTTCACTGTGCTACAACCACTGGCGAAAGACGATAAATCAGACGGAAACTTTATCAAAAGCATAGAAAAAGGCGGTAGAATCAACGTTCTATCGCCTTAAATTGCATATTATTTAGTTTTCTTAACAAACTTTCCGTTTTGACGGGGTTTCGTAAGCCAATCGTAAGAAATTTTCTTTTCTGCGACCTTTGTCTTAACGATTATCCCGACAACGCCTTTTACGCAAATAAAAAGGAACCACGGGTGCGACCGCGGTTCCAAGTGGTGGAGATAAGGGGATTCGAACCCCTGACCTATGCGTTGCGAACGCATCGCTCTACCAACTGAGCCATATCCCCATAGATTTTGTTTGCCCTCGTCGGGCGCCATAAAAAAGGTGGTGGAGGTGTAGGGACTCGAACCCAAGACCTCTCGCATGTGAAGCGAACGCTCTAACCGACTGAGCTACACCTCCGCCCGTAAAACAGCATATCTATTATATCATATTTTTGAAAAAGGTCAAATCATTTTTCTATGTTTTTCAAAATTTTTTTGAATTTTTTATAAAGGCAAAATCTCTCCCCTGCAAAAACCCGCCTTTTAAATTTAATTCCACCACGAAAATTTTGCCGCGGCGATTGAACGCCGCGGCAATTCCCGCTAAAACAGTTGTAATAAATCGACCAGAACGGCAAACCCGAGCAGAACCACGAGCCCTACGAAATGGATCACGTTCTCCACTTTTCGGTTAATCGGCTTGCCGCGCACCCACTCGATCGCCGTAAAAATAATTTTGGATCCGTCCAGCGCCGGGATCGGCAGCAGGTTGAAAACGGCGAGATTGACGCCGATATACGCCGTAATTTCCAAAAATTGCAACAGCCCCTGACTTGCCAGTTTTGAGGTTATCGTAATGGTGGTGATGGGTCCGCCCATGGCGCTTAAGCCGAGTTTTCCCGTCAGAAGTTGCCCGAGTACGGTAAAGATCGTCCCCGCAATGCGGAAAGCGTAGGTAAACGACCTGCCGAGCGTTTCAAAAAAGCCGAACTTTGTTTTTTTGGAATAGATTTCAAAGCCTTTTTCGGTCTTCTGAATACCCATGGCGGTAAACAGATCGTCGGTATCGCTGACCGAATTTCCCGTATAATCGGCGCGCATTTTGACCTGCTGCGTGACCTTTTCGCCGCCGCGAAGCACGACAAATTCGTGTACGTCACCCGCTTTGCTCCCTTTAAGTTCTTTCATCAAATCGGTGGTCAGATAGCAACTTCTGCCGTCCACGGACAAAATGACATCTTCGTCCTGAAAAGTATAGCCGGCGTATTCCGTCTGTTGTTCCGCCGTGAGCGGCTCCGTGCGATAGGTCATAAACAGCAGTTGTCCGAACACCGAAAAGGAAATGACGATGCAGCACAGCGCGGTCAAAAAGTTCATGGCGGCGCCGGCAACCAGCACGATGATGCGCTGCCACGGTTTTTTATTGTTAAACGCGTCCGGGTGCGAACTTTTATTCTCCTCGTCGTCCTCCTCCCCCTCGAACGCGCAGTAGCCGCCGAGCGGAAGGGCGCGCACGGAAAAAATTTCGCCGTTCTTTTTGGTTTTTTTGAAGAGTGCCGGACCGAAGCCGATCGCAAACTCGTTGATTTTGAACCTGAAGATTTTCCCCGCGACGTAATGCCCGAATTCGTGCACCGTGATCATTAAAAGCAAAATGAGGACGGCAAGCAGCACCGACCCGATTTTTTGCAATGCGGAAGAAAATGAAAGAAGATTTATCGTCATATACATTCTCCGGATAGAGTTGATAAGTTATTATTTGAGGAGGAGGCAAAGCCTCAGACTTCTTGTGCGGCTCGTTGCACTATTAACACGGCTTGCGCGGATCGTTGTCCGATTTACGCAACTTGTGTTTTTCGCACGATTTGCACGTCTTGCGCGGCACCCATTGTCACTTTATCTTTTGCCGTTTTGTTTCGATTTTTGCCATACGTCTGGCGTTTTTCGGTACACGCGCCGCTTTTACGCACTTGTTTATTATCGAAATATTGTCAGTTCTATAGCGCTCAGCCTATTTTCGGCACGCGCCGCCGGGTTTCCGCGATCAATCGCGACCGGCTTTTTCGATCGCGGCGGAGGTGAAGCGAATGATTTCTCCCCTGATTTCCGCAAGCGCAGCATACTCCTTTGCCGTCCGCTCGGGAATTTTTTCCAGCGCGCGGCGGACAAAATCCGCAATTTCGGTAAAAGTAATCTTCTCCGACAAAAAGGCGTTGACCGCCGTTTCGTTCGCCACGGTATAGACTAAGGGGCGCGTTCCGCCGGCGGCGATCGCCTGCCGCGCCATGGTAAAGCAAGGAAATTTTTCTTCCGGTACGGGGAAAAAGGTCAGCGCGCCCAGCGCGGCAAAATCGACCTGCTTCGTCCCGGAAGGCAGCCGCTCCGGATAGGTCAGCGCCAGTTGAATGGGAATTTCCATTGTGGGATAGGAAGTCTGCATCATGGTCACGCCGTCCGCGAACGACGCCATGGAATGCACCACGCTTTGGGGGTGAATAACCACTTCGACCTTGTCCTGCGGGAGGGAAAACAGGTGGCAGGCTTCCATAATCTCCTGCCCTTTGTTTGCGAGCGTTGCCGAATCCACCGTAATTTTCGCGCCCATGCGCCAGGTAGGGTGCCGGAGCGCGTCTTGTAAGGCAATATGGGGAAATTCCTCTTGCGGCTTTTGCCAGAAGGGTCCGCCGCTTGCGGTGAGTACCAGTCTTTCGGCTTTCTTCGCGCGGTCAAAGGAAAGGCACTGCCAGATTGCGGAATGTTCGCTGTCCACGGGAATGATCGGCACGCCGGACTCTTTCGCGCGGCGCATGACCAGTTCCCCGCCGCAGCAAAGACTTTCTTTATTGGCAAGGGCAACGGGCTTTTTCAGTTCGATGGCTTTTAAAACACATTTTAATCCGTCGAACCCGGTCACGGCGACGAACACGAGGTCGGCTTCTTCGATAATTGCGGAAAGGACGGCGTCCTCTCCCACGCAGTAAGTGACCGATTTTGGCAATACGTCTTTGATTTTCGAGAACGCAGCGGTATCTTTTAAGCACGCGACCGCGGGGCGGAAGGTTTGCACCTGCTTTAAGAACAGATCGGCATTTTTCCCCGCCGCAAGCGAGATTACGGAAAATTTTTCCGGATATCGGGAAACGACGTGCAGCACCTGCGTGCCGATGGATCCCGTACTGCCGAGCAGTGCGATTTTTTTCATAACGCTCCTCATTTTTTGGTTAGGTCAGGGATTTTGTTCCTTGCCACTAATTACCGAAAAGGCTTGTTTTGCGCCTTTTTGCACGGGCGCAAAACAAGCCGCGCGCCTATGCACCTTGCGCCCGAAATTTGCATAGTCAATGATACGCGGTCAGCCTTTGACTGAAATTCCCGCAAGACAACTCATAAATTGCGAATACGACTTTATAACGCCTGACGCATTATCTCTTCCCTTTGGTCGGGAAAAATCGCAACTCGTCCTTCTTATTGTATGCAAAGGAAGTTAGTGCAACCTTAAAAACGGAAAATTTCCGGAAAAATTTTCCGCCGCATGGTTTTTGTCGATAAATTACGTTGAATCCGTATCTCTGCTATCGAAAAACCGTCTGCAGATGCCCCGCGTTCGAGGCAAAATGCGGCAAACCGCACAACGAACGCAAAACACATATAAAATATAACGCAACCCCTGCAGATATAAAACGTAAACGGCGCAAATACAACATAAAGTGCGGACGGTATAAATTAAAACACGCCCCGCGCGCCGCTCTCCTTGCGGCGCGCGGGGCGTGTCCGGTTTTAATCGATTCTGTTATTCTAAAGAATTAAGCCCGGCAAAGCCGAATTAAATCTTATAACTCTGCCTTCTGCACTCTTTTTGCCTTAGATTTCGCCGCAATGGCAACGCCGCGCAAAATCCTTACCGCCTTTGTTTTCTGCAATTTTCCGCACGGCAAGCAATACAAAACTTTTACTATGGTTTTTGCAACGCTTTCCGCCCTGCAGGGCTTGGGATAATTCCGCGAACTTCAGCGGAACAATCCGCAATCTTTAGCGGATCAACAGCGTAAACACGAAAGTCAGAAACACCCCAGCCAGCATAACGCCGTCGATCCGGTCCAGAATCCCGCCGTGACCGGGGAGCAGTTTCCCCATATCTTTGACGCCGAATTTGCGCTTCAGTACGCTTTCGGCAAGGTCGCCCACTTCGGTAAGAAACGCAGCCGTCATGCCGACCAGAATAAACAGCAAAAGTTCGGGCACCTTTCCGGAATACGCCAGATCGCTGCGGAAAATAAAGTACAGCACGACCGTGGCGATCGCGCCGCCGACCAGCCCCCCGATCGCGCCCGAAATGGTTTTGTTGGGCGAAATGGACGGACAAAGTTTTTTGCCTTTGAAAATGCTGCCCACGACGTACGCAAACGTATCCGCCGCCGACGGAAGCACGAACACCGTCACCAAGGCGAGCAGGGAATTCTGCTCCATCGCGTTCAGTACCAGCATGCAGGCGATAAACAGGCAGGGATAGACCATTGCCGTAACGCCGTAAGCAAAACTGACCGCTTCCGCATTCAGAAACACGGTGAGAAGCAGTTGCAGCACGGCGAAGCCCATAAAAAGGTAGCACACGCCGACCGTGCCGAAAAAGTGAAAAATCGGCGCAACCGCCGCCCCGAACACGATCGCCGCGATTTTGTGCGGCAAGCGGATATTTTCGCCCATGGCGCGCGTCATTTCAAACGCGCCGAGAGTGGATAAAAAGCATAGAAACGCTTCAAAAAAAGCGAGATCGACCTCTCTTAAAAAGAAAAAGCCGGTCACGACGGCAATCAGGCAGATGCCGGTAATGGTTCTTTTGATCATGATTTTTCTACTCCGCCGAACCGCCTGTGCCGTTTTTGGTAAACTTTCAGGCAGTCGTCAACGTCTTTTTTGTGAAAATCCGGCCATAGCGTTTTGGGAAAGTACAATTCCGCATACGCCATCTGGTACAGCATAAAATTGCTGATCCGCTCTTCCCCGCTGGTTCGCACCACGAAATCCGGGTCGGGAATGCCCGCCGTATCCAGCGCGGAAGCCAGATCTTCCTTGGTAATCTGCGTTTTTCCAGCGGCGATCAGGCGGTTTGCCGCCCGCACGATCTCGTCCCTGCCGCCGTAATTGATGCCGACGTTTAAGACGTAACGATCGTTTTTCGCGGTGCTTTCCACAGCGCCCAAAAGATCGCTGCGGATATCTTCCGGCAGAACGGAAAGATCGCCCATCAGGCGAAGTTGCACCCCATCTTTCAAAAGGTCTTTGATTTTTACCGTGAAATATTTGCGGAGAAGGTCAAACAGCGTTTCGATCTCCTCTTGGGGGCGGTTCCAGTTCTCCGTGGAAAACGCGAAGAGGGAGATATATTTTATCCCCCTGGAAAAGCAATATTCGACGACTTCGGTCACGTTGTCCACGGCTTTTTTATGCCCGTAGGAACGCGGCATCAGTCTTTTTTTTGCCCATCTGCCGTTGCCGTCCATAATGAACGCGACGTGCCGCGGCAGCGGAAGGTTTTGCTCGGTCAATGTGGCTCCTTGATTTGCTGAAAGTTCAGGCGATTTGCTGAAAGTCAGCGGCGTCTTAAACGGACATGACGTCTTTTTCTTTGTCCTGCGCCGTTTTATCGATGGTTTCCACGCACTTCGCAGTCAGTTTTTCGATTTCTTTTTCTAAGCCGGCAGCGTCGTCTTCGGTAATTTCCTTGGCAGTCTTCGCCTTTTTGACGGCTTCCATACCCTCTCTTCTGACGTTACGCGCGGCGATTTTGGCGTCCTCGCCCATCTTTTTGATCTGTTTTGCCAGTTCCTTTCTTCTTTCTTCGGTCAGAATGGGGAACACGAGGCGGATCACCTTGCCGTCGTTGGTGGGGGTCAAGCCGATGTTCGCGGCAAGAATCGCTTTATCGATTTCTTTTAACAGCGAAGTGTCCCACGGGCTGATGACGAGGCATCTCGCGTCCGAAACCGCAATGTTGCCGATCTGGTTGAGCGGCGTCAGCTGTCCGTAATAGTCTACGGTGATCTTATCTAAAATGTGCGGATTGGCTCTTCCCGCGCGGATGGCGGCGTAGTCTTCTTTCAGAACGCTGATCGTCTTTTCCATTTTATCGGAAAGTTCCAAAAGCATTTCTTCCATCTGTTCGTTTTCCATAAAAAGATTCCTCCTTATTTCTGATATGTTTTCGGGGTATGTTTTGGGAAATCTCCCCGCATCTATTCGATTACCGTGCCGATCGCTTCACCCGAGACGGCTTTCAGAATGCCGTCCGGTTCAAATAAACCGAACGCGACCGACGGGATTTTATTTTCCATGCACATGGCGGCGGCGGTAAGGTCCAGCGCCTTTAAGCCTTTCTGAATGACTTCCATGTACGAAATCCGGTCGAATTTTTTGGCGGCGGGGTTCTTTTTGGGGTCGGAATCGTAAATGCCGTCCACGTTTTTGGCAAGCAGCAGTGCGTCCGCGCCGATTTCCGCAGCACGCAACGCCGCACCCGTATCGGTCGTAAAGAACGGGCTGCCGGTGCCGCAGGCGAAAATGACGATTTTCCCGGACGAAAGCGCTTCGTTTGCGCGGCGCAGATTAAAGGGTTCCGCCACCGAAGAAATCGTAAGCGCGGTCTGTACGAGGGACTCCACCCCCGCCCGGTCGAACGCGTCCTGCAGCGCCAGCGCATTGAGCGCCGTGGCAAGCATGCCCATATGGTCGGCAGTGGCGCGGTTCATATCCGTGCCCTGTCTGCCCCGCCAGAAGTTGCCGGCACCGATGACGACAGCAATCTCCGTCCCTGCGTTTTTCGCGGTGATGATCTCGCCCGCTACGGTGTCCAGCGTTTTTTGATCGATACCGAAGCCGGTTCCGCCCGAAAGCGCTTCCCCGCTCAGTTTTATCAGTACTCTATGATATTTCGGATTCATTTTTCCTCGTGATCGGAATGATAAGCGCGGCTTGCGGCGCCGGAATCATTCCGTTGTGTTTGATGTGTCGGCGTTTGTGCGGCGAGGTTTGGCAGGGGTATTGCGAAAACATATCCGGAATATATCCGGCACGATGCGCTGAAAACGTATCAGTCGCGGGGTTGTGCCGAAAACTCACTTGCCTCTCTGCGCCAAAATCCGTCCCGCATAATCGTGTCGAAAAACGCAATACGTCCCCGGATCTGCCCGGCAGGAACACGGCAAAAAACTGTAACAGGTTCCCAAAACCGGCATACGTCCCGCGAAAATCGGGATACCTGCTTCATTCGGCGTGCAAAAACAAACCGTGCGTTTCCGCGCCGGAACACGCGCAGTTTGTTCCACCGCAAACTCCGCTTTTGAAAACAGGGAACACAACGATGAGTAGTGTTCCCTGTCGAATGCGGACGTAAAATACGTTACGCCTGTGCTTTTGCTACCTGTTTTGCGACTTCGTCGGCGAGGTTTTCGCTCTTCTTTTCCAAGCCTTCACCCATTTCATAACGGACGAATCTGCGGACGGAAATCTTTTCGCCGATCTGCGCGGTCGCTTCGACGATGATGTCGTTGACCGTCTTTTCGGGGTCTTTTACAAATTTCTGATCGAGCAGGCAGAAGTCTTCGTAATACTTCTTGATTCTGCCTTCCACCATCTTTTCGGCGATAGCGGCGGGTTTGCCCTCGTTAATCGCCTGAACGCGCAGGATTTCTTTTTCCTTTTCAATGGTTTCGGCGGGAACTTCTTCTCTCGAAACGTAGAGGGGTTTCGCCGCGGCGATCTGAAGCGCCACGTCGTGAACCAGTTCCTTAAATTTTTCGCCACGGGCAACGAAGTCGGTTTCGCAGTTGACTTCGACCAGAACGCCAACCTTGCCGCCCATGTGAATATAACTGTCTACAACGCCTTCCGCAGCGATTCTGCCGGCTTTTTTAGCGGCGGTCGCAATGCCCTTTTCTCTCAGGAATTCCACGGCTTTTTCCATATCGCCGTTGGTTTCGGTCAGCGCTTTTTTGCAATCCATCATTCCGGCGCCGGTCTGCTGACGCAGATTCATAACGTCGCTTGCTGTAAAGTTTGCCATCGCTTTTTCCTCCTAAAAATCGGATTATTCGGCTTTCGCTTCTTCAGCGGGTTCTTCCGCCTTGACTTCTTCCGCGGGGGATTCGGTCTTTTCTTCGGTCTTCGCCGCAGGTTCGGACTTTTCGATGATCAGACCGGCTTCGCCCTGCTTCGCTTCGATAACCGCGTCGGCAATGACGCCGGCAAGCAGTTTTACGGCACGGATCGCGTCGTCGTTACCGGAAATAACGTAGTCCACCATATCGGGGTCGCAGTTCGTATCGGTGATAGCGACAACGGGAATACCCAGTTTGCGCGCTTCTTTCACGGCGATTTCTTCATTGTTGGGGTCTACGACGAACAGAGCGCCGGGCAGACCTTTCATATCTTTGATACCACCGAGGTTGGTGCGGAGCTTTTCTCTTTCCGCTTTCAGTTTGATAACTTCTTTCTTGGGAAGAAGGTCGAATTCGCCATTTTCTTCCATCTGTTCGAGTTTATTGAGTTTTTCGATACGCGTTTTGATGGTCTTAAAGTTGGTCAGCGTACCGCCCAGCCATCTGCTGTTGACGTAGTACATACCGCAGCGTTCCGCTTCGGACTGGATGGCTTCCTGCGCCTGCTTCTTGGTGCCGACGAACAGAATGTCCTTGCCTTCCTTTACGGTTTCGGCGACGAACTTATACGCTTCTTCGATCAAGCCGACGGTGATGGCGAGGTCGATGATGTGAATGTCGTTGCGCGCCGCGTAGATGTACTTTTTCATCTTGGGGTTCCATCTTCTGGTCTGATGTCCGAAATGAACGCCGGCTTCCAGAAGCTGTTTCATAGAAATAACTGCCATAAATTCCTCCGTTTTTGCCTCCCGTGCCGCTGTTTTTTCGGGGAGAACCGGCAGAAAAATTTACCGGCAACGTTGCCCGAAACGGCATGGTGCGAATTTTAGCCTGTATATTATAGCAAAGTCAAGGTCGTTTGGCAAGCAAATACACCCGCTTTTCTTGTTTTTGGCAAAAGAAAATAGGAAAAACAATAGGGCAAACGCGTTTGTTTTTAATTTTATTTTTAATTCAGAGATCCTATCCCGGCACTTCCTACCGAAAAGACGCTTTTTTCGTCCTTTTTCGCGGGCACTATACGAAAACAACGTCAGCCTTACGCTCTTTTTCCGCAAAAAAGTTCGGAATGGCAAACGGACACCTATGCGTTCTCTCCGCCCAAAAGAAAGTAAAAAACAACGGCGCAAGACCGTATCTGGTCTGCGCCGCACGTTTTACCGTGATTATTATTTATTGTAAATGTTATAAAGCCAAGCTTTCGCTAAAAATTTTCCGCGTAACCACCGGCGATTTCGTTCGGCTTCCGCCGCCCGACGCCCGATTGTCGCAAACGACAGTTTGTTTGTCGCTCTTTCCGCAAAAAACTCAGTCTTTGTCCGGGTTGCAGACTTCGCAGTCTTCTTCTCCGCAATCGCAGGTTTCGTCACAGCCGTCGCAGCCTTCGCAATCGCCGTCGCACTCCTCGTCTTCTTCCATCATTTTGCAGAATTCTTCGTATACGGCGTCCAGTTTCTTTTCGTCTTCCACGGGGAGAAGCACTTCCCCGCCCTTGCCGTCGTCCGCAATGCGGAAAATGATCACTTCGTCTTCTTCCGTGCCCTCGATTTCTTCTGCCGGCTGGAAGAACGCGTAGCAATCCTCTTCAAAATCCATCGTGCCGATGTGATAGAACTTCAGCACTCTGCCGCTGTCGTCCACCAATTCGACAACGTCGGACAGTTCTTCTTCGTTTTCGTTTACTTTTTCGTGCATTTCGCTCATGGGGGTTTCTCCTTTTTGCGTATTCAAATAATTTTCGAGTATATAAGAGGCGGCGATTTTATCCACCACTTCTTTGCGTTTTTCGCGCCGCATATCGGCTTCCAGCAAGAGATCCTCGGCGGAAAGGGTGGTAAAACGTTCGTCCACCTCGGTCACGGGGATGTCGGTTGCCGCCCGAAGCGCTTCGATAAAGCGGGCGGTTTTTGCGGTCTGCACACTTTCCGACCCGTCGAAATTGACGGGAAGTCCGCAGACAATGCGGTTGGCGCCGCGCTTTTCGGCAAGCGAAACCAAATACGGAACGTCGGTTTTGGTGCCTTTGCGCCAGTAGGTTTCTACCGGGAGGGGGATCTGCAACACGGCGTCGCAAAAGGCGACCCCGATGCGTTTATCGCCGACGTCGAACGCGATGATGGCTTCCTTTTTCCCGTGCGTCAAAAGCCGTGCCTCCTTGTTTTTTCGGGAAAGAACTACGCCTTTTTCCTGCTCGGCGGGGTTTCCCAAAGGGTTTTGCCATATTATACCAGATTCGCGGCGATTTAGCAATCGATTGACCGGATTTGGCGGGAATATTTTCGGATAGGCTTTTGCGGCGCGGGCAAACGGAGTTTTTGGTATGTACGAACAGTCTTCGCGGTATACGCAAACGGTTTTTTTGCGCGCGGAAACGCAGACTTTCAAACCTTACGTAACGCCGCGCGGGGCGGATCCATCTCAAAATCGCTTAACGCCGCCGGGCGCCCATATCTCCGTACTTTTACCGTCGCCCTTAGCGCCGCATTTAACGCCGCGCGGGGCGCGAACACTTCGCGCCCCGCAAATCGGTTTCCTTTTGGTTTGTTAATTCCGGGAACAAAGCGACGTTGGCTTCAATTCGTTATCGCGCCGGAACAGAAAGCCCGCTGCTAAAGCCGCGGAATTTTAAGAAACAGATTCCTCGCCCTCGGCCTTTTTCGTGCCGTTTTTCTTAACCTTGGCTTCTGCCTTTTTGGTCAGTTCTTCCACCTTTTGCACGGCCTCTTCCTGACCGGTCATCACCATTTTTCTGGCTTTGACGCTGTTTGCAACGATCAGCGCGCCGGTAAGCATACCGAGCGCCAGACCGCACAGAAATACTTTTTCCATGTCAACGCTCCTTGAAACCGGCTTGGGCGCCGCCGCCTCTTTGGCAAGCGAAAACCTCTGCCGTTCGTTTCGTTTTCAGTATGCGCAAAAAAGGGAAACGTTACGCAAAATTTCACCTTTTCTGGGACAGGAAACCTTTCCTTTTTGCGGAAAATTTTACCGGTTTCTCACTCGAGCGCGTTCCCGAAAACGCGGAACGTATGGCAAAATCCGGCACTTACGCCTGTTTTTCCGCCTTTTTTGCCGCCTGTTTGTTGCGGTAGTCTTCGATCGCGGCTTTGATGGCTTCTTCCGCCAGAACCGAGCAGTGCAGTTTTTGCGGGGGCAGTCCGCCCAACTTTTCGATGACTACTTTGTTGGTGAGGTTCCACGCCTCGTCCACCGTCATGCCTTTGACCATATCGGTCGCGGTAGAACTGGTAGCGACCGCCGCCGCGCAACCAAAGGTTTTGAATTTCGCGTCTACGATGCGGTCGTTTTCGATTTTTAGAGTAATCTGCATAATATCGCCGCAAACTTCGTTGCCGACTTTGCCGAATCCGTCCGGGTTTTCGATTTCGCCGACGTTTTGCGGGTGAGAAAAGGCTTCGATGACTTTTTCGTTGTACATAACAATCTCCTTGGAAATTAAGGTTTTACGAGAAATGAGGTAATTTATATTGTCCGGCAAGAAAACCCGACGGGAGTTTACTGGATCGTAAATGACCGAGGGTTTTCGCGCACGCAGGCGGAAGAACCGGTATTATACGCCTTCAGGGTGATAGAGCGGCGACATCGCACGTAACTCTGTTACCACCTTTTTCAGCGTGTCCACGACGTAATCCGTTTCTTCCACCGTATTTTCGGGGCCGAAAGAGAAACGAATGGTTCCGTGCGCGTCCCCCACTTTTCTGCCGATGGCAAGCAGCACGTGCGACGGTTCCAAAGATCCCGAAGAACAGGCGGAACCGGACGATACGGCGATTCCCGCAAGGTCCATACGGAACAGAATGGATTCCCCCTCGATATAGCGGAAGGAGAAGCTGGCGTTCCCCGCCACGCGGGAAGTTTCGCTGCCGTTATAGATGACGTCGGGGATTTCCGCCCTGACGCGGGAAACAAACCGATCGCGCAGCGCCGCCGTCTTTTTGACGTTTTCTTCCATATGCTCGACCGTGTCGCGATAGGCAGCCGCCATTCCGACGACGCCCGGCACGTTGGTGGTGCCGCCGCGCTGCATCCGTTCCTGATGCCCGCCGGTGATCAGTTTTTCGACGTATCTGCCCGTCCTGATATACAGCACGCCCATTCCCTTGGGACCGCCGAACTTGTGCGAGGAGAACGACATCGCGTCCACGCCCAGATCGTTGACGTTCAGGCGCATGACGGGCGCCGCCTGCACCGCGTCCGTAAAGACGGGAACGTTGTGTTCCTTGGCAATTTTCACTACTTCTTTGATGGGTTCGATGGTGCCGATCTCGTTATTTGCCAGCATGATGCCTATAAAAGTAGTATCCGGACGAATGGCGGCTTTTAAGGCTTCGAGATCGATCACGCCGTCTTCCTTTACGGGAAGGAAAGTCGCTTCAAACCCTTCTTTTTCCAGCGCTTTTGCCGATTCGATCATCGCGGGGTGTTCGATACAACTGATGATGAAGTGTTTGCCGCGATGTTTTGCGCCGCGGACGAACCCCTTGAGAGCCCAGTTGTCCGACTCCGTTCCGCCGGAAGTGAAGTAAACCTCGGACGGCTTCGCGCCGATGGCGGAAGCGATATAGTCGCGCGCTTCGTCCACCGCTTCCATCGCTTCTCTGCCGAAGAAGTGCTGGCTGTTGGCATTGCCGTAAACGTCGGTCAGGTACGGAAGCATTTTTTGCAGGGCTTCCGGTTTTAATTTAGTGGTTGCAGCATGATCCAGATAAATCCGTTCCATTTTTTCCGCTCCTTTGGCATACGCAGGTCGTCTCCTTTTCGGCGGCAGCCGCGTCCATCATTTGTTTGACCGTCATAGAATCGAGCACTTGGTTGATTCCTTCGTATAATTTTCTCCATACCGCGCTGGTCGGACACAGCGGGCAAGGGTCAAGCACGCAGTCCACGATTTCCATATCGTCTTCCAGCGCGCGAACCACCCGTCCCACGGTCAGGTCTTCGGGCGGGGCGGCAAGTTGATACCCGCCGTTGACGCCGCGCGTTGCCGAAACCACGCCGGCTTTGCCCAGCGGACGCAGAATCTTTTCCAGATACTTCGGGGAAAGATACATCCGCTCCGAAAGTTTGGTCGCAGACAATCCGTCCGGGTAACGCAGCGCAAGTTCGTACACGATTTTTAAACCGTTGTGCGTTTGCTGAGAAAGTTTCACGTCTTACGCCCTCCTTAAATAATGCTTTTTGAGAATCCGGTTGAACCTTGTCGGTTTTTGAATTTCGTTTGGTTTGCGGGTTTACGCGGCGCGGAATTTGCAACGGCTTGCCGAAGCGACGCGCTTGCGGGTTTGATTTTCCGCGCGGCATTTTACCGACGTAACTGCACGGCTTTATCGATCTTCGCCGAAGCGGCGCACCGTTTATCGTTTCCGCTTTCGCGCCCGTTTTTTGTGGAACGCTTTTCAAAAAACAAAACCCTACTAGATTTGTCGCATATATCATAACACAGAGATTTTTCTCTGTCAAGCAAAATGCGACAAGTTTAGTAGGGTTTTTGAGATTTTTTGTATTTTTGGTAAATTTTTATCGGCGATATGCGATATGGAATGTTTGTTTCCCCGGCAAACGCAAATTCCTTATCTCCGAAACGTTTCCTGTCCGTCAGGCGGGGGTGGCGGCGTCTTCCCCTTTCGGGGTCAGGGCGGACGACAGTTTTTTGCCGAGCAGTACCGCGCCGAGTACGCTGACCGCGTCTTTGACAAGATAGGGCGCCGAAGCCTTTAAAAATGCGGCAAGCATGGGCGTTCCGGCAACGAAATGGAATTGCAGCACGCCCAAAAGGTGGCAGGCGGCAAGTCCCGCGGCGCAAAGCAGCACCGCAAAAGGCAGTCTGGCGTTTCCGGCAAGCCCGATTAACAGTGCCATGGGCAAAAATCCGGTCAGATACCCGCCGGTCACTCCGACCAGCGCGCCGAAGCCGCTTTTAAACCCGGCAAATACCGGAACGCCGCACGCACCCAGCAGCAAGTAGCACAGCACCGAAACCACGCCGTATTTCGCCCCCAGAAAGGCGGCGGCAAACGCGATGGCAAAAGTTTGCAGCGTGACGGGAATCCCTGTCGGCAACGGAAAGGAAATTTGCGCGGATACGGCAATCAACGCCGTACAAAGTGCGATTCTTGCGATCAATCTGGCTTTGGACATAATTTTACCTCAAAATTGATTTGTTAAAAACGTATTTGCCGAAAACTTAAAAACGCAGGCGGCACCGGCACCGCTATAGTAACAAATCGCGGGCGGACTGTCGGGGCGCGGGCGGTTTTCAGTGCTTCAGCGCGGGCGGTTTTCAGCGTTTCAGCGTGGGCGGACGGACACTTCTCCGGAGGAAAGTTCTTCTTTCGTACCGTCTTCCCTTTCCACCAAAAGTCCGAAATCGTCTGAAACGCCGAGCACGGCGGCGGGATACGGTTCCCCGTTTCCAAACACGGTAACGGGGGTGCCGGTCAACATCTGGCGCGCGCGGTATTCCGCAAGGCAGGCGGCGCCGTTCTTTCCGTAAAAGGTGAAAAATTCGGCAACGACCGCGCCCAAAAGAGTCGAAAAATCCACACCGTCCTTAGAAATCGCGCCCGCGACCGACCGAAGATCTTCCGGAAATCCGCCCTCGGGCTCGGTCACGTTGATGCCGATCCCCAGCACCGCATAGTCCAGTTTGCCGGTTTCCGCGCCGATGGCGGCTTCGGTCAAAATGCCGCACACCTTTTTGCCGTGCAGAAACACGTCGTTGACCCATTTTATCCGGCACTTTGCTCCGGGCACCAGCCGTTCCACCGCGCGCGAAACGGCGACCGCCGCAGTGGTCGTCAGCGTACGGCAAGCGGAAAACGGCAGATCGGGACGAAGCAGCAGCGAAAAATACAGCCCGCTGCCTTTGGGGGAAAGAAAGGTACGCCCCAGCCTGCCCTTGCCGCCCGTCTGCAAACGCGCGGTGACGATCGTTCCCTCGGCTGCGCCTGCCTCCGCCATTTTTTTGAGCGCGGTGTTGGTGGAATCGATCTCGTCCACGGCAATGACCGAAATTTTGGGGTACGTGCCGAAGTTTTGGAGCATTGCGCCCGCGGTTTTGCAAAGGGTGACGGGGTTTTGCTCCGCACTTACGCTATTGCAGGGCGAAGCGGCATTTCCCGCTGTCTGCGCCCCGTTTTTGCGGGACGTACCTGTATTTTCAGCACCGAACGAAGCGACGTCGTCCGCTACGGCTGCATTCTCCCTTTCCATACAAAGCACGGCAGAACCGTCTGCGACAGCCGCGGTTTCCGCTGCTTTTTCGGCGCAGAACACAGAATAAACCGCTTCGGCACGTTCGGGAATCACCAACTTCTGCTCCGCAGGAAACACATATCCGGCGTTAGGCTTGGAAAGCACTTCGTAGCCCTGCTTTTTCAATTTATTGACCGCCTTCCATACCGCGTTGCGGCTGACGTCCAGCGTTTTTGCGAGTTCTTCGCCCGAAACCGGCGTCCCTGCCCGTTCCAAAAACGCAGAAAGCACGGCGTTTTCCACCGTGATTTCGGTTTGTTGACTTTTCTCCATTTCCCCCCCTGTACGGATCTTGCAGATTGCAAGCGGCGAATGCTCTCCGGTAGCGGTAAAATTTCTTAAACAAAGATTGCAGCACGAAAGCGCCCGCGGCGGACTATGCCCGCCTTGCGCGGTCGCCCGTATGGACTTGCCCGTTTAGCACGATTAGCAACTTTAATTATTTCCATTATAACGAAAAAGCGCCCGATTGTCAACCAAACAGTATCGCTTTGGTTGACAATCGGGCGCAAAAATTACTTAGCCACCCTTTTGTGGGCGGGCAATCGGTGATCTCCCCTACAAATATCTCCATATTATAAGGGTGCGCGCCGCGGTTTCCGCGGCGCGCACCCTCCCTTTATTTTTATTGATAAAAAACACTTATAGAATATGAAAACCACTTACTGCACTTTCGGTTTCGCCAAGTCCAAAACGAAAAACGCACTTTATAAAACTTTGGCAATGCCGAATTTGGGATTGTTTTCCAACTCTTTTCCCTCAGTCTATATAATCGCCGGAGAGTTCGTCCTCCGTTTCGTCCGGATGATCGCCGGCGGCAAGGTCGGCTTTGCGTTCCAGACAGTTCCGCCTGACCGTTTTGAATACCACCAAAAGGCAGATCACGTCGCTGAAGGCGGTCAGCACCCACGACACCGGATAGGACAAATAGAGGACGGAAAGTTTATGCCACCTGATAAAAACGGTATAAATCCACAGCACGCGGAAGCCGCACGCGCCCACAATGCTGACGATCATCGGCACGAATGAATACCCCAGTCCGCGCAAAATTCCCACCAGCACGTCCATAACGCCGCACAAAAAATACGGGAAACAGACGTATCGCATACGCGTAACGCCGTAAGCGATCGCTTCCTTGCTGTCCGTATAAATACCGAGCAAGGGCGAAGCGGCAAGATAGCACGACACGCCCAGCACCACCCCGATGACGGTGACGATGGCAAGCGTTTCGTAAAGCACGCTTTTGACGCGTTTCCATTCCCCCGCGCCGTAGTTCTGCCCCGCAAAAGTCAGCGCGGCGTGATAGACGGAGTTCATAGAGGTATAAACGAAGCCCTCGATATTCGCCGCGGCGGAGTTCCCTGCCATAACCACGTCGCCGAAGCCGTTTACCGATTTTTGAATGAGTACGTTGGAAATAGAGAAAATGGAGCCCTGAATCCCTGCGGGAAGCCCGATCCGGGTCATCAGCAACAATTCTTTTTTGTGAATGCGCAGTTTTTTGAGGGAAACGCGACAGGCGGTTTTGCTGTTCATCAGGAACGCAAGAACGGCGCCGCAGGCAAGCACCTGCGAAACCACCGTTGCGATCGCAACCCCTTCCACGTTCATATCGAACCCCTTGACAAAGACGACGTTCAACCCCACGTTGACCAGTCCGGAAACGGAAAGCGCGATGAGCGGGCGTTTGGTATCCCCCATGCCGCGTAAGACAGCCGCGCCGAAGTTGTATAACATATTGAACGGCATCCCGGCAAAGTAAATTTTGACGTACAGCGCGGAAAGGTCGATGACGCTGTCCGGTGAATCCATCCAGCGGAGCAGCGTTTTTGCGGTGACGACGCCGAAAATTCCGACGACCGTGCCGGCGATCAGCGAAATCAGCACCGCCGTGTGCGACGCGCGGGAAATCCCTTCGTCGTCTTTTGCGCCGACACAGCGCGCGACCAGCACGTTGGCGCCCACCGAAAGCCCGATAAACACGTTGACGATCAGGTTGATCAGCGCACCGGTGGAACCGACGGCGGCAAGCGCGACGTCGCCGCGGTATTTCCCGACGACGACCAGATCCGCCGCGTTATACAGCAGTTGCAACACCCCCGTAAGCAGTACGGGAATGGTAAATACGATGAGTTGCGGGAGAAGTTTTCCCGAAGTGATGGCAAGTTTTTTTCGTTTCGTGCGTTCCATAAGTACTTTGTAAAAGGCAAGCCGCGATCAATCCGGCAGACTGCCGCCATTTCGCCGTATTTTTCGGTGAAAAAGAGGTCGCAGACAAAGCCGCGACCTCTGTGATGATTTTTTGTTTTCCGCGGAACCCGACCAAACCCGTTTTAGCCGATCAGGTCCTGATATCTCGTCTTAAAAGTCTTGATACCGTCCGCATGATCTTTCTTCTGCTGATTGATCAGCGCGGTCTGTTTTTCGGTGACGGTGGAAGACTTCAGCGAATCGAGAATCGCCGTCTTGAAACGGTAAGTGAAGGTGCCGTAAACATCCATATCGGCGGCAACCAGCGTTTCGGTTTCGGAAGCGTTGATCTGTTCGGTGCAGTAAATGATATGCCAGCCGTAGTCGGTTCCGACGACGACGTAGTTACCGGCGCCCATCGCAACGACGTCTCTCGCCGCGTTTGCAAATTCGGTCACATATTTTTCGCTTGCGTTATCGGCAGGCTTCGGAGAAGAAACATAACCCTTGTAAGAGTTCAGAATGCCGGTATCGCTGCCGTATGCAAAGGTCAGATCCATAAAGGAAGTCTTCGCTTCGGCAAGGGTGGTTTTGGAAAGGTCGAGCGCGCCCGCGTAGGTATAACCTTCCACACTCTTCGCGTCGGCTTTCATCAGGGTATTCAGTTTGGTCATGAAGTCCGCCATCGGCGTTTCGTTCAGGACAAAGGAATATTTGCCTTTCAGATCCTTATCCGGCTTCTGGTTGGTAAGAACCACTTCTTTGCCGTCGGCGTCGGTATACGTGTAGGTCACGTCGCCGTCGAACGGAATGCCCGCGGTCTTGCAGTACTTTTCGCCGAACAGTTTGGTGTCGAAATCGTAGTCGTAATCTGCGGAGATCCAGGTCTGTCTGAGATCTTTCGCGACGACGTTGCTCAAAAGCGTCGCGCGGATCTTTTCGTATTCCGCGGTGGTCATTTTGCCCGCCTGATACTTGGAAGTATATTTGGAAAGCACCGCAGACTGATAATCGCTGAACGGAACCAAGAGGTTGTAAACGTAGCCGTAACCGGTCGCCTGATTATAAAGCACGAATTTGGAAGAAGAAACCCCTTCGAGCGCGGTCTTATAGGAAGAAGGCGTGTTGTAGGATTCTTTCTGCGTTTCCAGCATTTCGTTATAACGGGTGGTCAGTTCGTCCATAGAAACGGTCACGTTGCCCTTTACGGCGTCCTGCCAGAGGGTCATCACCTTGTCTTCCAGTTCGCTGACGACCAGCATTTCGTAATAAGCGTCGTAGGTGTAGTAATTCTTCTTCAGCGCTTTTTCAAACTGCGTATACGCGTTTTTGCGCGCCTTGGTGGAATCCTTGTCCACTTCGGGTACGTCTTCCGCCTTTACGATCTCTTCGGTATCTTCCTCATCGTAAGTAGGCGTGGTACGCGTTTCTTCTTTATCGTCGTCATCGTCGTCATCCGACGTATTCTTTTTCAGATATCCTTCGATGGTGGAGTTCACGGACTCGTTCACCGTCTTTTTGATGGTGTTGATCTGGTTTTCGGTCAGATATTTTTCAAGGTGATGACCGATGATCTCCCCCCCGTTTTTGACGGGAAGGACGGTTTCCGCGTTCTGCAGAACGATTTTACGGTTGACCAACTGTTCCAGAAGGAAGTCCAGCGTTTTTTCCGCAGTCCAGGAATAGTACTGCATATACGTGTAGCCGTAACTATTGAAATACGTGATGAGTTCCCGCTTGGTGATCTCGTCGGTTCGATCCGCCGTTTTGACGGAAGCCACGACTTGCTTTAAGTCGCGTTCCTGATCCTTGACGACGAAGCAGCCCGTAAAGCAGGACGCGACGAACGCCAGAATCAAAGTCAGTGCAAGTAACTTTTTCTTCATAAAGTTTCTCCCTATGAGTGATACTATATTAGCAATACGTCTATTATAAAGCAAACGTCGAAAATTTGCAATAAAAACAAGCAAATTTTTAGGACTTTTTTGCGCCGGAAGCGGCAATTTTCAAAAATTCCGAGAGAAGATCGACGAATTTCTCCTGTTTTTGCAATTTGGGGCGAAACGTAATCGTCGGTTTTTCGCCCATTACGAGGCTTGCGGGGCAGAAGAAACCCTCCATCGCCCGCTGCAATCTGCCGTCCGACAGGGCGGAAAGCCCGGTTAAAACGACGCCCGCTTCCCCGTTTTTGATATACAGCTCGGAAACGGCAAAGCGTTTGGCGCGCACTTTCAGAACGGCGATCCTGAGTAAGGTTTCCACCTCTTCGGGAATCTTTCCGTATATATCGGCAAGGGAATCGCGCACCCGCTTCAAGTCTTCGCCGTTTCGGATCTCCGCAATCTGCTTGTACGCGTCCATTCTTCCCGCGGCGCTTTCGATATACGATTCCGGAATAAACGCCGAAACGCGGAGATCGAGCGATATCTCGCGGTCTTCTTCCCCGGTCAGGGCTTCGCGCATGAGGCGGGCGTACAGTTCGTAACCGATTTTATCCATATGTCCGTGCTGCTCGGCGCCGAGGACGTTTCCCGCGCCGCGGATTTCGAGGTCGCGCATGGCGATTTTATAGCCGCTGTTCATTTCGGTGAAGTCCATAATGGCGGAAAGGCGCTTGTACGCCGTTTCGGTCAGAACCTTATCCCGTTTGAAGGTGAAATAGGCGTGTGCCAGACGGTTGCTGCGCCCTACCCTGCCTTTCAACTGATAAAGCTGCGAAAGCCCCAGCCGTTCGGCGTCGATGACGATCAGCGTGTTGGCGTTCGGCAGGTCGATGCCGTTTTCCACGATCGTGGTGGAAATGAGAACGTCGGTCTTGCCGGAGAAAAAGGACATAATGCGTTCTTCCAGCACGCGCTCGGGCATCTGCCCGTGGGCGACGCACACTTTGGCTTCGGGCACGATGGCGGAAAAGCGCGCGGCAAACCGGTCGATGCTCTGCACGCGGTTATACAGAACGAACGCCTGTCCCCCGCGGGAAAGTTCGCGCACGATGGCGTCGCGGATGAGCGCGTCGGTTTCTTCCACGACGTAAGTCTGCACGGGCAGCCGCTCCTTGATGGGCGTTTCGATGGTGGAAATATCGCGGATCCCGGCAAGGGACATATGCAGCGTGCGCGGAATGGGCGTCGCCGACATGGAAAGGCAATCCACGTCGCTGCGCACTTCCTTGATTTTTTCCTTATGTTCCACGCCGAAACGCTGCTCCTCGTCCAGAACCAGAAGTCCGAGATCTTTGAATTTCACGTCGTCGCTGAGCAGCCGGTGCGTGCCGATCACGAAGTCGATTTTTCCTTCCGCAAGGGCGGAAAGCGTTTCTCTGATTTCCTTATCGCTGCGGAAACGATTGAGTACCGCGATACGCACGGGGAAATTGGCAAAGCGCTTCATCGCCGTTTCGTAATGCTGCTGCGAAAGTACGGTGGTGGGACAAAGCAGCGCCGCCTGTTTGCCGTTTAAAATCGCACGGAACACGGCGCGGAACGCCACTTCGGTCTTGCCGTAGCCCACGTCGCCGCAAAGCAGACGATCCATCACCTTGTCGCTTGCCATATCGGCAAGGATTTCGTCCGCGCTGCGCTTTTGATCTTCGGTCAGTTCGTAAGGGAAATCTTCGTCAAACTGACGGGTCAGGGCGTTGTCCGTTTCAAAGCGGAAGCCCTTCTTTTCAAACCGTCGGCGGTACAGCGCCTTGAGGTCGATGGCAAGCGCTTTGACCGAAGCGCGCACCCGTTCTTTGATGCGCTCGAAGTCCTTGCCCCCGATTTTATTGAGTTTGGGAGCGACATCCCCGCCCATGTAGCGGGAAAGGGAATCCATCTGTTCCACGGGGACGTACAGCATGTCGCCGCCGCCGTATTCCAGCATGACGTAATCTTTGGTTCCCTCGCTCGTCGTGATCTTTTTGGTGCCTTTGACCAGTCCCACGCCGTGTGTTTCATGCACGGCGTAATCGCCCGCTTCGGGCGCGGTGAAAAAGTCGTTTCGTCTGTGCTTGACGCGTTTTCCCTGCTTTTTCACGCGGTAAAGGTCGTTTTCGCCGATAATTACCAGTTTCGCCTCGTGATAGATCACGCCGAAGCGCAAGGGTTCCTCGGTCAGAACGGCGCCGGTAAATGTTTCGGGCAAGATTTTTACCGTGCGGACGGAAACGCCCCCTTCCGCCAGAATTTTTTGCAGGTTTTCCGAACGGGAAGCGCTGCCGGTAAATACCGCCACGCGATAGCCGGTGATCTTCCACCCGGAAATATCGGTGGCAAGCGCCGCCAGGCTTTTACTGTAATCGGAAACGGCGCCCGCTTTGATCTGAAAAATATTCCGCGGCGAAAAAAAAGGCACCGTGGTGGTGATGTTCTGCAAGGCGACCATCGTCTTTTCCCTGAGGAACGAAAGCGCGTCTTCCGCCGTCACGAGCTGCCATTTGGTAAACGAAAACACTTCCCCGGCGGCAAGCAGTTCGGAATACCGTTCCGAAAACTCTTTTTCGTAGTAAGCCGCGGCGTCCGCGATCATTTTGCTTTCGTCGAAAAACACCACGGTATCCGGCGGCAGCAGGGAAAGTAGGTCGGCTGTCGCCCCGGGAAGCAGAGGAAATAAAAATTCAGCCGCTTCTTTCGCGTTTTTTTCGGCGCCCTCGATGAGGTCTTCCGCAACCGCGCGGCGTCTGCGGTCGGCTTCCGGCGTCAGATTTTCCGCGGAAAGCAACTCGCGTTTTAAACGATCGGTCACCGTTTTTACGTCGCTTTCCTTTAGGCTGCATTCTTTGGCGGCGGAAAGAAAAATGCTTTGCACTCGGTCGCCGCTCTCCCCCGTTTTGGGGTCGAACGTGCGGATCCTCTCTACTTCGTCGCCGAAAAAACTGACGCGACAGGGTTCCTTTTCTGCCGGCGGATAGACGTCGATAAGGTCGCCGCGGACGGCGAACGTTCCCTCGCCCGAAACGGTATCTACCCGGGTATAACCCAGTTCCCGCAAGCGGGCGATAAAATCTTCCTCGACCTCCTCCTGCCCCTCGGAAAGGGTGGCGTACCCCACGTTTGCGGGAAAAAGCTGCATCAGCGCGGGCAGCGTGGTTACCACTCTGGTCGCCCCCGCCGCGATTTTGGAAAGGGCGTACAGCCGGCGGTTGCGGCTTTCGCCGGAAAGCGCTTTTTTATACAGCAGCACGTCGTCTTTTTGCGGAAGATACACCACGCCTTCCGCATAATCCGCAAGGTGCCGCGCCGCTTCTTCCGCTGCCAAATGATCTTTCGCGATGTATAAAAAATGCTCCGCGGAGGTCGCCGCCAGATGGCATTTTGCGGCAAGCGGAACGCCGAATACCGCCGAAGATTCTCCCCGGCGGACGGATTGCTGCAAGCGGAGAATTTCCCCGCCTAAATTGTTTGGATCCAGAATCGAACAGAACATATACAGGCGTTGCCGCGATCGGACAAATTCCCGTCGCGGCGCATTGAAATTTGGAATGAAAGGGGTAAAACCCCGGCGTTAAAACAACGGGCGAAAACCCCGGCGTTTCCGCTTTGAAATTTATTGCAGATCGCGCGCTTTCTATGCGGCGCGGCGCAAGTTATGCAAAAATCGGCAGACAAAAATTACGCGTTTTTGTTGCAGGCGCGCATGACCGCGTCGAACGGCGCGCCGGAAGCGAACATTTCGCCCGCCTTGCCTGCCAGTTGTAACGCTTCGTCGTAGACGGCGTAATCTTTATCGCGCACTTTCATTAAAACGTAGTTAATAATGGGGATTTCTTTCAGTTCTTCGTCGAAAATCCCCACGCGGACGCGCGGAAAGTCGGTCGTGCCGATGTTTTCCACGATGTTACGCATGCCGTTGTGCGTGCCGGCGCTGCCCTTTTCTCTCACGCGGACGCAGCCTTTTTTCAGGTCGTAATCGTCGTAAAAAACCATCATGTTTTCTGCGGGAACGCGATATTTTGCAAGCAGATCGCGCACGCTTTCGCCGCTTAGATTCATATAGGTTTCCGGCTTTGCCAGAACGACTTTTTCGCCCTTGACGTAGGTTTCCGCCACGAGCGCGCGGCATTCTTTTTTATTGAACTTCGCGCCCAGCAGAATCGCCGCGTTTTCTACCGCCAGATACCCCATATTATGAAAGGTCTTGCGGTATTTTTCGTCCGGATTGCCAAGCCCAACCAAAAGGTACATCGGATTCTCCTTAAAAAGGGAGCAGCCATCAGGCGACTCCCTTTTCTCTTTCGTTTCTTGCCGGATTATTCGTAAATTTTGGACATCGGCTTGTCCAGATAAACGTTTTCGATCGCCGCCGCAAACATCTTCGCCGCGGAAAGAACCTTGATCTTTTCGATCTTCTTTTCTTCCGGCAGGGCGATGGTATCGAGAACGACCAACTGACGGATATGCGAATTTTCGATCCGCTCGATCGCGGGTCCGCTCATAACCGCGTGCGTGCAGCAGGCGTAAATCTCTTTCGCGCCGTTGTTGTAAAGCGCTTCCGCACCCTGGCAGATGGTACCGGCGGTGTCGATCATATCGTCGACCATCAGGCAGGTCTTGCCTTTGACGTCGCCGATGATGTTCATGACTTCCATGACGTTTGCCTTGGGACGGCGTTTGTCGATGATCGCCATGGGGCAGTTGAGTTTCTGCGCCACGTTACGCGCGCGGGAAACGCTGCCGACGTCCGGCGATACGACGATGAAGTCGTCGTTCACCATTTTTTTGAAATATGCGTAGAGAATGGGTCCGCCGAGCAGATGATCGACGGGGATATTGAAGAAGCCCTGAATCTGCGCGGCGTGCAGGTCCATGGTCAGCACGCGGTCTGCGCCCGCCGCCTGAATGAGATCCGCGACCAGTTTTGCGGTGATAGGATCGCGCGAACGGGCTTTTCTGTCCTGACGGGCATAGCCGAAGTACGGGATCACCGCCGTGATACGACCGGCGGAAGCACGGCTTGCCGCGTCGATCATGATCAGAAGTTCCATCAGATTGTCGTTGACGGGAGAAGACGTGGACTGAATGATGAACAGATCCCTGCCCCGGACGGTCTCGTTGATGTGAACGCTGGTTTCTCCGTCGCTGAACTGCCCGACTTCGATGCCGCCCAGTTCGGTGTGGAGTTCTTTCGCAATGTCCCTGGCAAGAGCCGGGTTGGAATTGCCCGCAAAGAGTTTGATTTCGTTTCCGTGCGTGATCATAAAATCCTCCGAAAATATAAATATCGTCAGTTTTCCCCGCGAAAAAGAAAGGTTTCCTCTCCCTTTCGGCGAACCATATCATTCAGTCGTTATTTGCACCGTCTTGCCGGCGAATCGGCACATGCGGCGCATTCCCCGCCGGCGAAGGCACGGGTTGTCCGTTTGTCTGCGTCGCGGCGTTGCCGGTGCAGGCGCGCAAGTCGCGCAAACTCCGCACGCGCGTGCCGGACACAAGGCGCCTTTTTATTATAGAACTTTGTAAACTTTCCGTCAACCAAAACGGGAGCGGTTTCCAAGGTTTTTCCCGTTTTTTCTCTTTTTTTCGCGGAAAGTCCTGCAAACGCCTGTCCTTCTTTCCCTCATATTACTTTTTTCCCAAAGCGCGTTTGCGGCGGAAAAATTGCGAAAGGACGGCGGCGCAGTCCTCCCGCATCACGCCGGAAGTCACTTGCAGCCGGTGGTTCAAACGCTCGTCCGTCGGGATTTGGTACAGCGACTGGCAGGCGCCCGCCTTTTTGTCCGCCGCCCCGTACACCAGCCGGCTGACGCGCGCATTCCATAGCGCGCCGGCGCACATGGGGCAAGGTTCCAGCGTGACGTACAGCGTGCAGCCGTACAGCCGCCAGTAACCGATTTTTTTGCAGGCGCGCTCGATGGCGATCATTTCCGCATGGCGGGTGGCGCACTGCGTTTTTTCGCGACGGTTTCTGCCCCGGGCGATGATCTTACCCTGATAGACGACCACCGCGCCGACAGGCACTTCTTCTTCCAGAGCGGCTTTTTTCGCCTCTTGCAGCGCCTCTTTCATAAATCGCGCGTCGGTTGCGGCGGGCATAGAATCTTCGTCCGTTACAGCAGGGACGCTTTCTTTGCCTGCCGCGGGACTTTCGCCGGACAAATTTTCGTCCGGAATCTCGTTTTTCGATGAACGTAAGGTCAAAATTTTTCTCCTGTAATTACTTTTCGGCGCCATCGCGCGCGTTCCGCGCATTGATTGCTTTTTATGCCGTACAGCGCGCGTTGATTACTTATCGGCGCCGTACAAAGCGCGTTCCGTGCGCGGAATCAGGCTTTCCGCCCGCCGCAAAAGGTCGGGCAAAATCCCTTCCCCCAGCGGGTGCGAAAGCCGGTCGCTACCCAGTTCCACCGTATAGGCGGGAATGCCCTGCGTTTCGATGCACCAGTCCTTATAGCCGCCGTAGGAACCGGGGCTTTTTTGATAATCGTAGCCGAAACCCGCAAAAATCTTTTTCGCAAGGCGCAGATCGCCGGTAAATCCGCCGCTTTCGGAGGGGTAATGCCAGTAGATCACTTCCCCTTTGGTGTGAAAACTGACGGTCATTTTGGGGTGAACCTTTTTGGTAAACGCCGCAAGCGCCGCGCTGCACGGCTCGCTGAGCGGAAATTTGCCGACGTAGTTTGCGGCAGATTCCGAAAACACGTTGCTTTTGCCCCTGCCGTACCCCGCGGGGAAGTTGACGTTTAAGTCCACCGCCCTGCCGTTGGCTTTCCACAGCGAAAAATCGGCAAAGCCGTTGACCGAAAGCAGAAAATCTTTTGCTTTTTCCGGGGCGGAAGCGATTCCCGTTTGGGAAAGCAGCGCGCCGTCGGGATTAACGAGCGGCACGAACCAGTACCCGCCGGAAAGGTTTTTGCCGACGGTATTTTGATAGATTTTCAATAAGAATAGGGCGGAAACCCACTCCCGCGCGTGCACGGCGCCCTGCAGCAGAACGGGCTGCGCGACAGGGTTGCCCACGAAAAAGGCGTAGAGATTTCTGCCGAACAGCGACTTGCCGATAATCGTTGCCGCGGGTCGTATCGCGCTTGCCGTCGAAGATCGTATCGCGCCTGTTGCGGCGGATAATTTGGCAGCACCTTTCCCGGCGCCGGGCGCACCCGTTGCCGCTTTATAAGCGTTTGTTACGGTTTCGTAAACGTCCATAGTTTACGGTATGAAAAAGTTTTGGTTTGCGTGACGGAGAAAGAGCGCTGCACCTTTCCGCCCAAAGGCGGAATTTTATCTTCCCGACGATATTTATGACGGAGAAAGAGCGCTGCACCTTTCCGCCCTGCTTTCCGCCCCGCGACAAAATTTTATATTATCGACGATATTTTATATTGACGGTATTTATATGAAACTGCGGGAAGGGAATTTGTTGCCGGTTCTTCTACCTATTTATGATACGCGCTGCCGGCGTCGATCATAAACGCGCGGTACAGTTGTTCGGTCAGGATCAGGCGCATCAGCATGTGCGGAAAGGTCATTTCCGAAAAGGACAGGCGCAAAAAAGCGCGGGACTTGACCTCTTCCCAAAGCCCGTACGAACCGCCGATGACAAAGGTCAGTTCCCCGCCGGCGTCGCGTTCTTTCGCGACGACCCGGGAAAACTTTTCGCTGGAAAGGCGTTCCCCCTCCACGCAAAGGGCGATCACCCTGCCTTTCAGGGCTTTTAAAATGCGCGCGCCTTCCTCCTCGACGATATGCCGCTTTTCCGCTTCCGACGGGTCGCCGAGAAAGGTTTCCTCCCGGATCTCGGTAATCTCCACCTTCGCGAAGCGGGAAAGGCGCTTGCAGTATTCTTTGATGCCGTCCGCAAAATAGTCTTCCTTGACCTTGCCGACGGCGACGATATGCACTTTCATTCAACTCACCAAAACCAGCACCCAGGCAATGACCGAAGCGATCACGCCGGGGAGCGAATATACAAAAAAGTCTTTGATTTCCGGGCGGGGTTCTTGTTTTGCCGCGGTCGCGGAAGAAGTCTTGTTCGCGGAAATTTTTCCCGCCGCCGAAGCGTTTCCCTCCGGGCGGAAAGCGCCGCGCTTTTTCCCCGCAAGGAAAAACAAGCCGAGCGAAATAGCAAGCGCAAGCAGCCCCAAAACCGTCCAGCCCCGGTGCGCGCTTACCGAAAAGCCGAAATAGGTTGCCGACAAAATATACAGATTATTGCAGAAATGCGCCGCCACCGTGATAAAGACGTTGCCCGAAGCGATCGCCGCGAAGGCGAACGCCGCCCCCGCCAGAAACTGATAGGGCGTTTGGGCGGGATTTTGATGAAACAGCGAAAAATACAGTCCGGAAATAAGAACCGCAAACAGCGTGCTTCTGCCCCTGAGTCCGCCGAGAACGACGCCGCGGAACAGCGCTTCTTCCATCACGGCGGGAAGAACGGCAACGCAAAATACGGTCAGCAGGTACTCCCCCGCGTTCCGCATGGCGGGCAAGGCGTTCTGCGGCGTTTCATACCCGAATTTTTTCAGGAAAGAAAGGAAAAGTTCGTTGACGTTCCCCAGTCCGAACAGCAGTCCGAATGCGAGAAGAATCGCCGCCGCCCAAAGGTATACGGGCGGTTTCTTGCACGGAAAAGCCTGCCCGATTTTGATTTTTGCAAAGCGAAGCACCGCGTATACCGTAAGGCAGAACGCGACCTGCGGCAGCGCGTAAGAAAGCAGCCGGAAGGCGTTTTTGGAAACGATATCCTGATACGCCTGCCGATCGCCGCCCGAAATTACGGTAGCTGCAAGGGCGAGCAGAAAGGATACCAGCATCATTAAAAATACGGCGAGGGTATACGCTCCGCCCGCGGCTTTGCCGGGAAGGGGCGCCGAAGTTTGCGCGGCACCGCCTTTATTATTACCCAAACGCACTGCTGCTTGCACAGCGGCGGCAGTTTGATCTCCGTCGCCGCGGTAAGGCGCCGAAGTTTGCGCGGCACCGCCTTTATTATTACCCAAACGCACTGCTGCTTGCACAGCGGCGGCAGTTTGATC
>CAKQSI010000009.1 GCA_934272745.1 uncultured Clostridia bacterium | reverse complement strand
CCCGCGGCAAAATTGCCGCGGGCGCCCCTGTGTGCTATGCAGTCTGCAATCTTTTGATATTATAGCGCCGGTTTTGCGGCGGCGGGGAAAGTCCCGCCTGCGCCCGGCGTTATTCTTTCCATAATCATTACGCTATGGTATTATGGCGCCGGTTTTGCGGCGGGTGTCCCGGCAGCGGCAGACCGGATAGCGGCGCTCTGCTGCGCGGAAGCACCTCGCTGGGCAGGCATACTTGGCCGGGCGGCGACAAGAGGCTTACTTTTTTCGGGCAGGTGCGACCAGTACCGGGCAGGCATAAAACCGCGCATCAGCCGTTCGTTCTTGCGGCTTTCGACGTTCACCGCGTCGTAATAGGTCTGCCAAAGGTTGGTAAACGCGCGTTCGTTTTCGGAAAGGAACACGGTAATTTGTCCGCTTCCCTGCAGAATGCGGGTGGTTAAGCCGTTATAAAACGCCAGCACGTTGCGGCGCACATCGTGGATAAAAAAGGGCGTTCCTCTGAGCCGCGCCGTAAAATGCGGTAAAAGCAGCGCAGTCACGTCGTTGTCGGGCGCGTAGTGCGCGTAAAAGTAGCCCTGTGCCGTTTCGTGAAAGCGCAAAAATCCGGTAAAACGATGCACTTCCAGCCGTACTTGCTGCAACAGCGCGCAAAAATCGAACACGTCCGGGTCGCTTTGCCGCTCGATAGCGAAAAAGCCGTATTTCAGGCACACCGCAACGTAGCGGAAGGCTTTATTCGGCGCTTCCGCATCGCCCGAACGCAGGGCGGTACAGATATCCTGCAAGGCGTCTGCGCCTGCGGTTTTTTGCAGTTTTGCGCGGACGCGGGCGGATTTTTCGTTGTCGGTCGAAACTTCCCGCAGGGTCTCGTCAAGGCGGGGCTGGAACCCCTCCTTGCGGTAGACAAAAGCGCCGCGCTCCTTGTTTTCGTAGGCGGAAAAAACGGCGGTAAAAAAGCCGTCTTCGCTGCCGTCGTAAAGATATACGCTTTCCATAAAAAGTGGTTCCTCCTTTGCCTCTATGTTCGATTTTTACGGGGACGTCCCGCCAAAATCGAATATTTTGGCGTTTTATAGCGGTTTTGCGCGCGGCGGGAAATTGTACGCTTGAATTCTGCCACTCACAACTCTCCGCCGGCGGCGGAAATTCCGATTTCCGGCGAGGAAAACAGCGAAAGTTGCTCGGCAGAAGCCGACCTGTCCAGTAAAATCAACGAATTTTTTACTTCGCTTTCCCGTTTTTCGCCCAGATAATGTCCGTTGCAGGTAATAAAATGCACCGCGCGCTTCATCACGATGCGCATTTTTATAAGGTCGGCGTGGGTCAGGGCGGCGTGCTTTCTGGCAAGCAAAATGCGGCTTGCCGACCGCACCCCGATGCCCGGCACGCGCAGCAGCGTTTCGAGCGGGGCGGCGTTGATTTCCACGGGGAAAAGTTCCGGGTGGCGCAACGCCCAGGCGCATTTGGGGTCGAACTCCGCCGCTAAATCTTCCCCCGGGGCAAGCAGTTCTTCCGCCGTAAAACCGTAAAAACGCAGCAGCCAGTCCGCCTGATACAGCCGGTGTTCGCGCAATAGCCCCACGGGTTTTTGCGGGAGAACGGCGCTTTGAAAATTCGCCGGGATATAGGACGAATAGTATACGCGCTTGAGTCCGTATCCGCGGTACAGCCCCTGCGAAAGGCGCAGAATGTCGCCGTCCGCTTCCTTCGTGGCGCCTACGATCATCTGCGTGGTCTGCCCGGCGGGGAGAAACAGGCGCGACGACTTTCCGGGAAACTTCCCGGGGCGGGAAGATTCTCTTGCTTCGGTCAGCGTGCGCATGGGGGAGAAGATGGAAGCCCGCGTTTTTTGCGGCGCAAGCAGGCGCAGACTTTGTTCGGAAGGCAGTTCCACGTTGTAACTCATGCGGTCAACGTAAAGCCCCGCGCGGAGGGACAGCCGCTCGTCCGCATGGGGAATGCCTTTTAAATGAATGTACCCGTGGAAACCGTACACTTTGCGCAATTTTACTACCACGTCCACCAGTTTTTCCATCGTGTCGTCGGGGGAACCGTCCACCGCGGAGGAGAGAAACAGCCCCTCGATAAAGTTGCGTTTATAGAAACTGACGACCAGTTCGCAGATTTCGTCCGGCGTGGCGGAAGCGCGCGGCACGTCGTTGCTGCGGCGGTTGACGCAGTATTGACAGTCGTACGCGCAGCGGTTGGAAAGAAGAATTTTCAAGAGGGAAATGCACCGCCCGTCCGGCGTAAACGAATGGCAGATCCCCCCGTACGCGGCGTTGCCGATACCGCCCTCGTTTTTCCGGGAAGAACCGGAAGAGGAACAGGAAACGTCGTATTTGGCGCTTTCGGTCAGAATTTTCAGTCTTTCCGGGTCGATCATAAAAAATCTCCTTTTGCGTAAAGTGGCGCGAAGTTGGGTGTAGGAAAGGACGGCGCGCGGGTGTTGCGAGTTGAGTCTATAGGGCGGCGCGGGGTAGAGGTGCCGGACTATGCGGACGGCGCGGAAAGGTTCTGCGGGTACGCCCTTTTGCAAAATCCATTGTAAACCTTTGTTCTTAATTTGTCAAACAAATGTTTATAAAAAATCAAAGGAAAATTTTGGAAATGCAGAAGGGTGTGGCAAGCGGGATTATCGTTCCGTCCTCCGACGGAAATATTGCGAAGAAGTGGGTCTGGCGTTCAACCGGATTCCGGAAAAATAAAGGAAAAAGCGGAAATCCCTTTCAAACAGTTGCAAAATTTTTGAAAATAGGGTAAAATAACCGTACTGTGCTAGGTGGGGAGTTAGCGGTGCCCTGTATCTGCAATCCGCTGTAGCAGAGCCGAATGCCTCCCGAGGTCTTTCCGGTGGGGTGCAGGAACCGTTAAGGGACGTCGATCGTAAGGTCTTATGCAACGGAGCGCCGTGAACCGTGTCAGGGCAGGAATGCAGCAGCACTAAGCGGACTACTTCGTGTGCCATAAGGTTGCTTTACGGGAGTTACCTGGCGGGGTGCCGACCCGGTCGGACTGATCGACGGAGGATGCACAGCTTTTTCGTTAAATATCGCGCGGATTTTTCCGCCGATCATGATAAAGGCGTTAAAACGGGACACGGTTTCGTTTTTCGTCGCCTGTGGCGGAAAAAAGTTCCGCCGGAAAGAGAGCGGTTGGCTGGTGAAAAACCGCGGCGGCGTTACGAAATTATCACCCGGTCAGTCGGTTTTTTGAAAAGGGAAGTTTTGCCTTGCTTTGCGGCGCGCCGTCAGGCGGCTGCGCTTACGGTGGCCGCATTTTTTGCGGCGGCAGGAAAGAAGATTTGCTGCGTGGCAGGTTGTTGCCGTATAGCCGGTCGGCGGCAGGCGCTTTAGGTCGGCGCGGTCAGGCGCTTTAGGTCGGCAGCAGTAAAACCCCTCGGGTAAAAAAACACGGATCTTGCGCACCGTTATCGGCGCAGCGTCGGGCTCGGCGCAGTTTGTGTAAAGGTGGTTCTTGTGTTCCTGCACAAGGACCTTTTTTATATGTTTGCAAGGAAATAATAACGTTACGACCGAAAGAGCCGAAAACCCGGGGCAACCGCCGCGGATCGGCAAGGGAGGGACTATGTATCGCAAAGTAGATACCGGCATGAATTTTCTCGACAGAGAAAAGGAAGTCATCGCATTCTGGAAAGAAAATCACGTATTTGAAGAGAGCGTGGAAGACACCAAAGGTCACCCGACCTTCAGTTTTTACGACGGACCGCCGACGGCAAACGGCAAGCCGCACATCGGGCATATTCTGACCCGCGTCATGAAAGACATCGTGCCGCGTTATAAGACTATGAAAGGCTATCACGTCCCGAGAAAAGCGGGCTGGGATACGCACGGACTTCCCGTCGAACTGGAAGTGGAAAAGTCCCTCGGTCTGGACGGAAAAAAGGAGATCGAAACCTACGGAATCGAGCCTTTCATCAAAAAGTGCAAAGAAAGCGTCTGGAAATACAAAAGCGAATGGGAAAAAATGTCCGACCGCGTGGGTTACTGGGTGGATATGGACAACCCCTACGTCACTTACGACGACAATTATATCGAGTCCGAATGGTGGGCGCTGAAAGAGATCTGGAAAAAGGGTCTTTTATATCAGGGCTACAAAATCGTCCCGTACTGCCCGCGTTGCGGAACGGCGCTTGCCTCTCACGAAGTGGCGCAGGGCTATAAAGACGTCAAGGAAAAGTCCGTTTACGTCAAATTCAAGGTCAAGGGAAAGGAGAATACCTACTTCCTCGCCTGGACGACCACGCCCTGGACGCTGCCTTCCAACGTCGCTCTTTGTATGAATCCCGACGAGGATTACGTGGAGATCGAAGCGGAAAACGGCGAGCATTACGTTCTGGCGCAAGCCCTCGTGGGTTCGCTGTTTGAAAACTATACCACGGTTTCGGTCAAAAAGGGCAAGGAATACGAGTATGCGGAATACGAACCGCTGTTCCCGTTCGCTCTCGGCACCTTCCGCGAAAAGGCGTATTACGTCACCAACGACGGCTATGTCACGCTGACCGACGGTACCGGCATCGTTCACATTGCGCCGGCGTTCGGGGAAGACGACGCCAAAGTCGGCAGAAAATATAACCTCCCGCTGGTGCAGCTGGTCAACGACCGCGGCTGCTTCAAGCCGGGGACGGGCGCTTACGAGGGTATGTTCGCCAAAGACGCCGATAAATTCATTATCAAAGATCTGAAAGAAAACGGAACGCTGTTCAAGGAATTGCTGTACGAACACAGCTATCCGTTCTGCTGGCGTTGCGACACGCCCCTGCTTTATTATGCGCGCCACAGTTGGTTTATCCGCGTGACCGCGGTCAAGGATCGCCTGATCGCCGCAAACAAAACGGTCAACTGGATGCCCGAAACCATCGGCACGGGCAGAATGGGCAACTTCCTCGAAAACGTCATCGACTGGGGCTTATCCAGAGAACGTTACTGGGGTACGCCGCTGCCCGTCTGGGTATGTAAAGACTGCGGCGAGATCCACGTCGTCGGCAGCCGGAAAGAACTGCGCGAGCGCTGCGGTCTGACCCGCGACGTCGAACTGCACCGCCCCTATCTCGATTCGCTGACCATGAAGTGCGATAAGTGCGGCGGCGAAATGAAGCGCGTACCCGAAGTTATCGACTGCTGGTTCGACAGCGGCTCCATGCCGTTCGCGCAGTATCATTATCCGTTTGAAAACGAAGATAAATTCAAGGAAACTTTCCCCGCGGACTTCATCAGCGAAGCCGTCGATCAGACGCGCGGCTGGTTCTATACGCTGCTTACCATTTCCACCCTGCTGTTCGACAAGGCGCCTTTCAAAAACTGCATCGTGCTCGGTCACGTCAACGATAAAAACGGCATCAAAATGAGCAAGCACAAGGGTAACGTGGTCGATCCGTGGTCGGTGCTGGACAAGCAGGGCGCGGACGCCGTGCGCTGGTATTTCTATACTTCTTCGGCGCCCTGGATCCCCTCGCGCTTCTCTGCGGAAGCGGTCAGCGAATGTCAGCGCAAATTTATGGGCACGCTGTGGAACACCTACGCTTTCTTCGTGCTGTATGCCGAAATCGACGGCTACGACCCCAGAAAGTACGACCTGAAAGACTGCAAACTGTCCTTGATGGACAAGTGGGTGCTTTCCAGACTCAATACCTTGGTCAAGACGGTGGACGAAAACCTGAACGCTTACGACGTGACCGACAGCGCGCGTAAAATTCAGGACTTCGTGGACGAACTTTCCAACTGGTACGTCCGCCGGGGCAGAGAACGTTACTGGGGCAAGGAGATGACCGACGACAAGGTTGCGGCGTACACCACGCTGTACACCGTGCTGGTCACCCTGTCCAAAGTGCTGGCGCCCTTTACGCCGTTCATGGCGGAATCCATCTACCGCAATCTGGTGGCAAACTTCTATCCGGAAGATCCCCTTTCCGTCCATCTTTGCGCGTTCCCCACGGCGGACGAAGCGCGTATCGACAAAGCGCTGGAAGATTCGATGGAAGAAACGCTGGAAGTGGTCGCCCTCGGCAGAGCGGCAAGAAATGCCGGCGCGTTGAAAAACCGGCAGCCCCTTTTGAAACTTCTGGTCTGCAGCGAAAGAAAACTGGACTTCACGCCCGAAACGGTGGAGATTCTGAAAGACGAACTCAACGTAAAAGAGGTGTCTTTCGGCGCTTCCGCCGCGGATTATATCGCTTACGAAATCAAACCGCAGCTGAAAACGCTGGGTCCCAGATACGGCAAAAAGTTGAACGAAATCCGTACCTTCCTCGCTAGTTGCGACGGAAAAACGGTGGTGGACGCGGTCAATTCCGGCGTTTACACCGTCGATCTTGGCGGGGAAGAAGTGACCTTTACCAAAGACGATCTTTTAATTACGGTCAAGAGTAAGGAAGGGTTCGTTTCCGCTGCCGATCACGGTATTACCGCGGTACTCGATAAGACCCTGACCCCCGAACTGATCTGCGAAGGCTACGTTCGCGAACTGGTCAGCAAAGTCCAGTCGATGCGGAAAGAAGCGGGATTTGAAGTGACCGATCACATTCTGCTTTCGGTAAAGACGGACGACGCCGAACTTGCCGCCCTGCTAAACAGCAGCAAGGAAGAAATTTCCGCTTCCGTCCTGTGCGACGGCTACGGCGCGGCGACCGGGGGCTTTACCAAGGATCTCGATCTCAACGACGTGCCGGTGACCGTTACCGTGCAAAAGGTCTGATATGAGAGCGGCTACGGACTGGAAAGATTACGAAGTCATCGCCACGGGCGACGGCTATAAACTGGAGCGGTGGAAAGACGTTTTTCTGCTTCGTCCCGACCCGCAGGTCATCTGGCCGGCGGCGTTTGATTTCAAAACCTATCCCGGATTGAACGCGTACTACGAGCGCAGCGAAACGGGCGGCGGCAGATGGCACGTCCTGAAAAAGATGCCGGACGAATGGAATATTTCCTATCGCGACTTAAAATTTACCGTGCGCCCGATGGGATTCAAACACACGGGGCTGTTTCCCGAACAGGCGGTCAACTGGGACCGCATGCGGGAACTGGTCAGAAGGCGCTTAAATAGCGGCAGGCAGGTTTCCGTCCTCAACCTTTTCGCCTATACGGGCGGGGCGACGGCGGCGCTTGCCAAAGAAGGCGCTTCCGTCTGCCACGTGGACGCCGCCAAAAATATGGTGGAACGCGCGGGCAACAACGTTCGCCTTTCGGGCGTTCCGGAAGGGCGCGTGCGCTACATCGTGGACGACTGCTTTAAGTTCGTTCAGCGGGAGATCCGCCGCGGACATAAATACGACGCGATCATTATGGACCCGCCTTCCTACGGGCGGGGACCGAACGGCGAAATGTGGAAAATCGAAAGCGGACTTTTCGGCCTAGTAGAACTTTGCCGGGGCGTACTTTCGGACGATCCGTTGTTTTTTCTGATCAACAGTTATACCACGGGACTGCAGCCGCAAGTGCTGAAAAACGTGCTGACGCTCGCCTTAAAGGGTATTCCCGGCAAGTGCGAAGCGTACGAAGTAGGACTTCCCACCAAAGAAGAAATTGTTTTGCCCTGCGGGGCGGGAGGAATGTTTTTCCATGATGACTAAAGACGATCTCGTCGTTCTGTACGAGGATAACCACATCATCGTCGTCGAAAAACCGCAAAATATGCCGACCTGCGAGGACGAAAGCAAGGATCAAGATCTTTTAAACCTTGTCAAGACCTACTTAAAGGAAACTTACCACAAGGCGGGGGAAGCGTTCTGCGGCATGGTGCATCGGCTGGATCGTCCGACGGGCGGCGTGATGGTGTTTGCCAAAACGTCCAAGGCGGCTTCCCGACTGACCGAGCAGATGAAGACGGGCGATTTTGAAAAGAAATATCTCACCGTCGTCGTCGGTTCGCCCAAAAAGGAAAAGGCAACGCTGACCAACTACCTCAAAAAGAACGCGATCACCAACCAGGTTTACCTGTGCGCGGAAACGACCGAGGGCGCAAAGAAAGCCGAACTTTTTTACCGCGTGCTGGAAGATAAAGGGAGTTATTCTTTGCTGGAAGTTACCCTTCACACCGGCAGAAGCCACCAGATCCGCGTGCAGATGGCGGGCATCGGCAACCCGGTGTTCGGCGATTTGAAATACGGCGGCGAAAAGGCGGTCAAGGGCAATCTGGCGCTGTACGCGTATTCGCTCAAATTTACCCACCCCGTCACCAAAGAACGGCTGGTGTTTATGCTGGAACCGCCCAAGGATCTCATTCCCTGGCGCGCGTTCAATGTCACGAAATATATGACGCTGACCAAATAAAGATTCGGTCAAGCCGCAACGTTGCGGAAAGATATGGCTTTGAAACGGCGGCGACAGACTTACGGCAACATACGGCGTATGCGCTTCGCGGGCGGCGGGCAAGTGAAAACTTTATGCGCAAACTCGCATCGCGGCTTTGTGAAACACGCCGCAAAATTGCCGTAATAAAATTTTTTCCTTCTTTTTTCAAAAAAAGCAAGTAATTCCGGGTAACGACCCGGAATAATACTGATACAAGGGGGTTTTGCAAGGCTTGTCCCTTGCGGGGCTTCCAAAGCCCGGAATGCCGGTTTTTACGCGGGGGACGACCGTCCTGCCGCGGTTTCGGCTTTCGGAAAAGCGACGGTCGTTCGGATTAAAACAAACCCCGTTGTTTTTTTGAAAGCGCATATCCGGGATTGCAAACGAAAAAAGGAGGGCGCATGAAAGACGTCACTTATAAAATCGAAGCGGAATTTCTTTCTCCTTACGCCACGAAGTCTATCGACACCAAAGGGCGCGCGAAGCAGGAAGAACCGTGCCCCATGCGGACGGATTTTCAGCGCGACCGCGATCGTATCATTCATTGTAAAGCCTTCCGCAGGCTGAAAAACAAAACGCAGGTCTTTCTGTCGCCGGAAGGCGACCATTTCCGCACCCGCCTGTCGCACACGCTGGACGTTTCGCAGATCGCGCGGTCGATTGCAAGGTGCCTGCGCTTAAACGAGGATCTGGCGGAGGCCATCGCGCTCGGTCACGATCTCGGACATACCCCGTTCGGGCATAGCGGGGAGCGCGTGTTAAACCGTCTTTCGGGCGGAAACTTCCGCCATAACGAACAGTCCGTCCGCGTGGTGGATCTTTTAGAAAACGACGGCGCGGGCTTAAACCTCACGTTTGAAGTGCGCGACGGCATCTTAAATCACAGAAAAAGCGGCAATCCCGTCACGCTGGAGGGGAAAGCGGTTTCGTTCGCCGACCGCATTGCCTATTTAAATCACGACGTGGACGACGCGCTCCGCGCAGGCGTCATCAAAAGGGAAGATATTCCCGAAGACGCGGTCAAAGTCTTGGGCGAAACCTCTTCTTCCCGCATCAACAATATGATCTGGGCAATCTATCGCAAAAGCTTGGACAAGCCCGAAATTTCCATGGAAGAAGAAACGCTTGCCGCGATGGAATCGCTGCGTAATTTTATGTTCCGCACGGTATACATCACCCCGTCCAGTATGGCGGAGGAAGAAAAGGCCAACCGCATGCTGGAAGCGATGTATAATTATTACGTCAAAAATCCCGACAAATTGCCGGAATTTTACCGCACGGTGGCGGATCGGGACGGGGTCAGCCGGTCGGTGACCGATTACCTTTCCAGCATGAGCGACCGCTATGCGGAATACGTCTTTACCGGTCTGTTTATCCCCAAAAGTTGGTCGTTCAGTTGACAGAAAGGGCAATTATCGCTTGATTATGTTATAAAAAGCGGCGTCCCGCCGCAAGATTTTACGCAACGAAAAAAAACGGCGTCTCCCGCCGGAAGGAGGATCCGTGACCAAAGGAATCGATAAAGATTTTCTGGAAAAACTGAAAAGCAAGTCGGACATCGTTTCCATCGTTTCCGGCTATCTTCCGCTTACCAGAAAGGGCAAAAGTTACTGGGCGTGCTGCCCCTTTCATCACGAAAAAACGCCTTCGTTCTGCATCGACGGCGAGGGGCAGTTTTACCACTGCTTCGGCTGCGGCGTAGGCGGTGACGTCATCAAATTCGTGCAGGAATACGAATCGCTGGACTTTATGGGCGCCGTCAGAATGCTTGCCGAACGCGCCAAAATGGAACTGCCCGAAACTTCGTACGATGCCGAACGCGTCGCCAAGGAGCGGCGGGAAAAGGAACGCCGCCTTGCTTTGATGAAAGACGCCGCCCGGTTTTACGTCACCGTGTTCCGTTCGGAAATGGGCGAACCGCAGCGCGAGTACTTAAAAAGCCGCGGCGTGGACGCGGAAACCGCTAAAAACTTCGGCCTCGGCGCCTCGCCGGACTTTGAATCGCTGCCCGCCTACCTCTTAAAAAAGGGTTACACGCGGGACGAACTGTTAAAAACCGGCGTCGCCGGGGAGAAAAACGGCAGAATTTACGACGCTATCGGCGGCAGACTGGTCTTTCCCGTCATCAATCCCGTAGGGGAAGTGGTGGCGTTCGGCGGCAGACTGATGGAAAAAAAACCGCAGTTTGCCAAATATAAAAACACGCAGGAAACCGAACTGTTTCAAAAGCGCAAAACGCTGTATAACCTCAATCTGGTCAAAAAACTGAAAAATGAAACCGGACTGCCGTATATTATCATGGTGGAGGGGTATATGGATACCATCGCGCTGTACTCCGCGGGGTTTAAGAACGTGGTCGCCAGCATGGGGACTTCGCTCACGCAGGATCAGGCGCGGCTTCTCAAGCGGTATACCGATACCGTGGTGATCAGTTACGACGGCGATTTTGCGGGGCAGAAAGCCTCCCTTCGCGGACTGGAAATTCTGGAAAACGAGGGGTTGAAAGTCAAGGTCGCCGTGCTTCCCGACGGGCTGGATCCGGACGATATCATTCGCACCCGCGGCAAACAGGCGTATCAGGACTGCCTCGATCAAAGCCTTCCGCTCATCGACTACAAACTGTTTTCCTTAAAACGCGCGTACGACCTGTCCACTTTGGACGGCAGGCGCGATTATACGGCGGAAGCGTTAAAACTCATCCGCACCGTCAAAGATCATTATTTGCAGGAAGAACTGTTAAAGCGCGTGCGCACCGAAACGGGGATTTCATACGAGTCGCTCCGACGCGACGTGGAAGAGGACGAGCCGGACGGCAAAAAAACTGCCGAGCCGCAGACGCCGCAGGTCGCGCTTCCCGTGGGGGATGCGGAACTTTCCGCCGCGCGGTTCGTGCTGTACGCCCTCGTCACGGGCAAGCGGTACGCCGCGGAAACAGATCCGGATACCTTCGCCTTCAAAAACGAAACGCATAAAAAAGTGGCGGATTACGTGGAGGAAAAACGCGCCGCGGGCGAATCGCCCAATCCGTCGATGTTGTACGAATATACCGACGACGGGGAACACGACGAAGTCAGCCGTATTCTGGCGGAAAGCCGCCGCGAAACCGAAGACCCCGTTACCGAGAAAAAATACTACGACGATTGCGTGTTTACCTTGAAAAAAATTGCGATTCAGGACGAAATTGCGGCGCTGACCGAACTTTACCGTACGGAGACCGACCTTTCGCGAAGGAAAGATCTCGCCCTTTTGATGCAAAAAAAGACCAGAAAATTGCAGGAACTCCGCCCGTAAAGAGCGGCGGCGCGTAATGCCTTAAACGGCGGGCAATGTTCTAAGCGGCGGGCAGAGATGTTCAATTTCGCCCGAAAGCGGACAGGGGTATTTTTCACCCGAAAAGGCAGGCAGAGATATTCGCTTCCGCCCGGCAAAACAGTAAAAACGGCAACAGAAAGCCGCCACCTGCAAAAAACGTTTCACGCAAAAACCCGCAAAAATCATTTCATATAAACAAAAATTTTCACATAAAACGGAGAAAATTATGGCGATTACAGAACAACAGTTATCCGAACTCGTCAAAAGCATCATCGACGAAAACAAACAGAAAGGCAGCATCAGCAACGAAGCGCTTTGCGACAAGCTGGAAAAAGTGGACGCAGACGCGGGGCAGATCGATTTTGTTTTCAAGTCCATCGAAGAAGCCGGTATTCAGATCTACAACGAATACGAACGCGAAAAAGATCTGTACGAGCAACTGCTGAAAGAGATCAAGATGGACGACCCCGTCAAGATGTACTTGAAAGACATCGGCAGGGTGCCGCTTTTAGGTCCGGATGAAGAAATCGAACTTGCCAAGCGCATGAACGAAGGCGACGAAGAGGCGAAAAAGCGTCTGTCGGAAGCCAACCTGCGTCTGGTCGTTTCCATTGCGAAACGCTACGTCGGGCGCGGTATGCTGTTTCTCGACCTCATTCAGGAAGGAAACCTCGGCTTGATGAAAGCGGTGGAAAAATTCGATTATACCAAGGGATTCAAGTTCTCCACGTACGCCACCTGGTGGATTCGTCAGGCGATCACGCGCGCTATTGCCGATCAGGCGAGAACCATTCGTATCCCCGTACATATGGTGGAAACCATTCATCGGCAGACCCGCGTTCAGCGCACGCTGTTGCAGGAGCTGGGCAGAGATCCCACCCCTGCGGAGATCGCCAAAGAAATGGGAATTTCCGAAGAACGGGTATGCGAAATTCAGAAGATCGCGCAGGACCCCGTTTCTCTCGAAACCCCCATCGGCGAAGAGGAAGACAGTCACCTCGGCGACTTTCTGGAAGACGAAAACGCCGCCGCGCCCAGCGACTCGGTTGCGTTCACCATGCTGAAAGAACAGCTCCTCGGCGTGCTGGACACCCTCACCCCGCGTGAGGAAAAGGTACTGCGCCTGCGCTACGGCATCGACGACGGCAGACCCCGCACGCTGGAAGAAGTGGGCAAGGAGTTCAACGTTACGAGGGAACGTATCCGCCAGATCGAAGCCAAAGCGCTCCGCAAGCTGCGTCACCCCAGCCGCAGCAAGCGCCTGAAAGATTTTTTGGAATAAGATGAAGACCGAACGGCAAAAGCGCATTTTCGATTCGCTTACGCCCTGCAAAGTTTTCGGCGACGTGGGTTGCGATCACGGCAGATTTACGCTCGCCATGCTCGTTTCCGGCAAAGCCGAACGCGCGGTGTATTCGGATATCTCCGCAAAAAGCCTGCAAAAAGCGGAAAAATTGCTTGCGGATTACGCCGACGTTTCCCAAAGCGTGGTGTGTGACGGGATCGAACGGCGCCACGCCCCTTGCGACGAAATTTTAATCGCCGGTATGGGCGGGGCAGAAGTCGTCAAAATTCTTTCCCGCGCGCCGCAACTTCCCAAACGTCTGGTCGTTCAGCCTATGAAAGACGCCGAAGCCGTCAGGCGGACGATGGACGCCCTCGGCTATTTGCTGGCGGAAGATATCGTTTTTCCCGCCGAAGGGAAGTATTATTACCTCATTGCAGGGGAGTTGGACAGGGGCGTTTCGGGCGCCGCCGGCGGAAATGCTATCGCGAAAGCGGACGGTATGCACGCTGCCGAAAACTGCGCTGCTAAAGCAAGAACGTTCCCGATTTTGCAAAGCGTTATGCGAAATCCGGTACAAATTGACAAAAATTGTAATCATTATACAGAGGCGGAGTTCCGCTTCGGGAGAGGAACGCTTGCTTCCTTTCCGCCCGTGTTTACGGAAATATTGCAAAAGCGGCGGGGAGAGTTGAAAGAAGCGCTTCTTTCGGCAAGCGAAAAAACCGCGCCCGACTTGCAAAAAGAACTCAACGAAACGGAGGAGTATCTCGGATATGCAACTCAAAAAAATTCAGGAAATTTTTGAACGGTTTGCCCCCCTTCGCTACTCGGACGAACTCGTTCGGGCGACCGACGGTTACGATAACAGCGGTCTGCTACTGAAAAACGGCGCCGAGATCCGCCGCGCGGTTTTTGCGCTGGACTTTTCGGAAAAGGCGGTGGCGTTTGCCCTCGAAAAAAAAGCCGACCTTATCGTCACGCATCACCCGGCGATCTACCGCGGCATCTTAAACGTTTCGGACGAAACACCGTTCGGCAGAGCCTTTCTTTCCGCGGCAAAAAACGGCATTTCGGTTTACAGTATGCACCTCAATTTAGACGTCGCGGAGGAGGGAATCGACGCAAATCTCGCTTCGATCTTCGGCAAAAATCCGCGCATTTTAATCCCGCTCGAAGTAGGCGTGGGCTACGGAAGACTGACCGAAGTCGCCCCCGTGACCCTGAAAAATCTGGCGACCAAATATAAAAAGGCGACGGGCAGCAGCCGGATTTCGGTTTACGGCAATCCCGACCGTATCGTGGAACGGGTTGCTTCGTTCTGCGGCGGCGGCTCGGGCGCGGAAGAACTCGCCCTTGCGATAAAAAATAACGCAGACGTGATGGTTTCGGCAGATTTTCCGCATCATATTCTGGCGGAAGCGCTCGCCCGGGGCATCGCGGTGCTCAACGTGACGCATTACAGCAGCGAAATCTACGGATTCCGCGCGTTTTACGACTTTATAATCAATCATCTGGGGGGACTTCCTACGGACTTTTTCGTGGACGAAGCCCTGCTTTAAGGAGGCATTATGATACAAGAATTGCTCGCTTATCAGGAAGTGGATCAAAAACTCAAAGCCATCGAAATGGGGCTTTCGGCAAACGAAGACAGAAAAAAGGCCGTTGCCGCCAAAAAGTTTTTGGAAGGCGTAGGGGAGTCGGTCGAACGGCTGGATCAGAAAGCCGGCGAACTTGCGCAGAGTTATAAACAACTTGCGCTAAGACAGAACGAACTGATCGAAAACGTTTCGGAATACGCAGCGGTGGCGGACACCTGCGGCGAGGACGAGGTGGAATACGTTCATAAAAAAGCCAAGGCGCTGGAAGATCGCATTTATGCCTTGCAGCAGGAACTGAAGAAGTTGGAAGAAACCATCGAATCGGTGGTCAAGCAGTACGCCCAACTGAAATCAAAAACGGTGGAAGCGCAGAAGCAGTACAAGGAATGCGGCGCCAGATACAATCAGGCAAAAGCCGCCGTGCAAAAGGATCGCGACGCCATCACGAAGGAACTGGACGTCCTTGCCAAAAAGGTCGATCCCGCGCTGATGGAAAAGTACCTTGCCCGGCGCAAAGATAAAATGAGCCTGCCCATCGTGGTGGAATATAAGGATCGCTGTACGGCGTGCGGCATGGAACTTTCTCTGAAAGAAAAAACCGTCCTTGCCAAAAACAAAATCGGCTCCTGCGAAAACTGCCATAAATTGATCTTTATCAACGAATAAGCAGGCAAGGTTTTCGCTTTTATATTGAATTGAAAACCGCCTTTGCGGCAAAAACATCATTAAAACCCGCCTTTGCGGCGGGGTAGAAACTGTGCGCGGCGCGCCCGGAAAAAGCCGGGCGCGCCGCGCTTTTCATCTGAGAATTTATCTGACAGCAAAAATTTCCTTAAAAAAGCAAAAAAGCGTTGTAAAAACAACCGAAATCGGTAAACATTTCCATTATAATACAGAAAAAGCAAAGGAGAACGGGCAATGGCTACGCTTAAAAAAGTTTCGGACGCCGTCGTTTACGTCGGCGCGAACGATCGCAGAATCGCAATTTTTGAAGGGGTGTACCGCTTAAATCGCGGCGTTTCGTACAACTCCTACGTCATTTTGGACGAGAAAACGGCATTGATGGATACCGTCGATCGCGCGGTTTCGGGCAAATTTATGGAAAACGTCCGCGCGGCGCTCGGCGAAAGACCGCTGGACTATCTGGTCGTGCAGCACATGGAACCCGACCATTCCGCAACCATTTCGGACGTATTGTCCGCTTTTCCCGCGGTAAAACTGGTCGTCAATTCCAAAATCGCGACCATGCTGAAAGAATATCTGCCGGATACGGACGTGGAAAGCCGCTTTCTTGTCGTAAAAGAAGGGGACGTCCTGCCGCTTGGCGAACACAAACTGCACTTCATCGCGGCGCCCATGGTGCACTGGCCGGAAGTCATGGTGACTTATGAGGAAAAGGAAAAGATCCTGTTTTCCGCAGACGCATTCGGGTCGTTCGGGGCGCTTTCGGGCGCGCTGTTTCTGGACGAAGCGGACGAGCCGGACTATTTTGACGAGGCGCGCCGCTATTATACCAACATTGTGGGCAAGTACGGCACGCAGGTGCAGGCGCTTTTAAAGAAAGCCGCCACCGTGCAGATCGATACCATCTGCCCGCTGCACGGCTACGTCGTGCGCAAAAATATTGCGGATTTCGTGGAAAAATACCAACTGTGGAGCAGTTACACGCCCGAAAAGCAGGGCGCTCTGATCGCTTACGCTTCGGTTTACGGACATACGGCGGAAGTTGCAGAAGATCTGGCGGCACTGCTTTCCGCCCGCGGTATCACAAACGCGGTTTACGACGTTTCGGTCACCGACGCGGACGAGATCATTTCGCAGGTGTTCCGGTATAGTCATCTGGTGTTTGCTTCCACGACTTACAACGCGGGCATTTTCGTCAGGATGGAAAACCTATTGATCGACCTCGCGCACCACAATCTGCAAAACCGCAAGATTGCCTTGATCGAAAACGGTTCCTGGGCGCCCACGGCGGGCAATCTGATGAAAGGCGTGCTTTCTTCGCTGAAGAATACCGAGTTTTTAGGGCAAACGCTGACTGTGCGCGCCGCCCTTTCCAAAGGGCAGGCGGCGGATTTAGAAGCGCTTGCAGACGCGATTGCGGCTTCTTTCCCCAAAGAAGAGGGGGCGGAACCAGCGACAACCGCCGTCGATCCGCAGGCGTTTTTCAAATTTTCGTACGGGTTGTTCGTGCTTTCCGTAAAATCCGGGGAACGCGATACCGGCTGCATCATCAACACGGCGGGTATGCTGACCGAAAGCCCGCGCCGGGTGTCGTTTGCCGTCAACAAATCCAATTTTACGCATGACGTATTGCAAAAAACGGGCAAATGTACCCTGTCGGTACTGTCCGAGGAAACGCCTTTTTCGGTCATTGAAAAGTTCGGATTCGTCAGCGGAAAGGATACGGATAAGTACGCGGCGTATCCCGCGGCGCCGCGTGCGGAAAACGGCGTACGGTATCTGGATTTCTGCTCCTCTGCGGCGTTTGCGCTTACCGTTGCCGAGTCGCACGATTACGGCACGCACACGCTGTTCGTTTGCGACGTGACCGAAGCCCGCGTGCTTTCTTCCTCCGCGCCCGCAACGTACGAATATTATCGGGAACATATCAAACCCAAGCCGCAAAAAGCGGAAGAGGGCAAAAAAGGTTTTGTCTGCAAGGTTTGCGGTTATGTTTACGAAGGAGAAACCCTGCCCGCGGACTTCATCTGCCCGCTTTGCAAGCACGGTGCGGAAGATTTCGAGCCGCTGAAATAGATTTCGGAATCCCTACCGTCCGAAAGATTTTATGCTTTCGTCCGGCGTGCGCGCCGTGAATTTTAAAAAGAAAACGTCCCCCGGCGGAACTTGTCGTTTCCGCCGGGGGACGTTTCGTTATGGACGGCGGTCCGAATCCGCCCTCTGTCATTTTTTAGCCGGCAACCTTACCCGAAGCGAGAGATCTGTGGACAGAAAATGCAACGGGGAAGATCCTCGGTTTACGATCAGAAGTGTTTCTTACGTAACACGAACAGTGCGAAAGTCGCGGAAATCAGTCCCAGAAGAAGCATTCCGCCGCCCGTGCCGTCGTTGCCGTCTATAGGTGCGACGCTTCTGCAGGAGTTGCAGGAAGATTTATCGTTGTGGTCGTCGCCTGCGGAGGGTTCGGCGCTCGGCGTAGTGCTGGGCGCCGTCGAAGGAGCGACGCTCGGCTCGGTCGAGGGAACGGTCGAGGGGGTTTCACCCGGAGTTTCGCTGGGCGTAACCGGGGCGTGCGACGGTTCAACCGAAGGCTCTGTAGACGGTTCCGCGCTCGGCTCGATCGAGGGAACGGTCGAGGGGTTGACGGAGGGTTCCGCGCTCGGTTCTACCGACGGTTCCACAGACGGCTCCACGGAAGGAGAGGGTTCCGCGCTCGGCTCTGTCGAGGGAACGGTCGAGGGGGTTTCACCCGGAGTTTCGCTGGGCGTAACCGGGGCGTGCGACGGTTCCACAGACGGCTCCACGGAAGGAGAGGGTTCCGTGCTCGGCTCCGCCGGGACTTCGACCGGGACGGTCAGGGTAGCGGAAAGGTCGCCGGCGGTCACGGTCAGGACGGCTTCGGTCTTGCCGATTTCGCCCGTCACGGTCACTTCGGGAAGACCCGCAAGGTTGCCGTTTTCGTCCAGAAGGGCGGCGCCGATCAACGCTTTCACGTCGTCCAAAGCGGCGCCTGCCGGGATCTGTTCTCCCTGATACCAGCAAGTAAGGGCGCTTGCAGTCACCGTTTCCACGGTGCGGTCAACGGTCAGCGTTCTTTCGGTAATAGTGCGAATGAGCGCCTGCGCGTAAATTCTGCCCATATAGTCGTTGGGGTGATTGTAATTGTTGCCGGAAGTATCGCGATAGAGTTTCGCGTTTTCGCGGTCGGGATCGGTTTTCAGGGCGTAGTCGTAAACGCCTTCGCTCGGAGTACCGGTCTTTTCGCGTTTCAGACCCAGAATATCCTGATGAATTTTGGCAACGTCGCAGACGGCGACGCCTTCCTTTTCAAACAGATAATACATCGGCGCCATACCGACCAGACAGCCCATGTCCGTCTGATTGGTGTTGGACATCATCGAGCCGACCAGAATGATTTCCGCGTCGGGGAACTTGCTTTGCATTTCTTCGACGAGAAGTTTGACGCAGGCGGCGTAGTAATACCAGGTAGAAGTGCCGGGGTCGTTCATACCGAACGCAAGCACGATGAGGTCGGGGGTATAGGGCGCGACGAAATCGACGTAAGCGGGAATATTGCCGTCGTTGCCCACTTTGCCGTTGCCGGCAATGGCGTACCAGGCGCCCGTGCCGCCGAAGCCGGAATTCTGTACGGTGACGTTCGCTTGCGGATAGAGGGCGGAAAGTCCTTCTTCCAGAAGCCCGGAATAATTTTTCTGATAGGGTTCGCGGTTGAAGTGCCCGGAAACGCTGGCGCCTTCGGTAATGCTGTCGCCGAAGGTGACGATTCTGAGATCTTCGCCGTTTTCCAGTTTGGCTTTGGTCTTCGGCAGCAGGTCGGCTTTATTTTCCGGCGTACCGATGACCGCTGCGCCGTCGTGGGTATAGGTCACTTTGATCTGGCGGTCTTCCCATTGACCGTCGTTTTGATACACGCCCCAGGTGGTGGAACCGTTTCCCCAGTACTCGGTATAACTTTCCACGGGAATGGCAGAACCTTCCGGAATGCGCAGTTTGCCGTCCACGACCGAATAATCTTTTCCCTCTTTATAAACGGTCTTGCCGTCGATGCCGGTGACCGCAACGATGGTTTCGATGGGGTGCAGCAGCGAAATATCGGCGATGGTTCCGTCCTGTTCTCTGACCGGCCACACGCCTTCTTCATAGGCGGTGGCGCCTTCCCAAACGGGGGAGAGAATGGCGGCGAGATCAAGGTTCATCCTGATATCCGTACCCGACCAGAGCGCTCCGTTTCTGTGCGTGAAGTCGTCGCGCACGATGCAGCCGGTATCATCGTAAACGCGGAAGGAACGTAAGGTTGCGGTTTCGGAATTTTTAAAGGACATGCCGACGATCGCCGGAAGTTTGACTCTGGTCAGCGCGCCCGCGTAAACACCGTTGACCGAAACGTACACGTAGCCTTCCGGTCCCACCGAAAGCAGGACGGAGAACGTGCCGCCGTCGATTTTGACCGGCAGGCTGTTTGCGGTGGCTTTCGGCAGATCCGCTTCGTTTGTGCGGAGCACGACGGTGGCAAAGGAGCCTAAAGTCAGCGTCAAGCCGTAATCCGTCGTTCCCGTAAGGGAAAGCGTGGTTTTTTCAGTAAGTAAACCGTTCCGGGTTTTCAGGTTGCCGTTGTAGTTCTGCGGGAAATAATAGCCGTTTTCCGTAATGTCGGCGATTTCGTCTTTTCTCCAGACGGAGGCGGACAGACTTTCAAACTCGTCGCTGAATTTTACGCTGTTCGTCGCAAAATCGGTCAGAGTCACGCTGTCGATCTCGGCGACGTTGCCTTTTTTGATGCCGATCGCAACGCGCGTCGCCGCAAAAGATACGTTTGCCGCGGTGTACTCCGAAATTTCGGTGTATTGCAGAACGGACAGTCCGTTTCCGTTGGACATGGCGACGTTTTTCCCTTCGTTGTTGACCTTGGCAACCAGCGGCGTACCGTTCAGGGTAAAGGAAAGTTTTGCCATTTCGGTGCTGCCTTCGATATGAACGCCCAGCGTGACGAATTCTCCCTGTTTCAGAACGGGATCCTCTTCGCCCGGGGTGGTGAACTTGTTATAGAACACCGTTTGCTGAAAGTCTTTGGAAGTCACGTTCACGCCCGGTTTATTTCCGTCCAGCGTCAGCGAAACGAGGATATTTTTGTTTGTGCCGAGATAGAATTCGACCGAACCCGTTTCGATTTTTACCCGGGCTGAGAGGTCGAAATTATAGGACATAAACGATTTTACGGTCTTGATGATGCCGGCATTTTCGCCGTTGGATTTCAATGTTCCTTCCTCCGTAATAAACGGTGTTCCCGTCAGGGCGTCGTCCGCTTTTGCCGCGCGCGGCGGAACGAGAAGTACCAGCAGGGAAAGCGCCATTATCACCGAAAGCAGGGTGAGAACGGCAAGTTTTTTGGTTTTCGTCATGTTTTTCCTCCTTAAGATATCTTGTTTTGCATTTTTCGGTGCGGCTTTGCAACGATTTAGCGCCGCCCGGTATCGTCCGGAATTTGCTTCAGTCGTGCCGGGACTTGCTGAGCCGACTAAGCCGCATCGGGCGCAAAACGATAAAATCGTCGTTTCCTGTAGATAACTATATCATATCCGATCTTCTTTTGTCTATAGCAAAGGTAAAGACGAAACGGTCAAAAGTTAAGAAGTTTGATAAAATACCAGAGACGCTGTTTCTTATCTGCAGACTGCTTTGACGTTGCAACAAACGCCGTTTCTCCAAAGCGGTTCCTCGTGCGGAAATTTTCATACACGGAGTAAAGAAATTATAGCAGGATTGTTTTGTCGTTGCAATACATATTTTTGATATTTAGCACGATTATGAGAAAATTTTTCTGCATTGTGTTTTAAATTGACATTATTTTAACATATTCCGGCGGCCTTCGCAATGGAAAAATATATTTTAAAATATGGAAATTTTAACGCTGCCGCCCCCAAAACGCGGCGCCGCCGTCAGAATATATTGCCCGGGCGGGGAAAATCCCGCCCGGGCAAAGAATGGATATCGTTCAGTAAATCCGCACCTTATTTTCTGCGGTAGCGCAGGAGTTTTGAGGAACGTTTTTCACTCAACTCTACGCGCAAACCGCCGTGTTTCAGTTCCTTGCCCGAAAGGGTAAAGGTTTGGTTCGCGTCGGCGTCCGTAAACTCGTAAGCAGCGTTTTCGTCCACAAACGAAAGGGAATATTCCGCGGCGGGATAGGGCGATTTTCCTCTTCTGAATAACAAAACGATGCCCGAATCGTCCGCCTTTTTGTGGTACTGCCAGGCGTTCCACAAGGTTTCGTCCGGAACGTTGCGCGTTTCCATGGGGCAGCCCCAGGCGCCCTCTTTCACGTCGGGCGCGGACAGGTTGCAGTACGATTCGCAAAGGTACTCGCGCACCGAAAGGTATTCCGCGTACGCGGCTTTCAGATCCGCTAAAAATTCCGCGGTGGGCGCGTCCCAGTTCTCGTAGCAGAAGAAGCGGTGGTTGAGCATGGGCGCGTAGGTGCTGCGGACGGCATAGCGGTCGATGGTGCGCTCAAAGGAGCCGATACTGGTACCGAAATAGGGCAACAGGTCGGAAATGCCGGCGGTCTGGTTCTGCACGGTCATCTCGTCGGGGTCGAAACCGCAGTTAAAGTCGTCCCGCCACAGGGGGTAGGAGCGGGAACACATTTCAAAGTCCAGCCGCCGCCCGCCGGAAGCGCAGTTGTCGATGGTAAGGTGCGGGAATTTTTCCAGCAGCGCGTCGAACAAACGGTACAGCCCGTTGATATGTTTGATCTGGTGAATGCCTCGTCTTCCCGGGGCGTCGGCAAGTTCCCAGTGGTGCAGGGGATCGACGTTGAAGTCCTGCCGGTAGCAGGAAACGCCCAGCGTTTCGATGATGCCGGAAAGCAGTTCGATCGTGCCGTTTAACGCCTCTTCGTTGCCGTAATCGATCAGAAAGTTATCGTCTTCCCGCGTCAAAAACCAGTCGGGGTGCTGTTTGGTAACGTCCGTTCCGCGGATAACGCGTTCGGGTTCCACCCAAAGCAGCAGTTTCATCCCCGCTTTCTTTAGCGCCTTTTTCACGTCCTGCAGTTTGTCGGGGTGGTAAAGTTCGTTGACGCACCAACTGCCCGTCTGCGCGCCCCAGTCGCCCTCGTGTTCGTTGGCGCAGCAAGTGGTGGAATGCCCGTACCAGCCGGCGTCGATCCAAAGATGGGTGTAGGGCATTTTCGCCTCGTGCATGGCTTCGACGGTTTTTACGATACGATCGGAGGTCATCGCGCCCCAGATGGAGGGCGCAAACGGCACGTCTTCGATGCCTGCAACGTGTCCCTGTTCTTTCATACGCTTTTTCATCGCCGCGCGGAACAGTGCCGAGCCCTCGGCAAACGTGCCTTCGTACGGGAGCAGCAGGGCGGAAGTGAGTTCCAGCGTTTCGCCCGGTTCCATATAGAATTTCGCCCCCGCGACGCCGGAAGAAACTTGCAGCCCCTCTTTCGTGCGGGTCATTTTCGCCGTCCAGTTACCCGTCCAGCCGATGGCAAAAATCATACCTTTGCCGCCTTGCGTCAAATGGAAGTAGGGCATCAGTCCCTCGCTGCTTCTGCCGCTGTGGTTGTCGTAGACTCTGTTCCAGCCGTCGTAAACGTAGGTATAGGCGGGGGTAAAGTCGTTGTGGGTCATGATCGCGCCCTGATAATTATATAGTTTCGCCTGCTGCTCATCGATGGAATAGCCGATGCGCGGGTTTTCGACGTATTCCAAGGGGAACAGGGCGCAAAAATCCCACAGGTCGCTCACCGTGCCGGTGTAATTGCCGCTGACGTTTTCTAAGCAGAAGCGCAGGTACAGGGTGCCGGCTTCATCGTCGTAAACCGCCGTCCGCACGGCGTCGACGCCGAACGAAAATTTCGTGCGGCAGAGATACTCGGTCTTTTCTCCGTTCGTCGTTTCGGAAACGACCTTTTCGCTTTGGTAGGAAAAGGCGGGTTTCCCGTTATAACAAAAGTCGAAGTTCTGGCTTTCCAGTATGGTTTTGAGTATGGTGTCCATCGTTTTCTCCTTATGGGGGTTTTGCCGCAGGCGGCGGAAACTTTTTCGTTCGCGCCCGGCAACTGTAGGTATTCTATCATAGGTGTTTTCCGTCTGCAAGCGTTTTCATTTTTTTCTTGTAAAAATTTTGTCGAAGGCGGTTTGCCTTTTGTACGGTTCAGGATAAATCCGGTCACGATTCCGGATAAACGGGGTTACGGAAAAGCCGTTTGCGGGGTGCGCGAATTCCGGCGGCGCTTCAAGATAAGTTCGGTCGTGTAAAATTCAAACCGGGCGGAAAAAGCAGCGGTTTTTCCCGGTTTTGCCGCATAATTTCCTGACATAACACAAAAACTAAGGGTAGCATAGTCACGAGGGCTAGGCAGGTGCGGCGATTTTTGCCGCGATCAGGAGGTAGAATTTGAAAGCAACCGGCATTGTAAGAAGAATCGACGAATTGGGGCGCGTGGTCATTCCCAAAGAAATCCGTAAAACGCTGCGCATCAGGGAGGGCGACCCGCTCGAAATCTATACCGATAAGGAAGACGTTCTGTTCCGCAAATATTCGCCCATCGCGTCGATGGAAGAGGAGGCGGCTTCGATCGCAAAATCTCTGCGGGAAGTCACCGATCTCATCGTAATTTTATTCGATACGGACGGTGTGATCGCGGCAAGCGGCAAAGATACCAAGGACCTTTTGGGGGAAGAAGCGTCGGACGAACTTTCCCGCATGATGCAGGAGCGGACGACCAGAATCGTTTCCGGCGCCGCGGACGAAGCGACCTTTCCTCTTTTCAAGCGGGAAATTTTCCCCGTCAAGGCGGAAGTTGCGGTGCCCGTCGTCGCGGGCGGCGACCTTTTGGGGTGCGTCGTTCTGGCGTCGAAAGAACCGCTGTCTTTCGGGGAAAAGGAACTTGCCGTTGCCAAGTGCGCGGCTTCCATTCTCGCAAACCGGTTTTCCTGATAAAGGGGAAAAGCGCGGAAGTCGTTTCCGGAAACCGCGTAAAATACGAAGCGCGGGCTCCCGGCTTTGAAAATAAATCGCGGGCGCTCCCGGCAAAAAACAAACCGGAGGGCGCGGGTACGGCGCGGAAAGTAACCGATGCAAAATCTCCTCCGGCGCGTTCCGGCGCCGGTACATATGAAAGAGAAAAGATCCAAAAACGGGGGGACGTTCTATAAAAACGCGCTCCTCATCGCGTTCGGCAGTTTCTTTGCCAAGGTCATCGGCGCGGTATATCGGCTGCCGCTTTCCAAAGTTCTGGGCGGCTACGGATTGGGACTATACCAGATGGTTTTTCCCGTGTACGGGGCGGCGCTGACCGTTTCCGCAAGCGGAGTTCCGACGGCGGTTTCCAAACTGGTGGCGGAAGAAGAGGAGGGGAAAAAGGAGAACGTTCTTGCCGCGGCGCTCTCCTTTTTGCCGTTTGCGGGACTTGTTTTAACGGCGCTTTTGCTGTGCCTTTCCAAGCCCCTTTCCGTTTTGCAGGGGAATGCCGCCGCCGCGCGCTGCTACCGCGCCATCGCTCCCGCAATCTTTTTCACCTCGGCGTTTTCGGCGATCCGCGGCTATTTTCAAGGCAGAAACAAAATGTTTCCTACCGCCGCTTCGCAGATCGTGGAACAGACGGTAAAACTCTGCGCCGGTCTGTTTTTTGCCTTGCGGTGGAAGTCCGACCCCGCGCGCGCCGCCGCGGGCGCCTGTCTCGGCGTTTCGGTTTCGGAAGCCTTTGCCTGCCTCTACCTGTTTTTACGTTTTTTCAGGGAGCGTCCCGCAAAAACGTTGTTGCAATCCCGGGGCGGAAGCCGAATGCGGAAAAAGGTATTCCGCGCGCTTTTGCCCATGATCGTGATCGGCATTTTGCCCCCGCTGACCTCGGTACTTACGGGATTTTTTACCATTCCCGTGCTTTCCGCTTACGAAACCGACGCCACGGCGCTGTACGGCGTGTACTTCGGCGGAGTGACGGCGGTGACCGGCGTGCCGGTGGCGCTTTGCTACGGCGTTGCGGTGGCGGCGCTGCCCGTTTTATCGAAAAAGATTGCCGGCAGGCGGAAAGAAAGCGTGCCCGTAACGCCTTACTGTCTGCCCGCGGACGAACCGTACGCCAAGGTAGCGGAAACTTCCGTCAAGGTGGGCGCGGGGAAAGAAACGTGGGATAAACCGCACGCCGCCGGAAAAGAAACGGGGGAGAAACCGGGCGCCGGGGAAGAAACGGGGGATAAGCCGGGCGCCGGAAAAGCGGAAAAATCGGGGCGCGTGTACCAAAAAACGGGGAACGTATCGCAAAAATCGGTACAAAGCGCGGCAAAACGGGCAAATTTGACCGAACTTGCAGCCGAAACGGACGCCACACGTCTTTCCGTTGAAAAAGCGCATACAGCCGCCAACAAGGCGATTTCCGCCCCGGAAAACGCCGCCGGGCATACAGCCGCCGCAAAAGACAGGCTTACGGTTTCCGCCGGGCAGGCGGACGGCTCCGCCGAAAAAACTCTCGCCGGACGGACAAGTGCCGAACAAACAACGAAAAAAACGACCGTCCAAAACAAAGCAGCCGTCCCTCAAACGACCTCCGACTCAAAAACGTCTGACTCAAAAACGTCCGACTCAAAAACGACCTCCGTCCACTCCCTTGCCGAAAACGCCGAAAAGAGCAAAAAACTCGTTTCCGCCCTGCTTTTTACGCTGTTCATCGCCTTTCCCGGCGGGGCGTTTTGTTATTTCTTCCGCAAAGAACTGATCGGCGTGCTGTTTTCCACCTTAAAAAGCGCGGAAAAAAGCGCTGCGGCGACTCTGCTCGGGATCTCCGCCTTTTCGGTGCCGGTGGTGGCGCTGGGGCAGACCGCTTCCGCGGCGCTGATCGCGGGCGGCAGATCCAGAAGGTCGGCGCTCAATCTCGGTTTCGGCTGCGTGACCGAAGCGGCGCTTTCCTTTCTCCTGTTAAAAAGCGGCGCGGGAATTTTTTCGCTGGCAATTTCCGCCCTTGCGGGCAATTTTGTTGCAACTTTTCTCAATTTGTTATATATTAGAAAGGATCGGGCGCCCGGAAAAACTTTCCGCTTTCCCGCGGGGACGGCTTTGGGCTTGCTTTGCGCCGCGCTTTTTGCCGTGGCGCTGGGAAAAAAGATTGCGCCGCATGGCAGAATCGCCCTTTCTCTGGGCGTGGGGCTGCTTTGTTCGGGAGCGATCTATCCGGCGCTTTCGGGCGCGGTTTTCCTGATCGAAGAAACGTTACGAAAAAGGAGAAAACCACCGTGGCAATTATAGTGATCGGAATGGGAAACCGGGCGGGAGATTGCAGTCTCGCCGCGCTTTCCGCCATAAAAAAAGCGGACAGGGTGCTGATCCGGCACGAACAGTCCTTTATCGCCGATTTTTTGAAAGAACAGGGCGTGCTTTACGAAACCTTGGACGACCTTACGCAAAAAAGCCGCAATTTCGATACGGAGAACAGGCGTGTGGTGCGCGCCGTAAAAGACGCGGCAAAAACCGACGCGGTATGTTTTCTTGCGGAGGGAGCCGTGTGGGAAGACCGCGCGGCTGCCGCTCTTTCTAAAATCAAGGGGGCGGAAGTGCATTTCGGTACGCCAAAAACCGCGCCCGCTTTTGCCCTTCCGGGGAATACTGCGGGGTGCTTTGCTTCCGCGTTCGATTTGGATAAGGAAACGCGGCTGAGCCTTCCCCTTGCGGTGTACGACCTGGCGGACGAAAGCGTGGCGGCGGACGTAAAACTTCTGCTTTCGGACGCCTTCGGCGAAGAAACCGAAGTGACGATGTTTGTTTCCGGCAAAGGCAAAAAAATGCGCCTTTACGAGATCGACCGGCAGGATTATTACGGTCCGGACGTCCTTTTGTACATACCGGCGCAGCCTTTTCTGACCAAAGAACGCTACGGGTACGAGGACTTATTGCATCTGGTGCGATTGCTCCGCCGGGACGACGGCTGCCCGTGGGACAAGGTGCAGACGCACGAATCGCTGCGGCAGGATTTGTTGGAAGAAGCCGCGGAACTGGTCGGCGCCATCGATAACGGCGACGTAGATAATATGGAAGAAGAAACGGGCGACGTTTTATTGCAAGGGGCGTTCCACTCGGTTTTAGGGGAAGAAAACGGTGAATTTTCGCCCGCGGACGTCACGACGCGCGTCTGCAAAAAACTCATTTCCCGCCATTCGCACGTGTTCGGCAGCGATACTTCCGCGACGGCGGAAGAGGCGCTTTCCGTATGGGATAAAAATAAAAAAATCGAAAAACACCAGACCACCGTTACCGAAACCATGACCACGCTGCCTGCGGCGCTGCCGCAGCTTCTCCGCGCGGAAAAGGTCAAAAAACGCGCAAGAAGGGTGGGCTTTGACTGGCACACGACCGAGGGCGTGCTGCAAAAACTGAAAGAGGAAACGCGCGAGGTGGAGGAGGCTGCCGCGGAAAAAGACGCGGCGCATCTCGAAGAGGAATGCGGCGATCTGCTGCTTGCCGCGGCTTGCGTGGTTTCGCAACTCGGCGTGCATCCGGAACTTGCCTTAAAAGCGGGCGTGGACAAATTTATCCGCCGCTTTGCCGCCATGGAAGAACTGGCGAAAACAGAGGGAAAGGAACTTTCTTCCGAAATTCCGGACGAAGAATACGACAGGCTTTGGAACGCCGCAAAAGCCGGGGAGAAGACCCTTGGCAGAGAATAAGGCGGCAGAAAATAAGGAGATAGAGAAAAATGCGCGTCCGGAAAGGCTTGCGCCGCACCTTTCGGACGGGCGGCAGACGCCGCTATGTCCGGTCGGGCAGCAAGTTCCGGTCGGGCAACAAATTCCGGTCGGGCAACAAATTCCGGGCGAGCAGTCCCCAAAGCCGGACGAACGGTTATTAAAGCCGATCAAAATCGGCAACGTTTCCACCAAAAATGCGGTATTTATGGCGCCGCTCGCGGGGTATACGGACGTTTCCTTCCGCAAAATGGCAAGAAGGCTTGGCGCTGGGCTGACGTTTACCGAAATGGTTTCCTGCAAGGGGCTGTATTACGGCAACGAAAAAACGGGCGACCTACTTATGACGGGGGAGGAGGAAGCGCCGTCCGCGGTGCAGATCTTCGGCTGCGATCCGGAGATTATGTTGCAAGCCTGTCTGCTTCCGGAAATGGAAAAGTTCGATATCATCGACGTCAATATGGGTTGCCCGGTACCGAAACTTTATAAAAACGGAGAGGGCAGCGCCCTGTTAGAATCGCCGGAAACTGCGGAACGTATCGTAAAAAACCTGCAAAAAACGGGTAAGCCGATCACCGTTAAATTCCGGATCGGGACAAAGCAAAGCGGTGTAATCGCCGCGGAATTTGCCAAAAGAATGGAAGGCGCCGGCGCTTCTCTTCTCACCGTGCACGGCAGACTGCGGGAAGCGTACTATGCGGGGGAACCCGACTTTGCCGCCGTCCGCGCCGCAGCGGAAGCGGTCAAAATCCCCGTCGTTGCAAACGGCGGCGTGTTTTCGCTTTCGTCCGCAAAAAAGACGCTGGACGAAACGGGGGCGGCGGGCGTCATGGTGGCGCGCGGGGCGATGTTCGACCCGTTGCTACTTTGCGACCTGACGGGTACTTTGCGCCCGAAAATGGCAGACGTAGTGTTGTTTTTGATCACCGACCGCAAAAACCGGGTGGAAAAACTCGCTGCTTCCGAAGAGGAATTTTTACGGTTGCAGGCGGCGTTTGTGGCGGATTTTCGTAAGCAGTTTGCGGCGTTTCTACGCGGGGTCCGCGGCGGGAAACGCGTAAAGGAGCAGGTCTTCCGCGCGGAAACTTTTGCGCAACTTTCCGCTCTTGCCCGCGCCGTCAACTGGGATGACCGGGCGGAAAACGGCTCGTTCGACCTTATATAAAGGGTTTAATCTTATAAAATATAGAAAACCCCGGAACGGCTCGTTCGACCTCGGTTAAAATCTCGTATTCAATCGTTCCTTAAAAATTACGTCATTTTGCTTCCCGCACGAAAAGCGCGCGCGTTTCATAGATTGTAAAAGGTCGTTTCATAGACTGTAAAAGGTCGTTTCATAGACTGTAAAGGTCGCTCACGGGTGGTCATCAGGCAGCAAAAGGGCGTTTTATAGACCGTATAAAGCGCCGCGGGCGAACCGGCAAGCAGCCAAAGCGGACGTTACAAATTTAAGCGGCAACAAGGCCGCGGGGAGCGGAATGATCATCGCCATTTACCCGTCCAGGGAAGTTTTCGTAAAAGGCATAGAGGAAAGGCGCGCGGATCTCACCGTGTTCGGGAAACCGCTTCCCGCCGTCAGTTATAAACGGGAACTTGCGGGGCAGACGCATATTCTTTCGCTTTGCGGCGAAAAAAGTCTGGAAACGGGCGGCGTCGCCTTATTTTTTGCGGATACCGAAAGTTACGGCGTTTTGCGGCGGTCGGTCATCGTGGCGGACGCGGGCAAAGTGCTCGGCGTCAGCGACGAACTGGGCGTGACGAAGCGCGGCTATGCCGCCGGCTCCTCCGTCCGCGTGTACGAAACTTCGGCGGGCAATCTCGGCGTTCTTGCGGGCGGCGATCTGTTGCGATACGAACCCGCGCACGCGCTTTCCCTTGCCGGCAGCGATATGATCTGCCATCTGACTTCCGAACGGCGAAAGGAACTCCCCGTGCTTGCCGAAGCGCTGGGGTATTTCCTCGGCGTGCCGATCTTGTCGGTATCCCCGGGGATCGCCACCCTTGCCGGGACGGAAGGGGAACTGCTTGCGGCAAGCCCCACGGACGGCGAAACGTGGGATTTTTCTCCCGAAAAAAAAGAGCAGCCGCTGCTGCTTTCCGTAAAGCGCGGCAGGGGCGAACCCGTCGGCGGGTTTCAGGGCGGGTTTTGAATTTTTCAGGGCAGGGTTTGAATTTTGACCGGTTTCCGGGAGTTCGTATCGTCAGGGATCAACTTCCGACATAAAAACCCGGGCAGATAATAAGGAGTTCAATTTATATGATTCACATCGTTTTATACCAGCCGGAAATTCCGCAGAATACCGGCAACATTGCAAGGACCTGCGCCGCGACGGGCAGCGTTCTCGACCTCATCAAACCGCTGGGGTTCGACGTCTCGGACAAGCAGGTCAAACGCGCGGGGCTGGATTACTGGCACCTCGTTACCGTCCGCGTACACGAAAGTTACGAGGACTTTCTTGCCGCCTATCCCGGGGCGGAACTGCACTTTTTCTCCACCAAGGCAAAGTACGTTTACAGCGAGGAAATCTACGGCGAAACGCCCTTTCTGGTCTTCGGACCGGAAACGCGCGGACTTCCCGAAGAATTATTATATAAGGAATACGACCGCTCGGTGCGCATTCCGATGATCGCGGAAGCAAGGTCGCTCAATCTTTCCAACTCCGCGGCGGTCGCAACGTTCGAAGTGCTGCGCCAGCGCGGCTTCGATCACCTGAAAAAGGACGGAAAACTGACTAAATTCGACCTGTAAGCGCGGTTTTTCCTGTTTCGGTCTTTGCTCGTTTTTGGGACAAGCGGCGACAGAACGCACCAAAAATCCTTGAAATTTCCGGCTTTTCGTCCGAATCGCAAATTGCCCCCGCGAAAAAGTTGACAAACCGCGGCAAAACGGCTAAACTGGTAATCGTAGAATAATGGGCAGGTTTGGGAAAAGCGCAACCATCGTGCGCCGGAAAGACTCGTTCCGGCACAACAAAAACATTGTCAGTCTGTAATATAAGCACAATCACACCGCAATTTTGAAGGATTTACCAAAAGGATAAGAGTAAGCGCATGACACAGACGATTTTTGAGCAAGTATTTCTGATGCTCGGCGGAATTATGGTCTTTATGTACGGCATGTCGTTCATGGGATCGAACCTCGAAAAAGCCGCCGGCGGCAAGATGAAAAAGTGGATGAGCAAGATCTCCAACAACCGTTTGGCAGGGGTGGGGATCGGCGCCGGCGTTACCGCCATCATTCAGAGCAGCGCCATCACGACGGTCATGCTGGTCGGCTTCGTCAACATCGGTCTTATGACCCTGACGCAGGCGGCGGCGATCATCATGGGCGCCAACATCGGAACCACCATTACCGCGCAGATCGTTTCTCTCGAGGGGTTGAACCTGTTCGATACCACGGCGATCGCTTCGGTGGTTGCGGCGGCGGGATTTATCGTCACGCTGGTTTCCAAAAACAAGACCCGGCAGCGCGGCGGCAGAATTTTAATGGGTCTCGGCATGCTGTTCATCGGTCTTCGCGTGATGAGCAACGCCATCAACGTGCTCGTGGACGAAGTCCCCGCGTTTACCCAGATTTTCCTGAAGGTTTCCAACCCGATTTTATTGCTCGTCATCGGAATCGTCGTCACCGCACTCATTCAGAGTTCGGCTGCGATCACCGGTATTTTAATCATTCTCGCGGGGAGCGGCGCCATTACGCTGGAAATGGCGATTTTCGTCACTTTGGGTTCCAACATCGGTACCTGCGTCACCGCGCTCATTTCCACCATCGGCACGGGCGTCAACGCCAAACGGACGGCGGTCATTCATTTGCTGTTCAACCTGACCGGCGTATTGCTCGTGATCGTTCCCGTGCTCGTCTGGCGCACGCAGATCGCAGACGCGCTTGCTACCATCAGCGGTCCGTCCATTCAGCGGCAGATCGCAAACTTCCACACCGTTTTCAACCTTTTGACGACCCTTGTATTGTTGCCGTTCGTCAACGTGCTGGTGAAAGTCGCTTCTCTGATCGTTCCCGAAAAGAAAGAAGACGCCAAAGCCGTTGCCGATTCCCGTCTGAAATATCTCGATCCGCACATTCTCGAAACGCCCCCGATCGCGGTGGGACAGGTCAAAAAAGAGATTATTCACATGGCGGATACGGCGTTTCAGAATTATACCGCTGCGGTCACCACGCTGGTAGACGGCAATTACGACCGGATCGACGAAATCGAAAAGACCGAGGACGATATCAACTATCTCAACCAGCAGATTGCGACCTATCTCGTCAAAATCATCGCTTCCGAAATCAGCACGCGCGATAAAAATATTCTGTCTTCCTATTACCATGTCATCAGCGATATCGAACGTATCGGCGATTATGCCGAAAACATCGTGGAATATTCCGTCCGTCTGCGCGACGAGCATCTGGAATTTTCCGACGAGGCGAAAAAAGAAGTGCTTTCGGTTTACGAAAACACCAAAAAGTTGTACGAAGACGTGATGTACACTTTTGAAACGCGCAATCTCGACAAGATGGAGGAGATCAACGAGGTGGAAGACAGCATCGACGACGCAAAAACCGCCATGTCCGAAGCGCATATCGAACGGCTGAACAAAGGCGTCTGCACGCCGGTCACCGGGGCGCTGTACCTTTCCACGGCAAGCAATCTGGAGCGTATCGCCGACCATATGGTGAATATCGCCGTCAGCGTAAAGCCCAAGGCACAGATCGTTTGACGGGGCGGCGTTTTGTTCCCGAAAACGCAAAACGGTCATCGTTTTCCGAAAAACGGGGCAGGATGAGAAAGTAAGCCGGGAAAGAAAGACAAGACAAAATAAGCCGCTGCGGAATCATTCCCGCGCAAGTTTTGAAAAGGCAAGTTTGAAAAGGCAAGCCGCCGGGCTTCCCGCGAATATACGCGAACATATTTGAAAAGGCAAGCCGCCGGGCTTCCCGCACGCAATACGGTAAAGGCAAGCCGCGGATTTTTCCGCGAACGCTTTAAAAGATAAGGAAAGGGCAAAACGCTTCTTTCCCCATGAAAAAGAAACCAAATAAGGAGATAGACTTTTATGAACAAAATGTCGATCAAAGACGTAGACGTCAAAGGCAAAAAGTGTCTGGTTCGCGTGGACTTCAACGTCCCGATGAAGGACGGCAAGATCACCGACGAAACCCGTATCAAGGGCGCGCTTCCCACCATTCAGTATCTGATGGATCACGGCGCGAAGGTCATTCTCTGCTCTCATATGGGAAAACCGCACAACGTGTTTACCGAAGGTTTCGGTCTGAACAAGAAAGAAAAGAAAGCCGTCGAAGCGCTGCCCGAAGCAGAACGCGCCGCAGCCAAGGCGGAATACCTGAAAAAGGCGCTGAAAGATAAGGAAAAATATTCTTTAAAGCCGGTTGCCGACCGTCTGAACGAATTGCTCGGCGGTAAAGTCGCGTTCGCTACCGACATCGTCGGCGAAGACGCGCAAGCAAAAGTTGCCGCGCTGAAAGAGGGCGAATGCGTTCTGCTCGAAAACCTGCGTTTCGACGCCGGCGAAGAGGGCAGAGACGAGGAATTCTGCAAAAAACTGGCGGCGTACGCCGATATTTACGTCAACGACGCGTTCGGAACCGCACACCGTTCGCACGCTTCCACGGCGGCGATCGTCGAATACGGCTTCGTCAAGACCGCGGTCTGCGGCTTTTTGATCGAAAAAGAACTTTCGGTCATGGCAAACGCGCTGGAAAACCCCGTCCGTCCCTTCGTTGCCATTTTGGGCGGCGCAAAGATCGCGGACAAACTCAACGTTATCAACAACCTGCTTGAAAAATGCGACACGCTGATCATCGGCGGCGGCATGGCTTATACCTTTATGAAGGCGCAGGGCATGAACGTGGGCGATTCCTTAGTGGACGACAGCAAGATCGACTACTGCCTGGATATGATGAAGAAAGCCAAAGACCTCGGCAAGAACCTGCTTCTGCCCGTGGACTGCAAAGTGGGCGTGTTCCCCGATCCCATCGATAAACCGGTAGACGCCGAAGTCGTCGATATCGACAAGATCCCCGAAGGCAAGGAGGCGATGGACATCGGACCCAAGACCTGCAAACTGTATGCCGACGCGGTCAAGAACGCGAAAACGGTCATCTGGAACGGTCCTATGGGCGTGTTTGAAAACCCGACCTTTGCAGAAGGCACCATCGCCGTAGCCAAAGCCCTTGCGGAAGCCAAAGACGCTACCACTATCATCGGCGGCGGCGACAGCGCGGCTGCGGTCACGAACCTCGGTTTTGCCGATAAGATGACTCATATTTCGACGGGCGGCGGCGCTTCTCTCGAACTGTTTGAAGGGAAAAAACTCCCCGGCATCGAATGTCTGAACGACAAGAAATAACGTTCTGAAACGAAACGGCGCCCCGGCTGAGTCAGTCCGGGGAGCCGGTCTTTGCGGCGGAAGCGGCGTTTCCGCTTCCGCCGTTATTTTTTGTAAGGAGCGGAGTTTCGGATCTGCTTCTGTAAGTTCTACCGGATAAAAAATACGCTTTCCGCCCCGGCGGAAAAGGAGACGTTATGAGAAAACCTATCATTGCAGGAAACTGGAAAATGAACAATACCATCGCGAGCGGCACCGCCCTCGTGAAAGAACTCATTCCCCTCGTAAAAGACGCGGAATGTGAAGTCGCGATCTGCGTGCCTTACACGCTGCTCCCCGCAATAAACGAACTGGTCAAAGGCACCAACATTCATCTGGGCGCGGAAAACGTACACTTCGCCGACCACGGCGCATTTACGGGGGAAGTTTCCGCCGAAATGCTGAAAGAAGTGGGCGTGGAATACGTCATCATCGGTCACAGCGAAAGAAGACAGTATTTCGGCGAAACCGACGAAACGGTCAATAAACGCGCTTATCAGGCGCTGAAAAACGGCTTGAAACCCATCATCTGCGTGGGCGAAACGCTGGAAGAAAGAGAAACCGGCAAGACCGAAGAAGTGCTGAAGCGTCAGATCTTAGGCGCTTTCAAAAATCTGACCGAATTCGATATGCCGGCAAACATCGTCGTTGCGTACGAACCCGTCTGGGCGATCGGCACCGGAAAAACCGCCACCAACGAACAGGCAAACGAAACCATTGCTTTCATCCGTAAAACGCTGGTAGAAAACGTCTGCTCGTCCTGCGGTGCGGAAATCCGCATTCAGTACGGCGGCAGCATGAACCCGAAGAACGCGCACGATTTGATGGCAATGCCTGAAATCGACGGCGGTCTGATCGGCGGCGCTTCGCTGAAAGCGGAAGACTTCTCCAAAGTCGTTTACTACAATAAATAATTGCAGAAAAACGGATAAGTCGTATTCGCTGCGGGGAAAACAGGATCTCCCCGGGCGGATTTGGCTTGCCGAAAAAGGAGAAATTCCGCCGCGGCGGGCTCGACATTCTGCTTGCCGCAGGGCAAAACCCTTTCCAAAAGGGCGGTTTGGCTTTGCGGGAAGGGAGCCGTTTCCCGGCAGGGCGGAAATATGCAGCACAATCAATAAGGAGATTTTATGGCAAAAAAACCGGTAGCGCTCGTCATTATGGACGGGTACGGGCTTGCCGCGCCTTCGGCGGGCAACGCCATTTATCTTGACGGCAGTAAAAACGTCAACAAACTTCGCAAGGAATATCCCACGTCTGAGCTCGGCGCCAGCGGACTTTCGGTCGGGCTTCCCGACGGACAGATGGGCAATTCCGAAGTCGGACACTTAAACATCGGCGCGGGCAGAATCGTCTATCAGGAACTCACCCGCATCACCAAATCCATCGAAGACGGCGACTTTTTTGAAAACCCCGCCTTTTTAGACGCCGTTGCGTTCGCCAAAAAACACGGCGGCAAACTGCACCTCATGGGACTGACTTCTTCCGGCGGGGTACACAGCCACAACACGCATATCTACGCGCTTTTGGAATTCGCCAAAAAGCAGGGCTTGAAAGAGGTTTATCTCCACGCCCTGATGGACGGAAGAGACGTTTCTCCCACGTCCGGCGCGGGTTTCCTCAAAGAAATGCAGGATAAGATGGCGGAAGTCGGCATCGGCAAAATCGCTTCGGTCTGCGGCAGATATTACGCCATGGACCGCGACAACAACTGGGACAGAGAAGAAAAAGCCTATCGCATGCTGACCGAGGGCGTGGGGAACCACGCCGAAGACGCCGTCGCCGCCGTGAAAAAGAGTTATGAAGACGGCGTGACCGACGAATTCGTTCTTCCCACCGTGATCGAAGAAAACGGCAAACCCGTCGCCCTGATCGAAGACGGCGACGCGGTGATTTTCTTCAACTTCCGCCCCGACCGGGCGCGGCAGATCACGCGCGCCTTCACGCAGGACGGTTTTACCGGTTTCGACCGCAAAAAACGCAACCTGTTCTGGGTGTGCATGACGCAGTACGACGCGACCTTTACGGGCGTGGAAATTGCGTTCAAACCGCAGAGCCTGAAAAACACGCTGGGTGAATTTTTGGCTTCCCTCGGCAAAAAACAACTCCGCATCGCGGAAACCGAAAAGTACGCGCACGTCACGTTCTTCTTCAACGGCGGGGTGGAAAAGCCCAACGAGGGAGAGGATCGCGCGCTGATCCCGTCGCCCAAGGTGGCAACTTACGACTTAAAGCCCGAAATGAGCGCTTACGAAGTCACCGACCGGGTAGAAGCGGAAATCGCCCGCGACTATTACGACGTCATCATCTTAAACTTCGCCAACTGCGACATGGTCGGTCATACCGGCGTGCTTGCCGCGGCGGAAAAAGCCGTGCATACGGTGGACGAATGCGTGATGCGCGTCGTCAACGCCGTTTTAAGTAAGGGAGGACATCTGTTCATCACCGCCGACCACGGCAATGCGGACGTTATGATTGCGGAAGACGGCACGCCTTTCACCGCGCATACCACCAATCCCGTGCCTTTCATTGCGGTCGGGGAACGGTTCCGCGGCAAGACGCTGAAGGACGGCATTTTGGCGGACATCGCGCCCACCATGCTTTGCTCCATGGGCATCGAACCGCCTGCCGAAATGACGGGAAAAAATCTGCTTTCCGATTAAAAAAACGCAAAAAACAGGAAAATATTCCAAAAAACGCTTGTCATTCGCGTGGGAATATGCTATACTATAAGCCGTATCGCACAGATTATGCTTTATAGTATCTAAGATAAGGATGGTCACAAACATGACGGAACTGTTGTGGACAGCGCTTGCTGCGCCGATCAAGTATTACGAACTGTACAAATTCGCGAGAATCGCCCTCATCGTGCTGATTTCGCTTTGCTCTATCGCCGCAATCGTCTGCGTTTGCATGCAGACGGCGAATTCCGAAGGGATCGATTCCATCACCGGCAGCAGCGAAACCTTTTACAGCAAAAATAAAGGTCGCTCGAAAGAGTCCGTTCTGAAGATCATTACGGCGGTTTGCCTGATCTGCATCGCCGTGTTCTCCATCGGTTTTTATCTTCTGGAATTGCTTGCGTAATTTTTTGACCAACGAAAGAGGCGGTATGATCTACCGTCTCTTTTTTTATTTTTCGGAGTTTTATGTGGAATAAAAGCGAAGTTTTCGCAAAGTTACAAGAAAAAACCTTCCGTTTCCGTTCGGAAAAGGAACTATATAAACTGTTCCACGCCGAGAAGGCAGCGGCGCGGGACGAACTTTCTGCTATTTTGGACGAACTTCTGGCGGACGGCAGTATCGTGCTGGACAAAAACAAAAAGTTCGTCACGGCAAAAGAGATCGGCGCTATGACCGGCACCGTGCAGGGTTCCGACCGCGGCTTTGCTTTTTTTATTCCGGACGACAAAACGCTGCCCGACCTGTTTCTGCCGCCCCGCGCTCTTAATTCCGCCATGCACAAAGACCGTGTTCTTGCGAAAAAGGCGGACAAGAATTCCGCCACCTCGGACGAGGGGGAAGTGCTTGCCGTTCTTTCGCGCGGAATGCAGCGCCTTTCCGGCAAGTTCGACGGCTACGGCGATTTTGCCTACGTCACGCCGGACGAAAAACGTTTCCCCGGCGACGTTTTCATCGAAAGGGGCAGGACGCACGGCGCAAAACCGGGCGATAAAGTGCTGGTAAAAATCACGCGGTTTCCCTCCCGGGGCGGCGGTGCCACGGGTGTGGTGGAGGAGATCCTGACTGCGGATTCTCAGCTTAAGACCGAGGAACTTGCCATTATCCGTTCCTACGGACTGACCGAAGATTTCCCAATAAAAGTGAGGCTGCAAGCGGAAAAGGTTGCCGCCCTGCCGGTAGAAACGGCGGGTCGCGACGACCTGACGGGACTTTTGACGGTCACAATCGACGGCGAAGACACGCGGGACTACGACGACGCCGTGTCTTTGCTCGAAACCGAAACCGGCGAAACGCTTTACGTGCATATTGCCGACGTTTCGCATTACGTCACGGCGGGGGACGCGCTGGACGAAGAGGCGCTTGCCCGCGGCACCAGCGTGTATTTTCCCGATCGCGCCATTCCTATGCTGCCAAAAGCGCTATCCTGCGGGGCGTGTTCCTTAAACCCCGGCGAGCCGCGTTATACGCTTTCGGTTGCGGTAAAATTCGATAAAAACGGCACGCCGCTTTCCTCTTCGCTTACCGAATCGGTCATCGTCAGCAACGCACGGCTGACTTACGAAGGGGTGAACCGCTTGCTTGCGGGCGGCGAGGCAGAAACGGCGGGCGGGCTTTCGGAAGATGCTACCGTAACGCCGGGCGGGCAGAGTCCCGAAAATATGAGCGTAACGCCCGAAATCAAACAAATGTTGCAAAAAATGGCGCGCCTTGCGGTCATTCTTGCGGGAAGAAGGGAGCGCCGCGGCGCGATCGACCTTTCGGTGCGGGAGGCGAAAATCGTCTGCCGCGGCGATGACGTAACCGTGGAAGAGGCCGAGCGCGGCGTTTCGCACCGCATGATCGAGGAATTTATGATCCTTGCCAACGAGGCGGTCGCGACTTATGCCGAAAAGGCGCAGATTCCTTTCGTCTACCGTGTTCACGAAACGCCTGCACCCGAAAAGATGGGCGCTTTTGCCGAGTTTTTGAAAGGCTTGGGCGTTTCGGCAAACTTCGGCGGCGCCGTCACCCCCAAAGACCTGCAGCGCGTTTTAGAGGAAGAATCGGCTTCGCCCCACGCGGCGCTACTGAATCTCGTGTTGCTTCGCAGTATGCAAAAAGCGCGGTACGATACGCGAAATCTGGGACATTTCGGTCTTTCAAGCGAGCATTATTGCCATTTTACTTCGCCCATCAGACGTTATCCCGATCTTATCGTTCATCGCATCTTAAAGCGAGCCCTTGCCGGCGAAAAGTTTACGGAACAGGATAAAAAAACGGCGGACGTTGCCGCAAAAGAAAGCAGTGCGCGGGAACTTGCCGCGACCGAAGCGGAGCGCGCCGTGGACGACCTTTACAAGACCTATTTTATGGGGCAGTTTCTGGGTGAAACGGTGGACGCCGTCGTTTCCGGTGTGACCAGTTTCGGTATTTTTGCCGAAACCGACGCCGTCACCGAGGGATTAATCCGCATTGCCCGCTTGCCGAACGACCGGTACGAACTGGACGAAGCGGCGTATACGCTGCGCGGCAAAAATCACGCGTTTTCCTTAGGGGAAAGCGTTAAAGTGCGCGTCATTTCCGCAAATCTTGCCGAACGGCGGGTGGAATTCGATCTCGTGACCGACGAAGAACAAGGCGGCGTGATCGCCGCGGGAAAAAGCGGAAAAGGCAAAAAAGCCGCGGATCCGCATTCCGGCTCCGGTAAAAGAAGCGGAAAAGCCGGTCATAAAACGGACGGAGTTCCCGGCGGAAAAACCGGTAGCCCGTCCGGCGGTAAAGCCGATAGAAAAACTGGCGGCAAAACCGCACGAAACGCAGGCAATAAAACCGCGAAAAAATCCGACGGAAAGAAAAGCGAAAAGCGCGGCGGCAAGGTTGCGTTCGGAGCGGGCGGCAGGTTTTACGGCTTAAAAAACGCAGCGAAAAATCCCCGCAGCGCCAAAGGAAAATCGCAAGGACATACCAAAGGGCGCGCCGGCGCTAAAGAGAAACAAAAACGGGAGCGCGTATCGCCCCGCGGCGGTGCAAAACGTTATACAAACAAGCGGCAGGGGTGATTTTGCCTGAGCGGCAGGGGTAACTTTAAGCAAGGGAACGCCCGATAAAATTCTTCGCCGCAAAGCGTCGGCAGGGGTAATTTTTGTCGTGGAATACCGGGCAAGGTTTTCCGCTGCAAAGTGCAAAATCGCCTCCGATAAAAGAGGAAAAAGTTATGGAAAAAAACATTACGGTCAATCAAAAGGCGCGGTTCGATTATTTTATCGAGGATAAGTACGAAGCAGGCTTGGTTTTAGAGGGGGCGGAAGTCAAATCGCTCCGCATGGGCAACGCCAACTTAAAGGACTCGTTCTGCTTTATCCGCGACGGGCAGGTGACGTTGAAAAACGCCCACATCGCGGTGTACGACAAGTCCGGCGCCTATAATTCGACGGACGCCAAGCGCGACCGCAAACTGCTGCTGCACAAGGCAGAAATCCACAAAATCGTGGGCAAGGTCAATGAAAAGGGGTATACGCTGGTGCCGCTTCGGCTGTATTTTAAGGATGCGCTGGTGAAGATCGAAGTCGCGCTTTGCCGCGGAAAACAGACGGTCGATAAAAAAGATACTATCAAAAAGCGCGATCTCGATCGTGATTTAAGCCGTCAGATGAAGGAATATTCCAGATAAGACGATCGAAGTCTTGCGGAAAAGGGCAGACAAAAGGCGCAATTTTGACGAATTTTGAAAAGTCGCGACCTTAAGAAACCGTCCGAAAAAGGGGAAAAGAGATGACCAGCCAAAGAAAAAGTACGGGTAGGGAAATACGCAAAAATCAAAGCGGAGCAAGAGTAAAACGCACGCTTTTTAAAGTGCTTCCCGCACTCGCGGCGCCGGCAATTCTGCTTGCCGTGCTGCTGTATGTTTTCCGCAGGAGCGGCTTGTATCCCTTTGGCGATAAAACAATTTCCTGGGGCGATATGGACAGCCAGATCGTGCCGCTGCTTTGCGATCTGAAAGACGTTCTGACCGGTAAAAGCGGCTTTTTCTATTCGCACAACAACGCCGGCGGCATGAACTTTGCCGGGCTGTTTTTCTATTACCTATCCAGTCCCTTTCATCTTCTCGTCGTCTTTGTTAAAAAAGAGGATATGATGTCTTTCGTCAACGTCCTCGTGCTATTAAAACTTACCGCCGCCGCATTTACGGCGTATCTTTGCCTTCGGCACACGCAGTCCGATCTTTCCGTGGGATTTGCGGTGATCCTGTCGGTTTTTTACGGCGCCTGCGGCTATTGCTTTTTGTACTATCAGATCGTTTTATGGCTGGACGCGGTGTATCTGTTTCCGCTGCTTTTCTGGGGCGCGGAACGCCTCGTCAAAAAGGGGAAACCCGCACTGTACACGGCGGCGCTGACCGCTTCCGTCCTCATTTGCCTGTACGTTTCGTACATGTTCGTGCTGTTTTTACTGCTGTATATGGGTCTGACGCTGTATTTTCGCCGCTCGGAAGAGAAAAAACAGGGGCGAGTCGCGCCGTTTTTTGCGCCATTATCCGGGGAAATCGCGCGCAAGTTTGTCCTTTCGTCCCTGATTGCGGCGGGGCTTTCCGCCATCTGCTATCTGCCGCTCCTTTCGGCTGTGTTTTCGTCGGCGCGGACGGGACTGAACGTCCTCGGCAGCCTGAAAAACGCGGGCGCCGAAACTTCGCTTTCCACCGTTTTGCCGGTGCTTCTCGGCGAACTGTTTTTGTTTCCGTTCTTCTTTTCCCGGCGCCCTGTGCGGGAAGACGTGAAATACGCCGCCTTGCTGTTGCTTCTTACGGTGCCCTTTTTCTTTGAACCGGTCAACCTTTTGTGGAACACCGGCTCGTACATGGCGTTCCCCGCGCGCTACGGGTTTATCACGAATTTTTTGATGATTCTGATGGCGGCGCGCGGACTTTCGGATCGGGATTCCGGCTTTTTGACCGCGCTTTGCGGGGAAGAGCAGGAGAAAGACCTTCTGTCTGGACTGTTCGCGGCGTCGGCGGAAAACCGGGCGTCCGCTTTGAAAAACAGCGCGCCTTTTCCCGCAAAACAAGCGTTTGTATCCGAAAACGGGGATACGTCCCGCAAAAACGGGAACACGACTTGGAACTTTGGGGACAAACGCAGCGACGAAGCCGCCGCCCGCGCGCCCAAAAGTAAACGCGGAAACGAAACGGAAACCTCGCATCGCCTCAATATGCCACGCCCAAATCAAAAATTGCTCCGGCAAATCGTTTTTGCCGCGGTTGCCGCCGTTTGTCTTTGCGTAGCGCAAGGGATATTGCTGTATTCCCAAAAATATCAGGCGGAAAATGCCGAAGTGCTTTCCACCTACGGCAGGTCGTTTTACGGCAGCGCCGCTTCCCTTGCGGCGCTTTGGAAATATTATCTGCCTATTATGGCGTTCGGGGCGGCGCTTTGCCTCATCTACCGGGCGGGACTTTTAAAACGCGCCGCGGTTTGTGCCGTTCTCGCGCTTCTTGCGGTGACCGAAATCTGCTTTTCCGCACGCGTATATATGGTTTCTCCCGCTAAGGAAACGGGATTTTATCGGGACGCGCTGTCCCTTTCCGCCGCGGCGGAAAATGCGGAATTTGCAAACGGGGAAGAGTTTTTCCGTGTCAAAGCCTCCGCAAAAAATCATTACGTCAACTACACGGGAGCGACGGGGTTTGCCACGCTGTCGCACTATACTTCGTTGACCGATGCCGGCGCGATGCGCCTTGCCAAAATTGCGGGGTACGAATCCAACTGGATGGAGATCGGCTCCCACAACGGCACCGTGTTTACCGATATGCTGTTTAACGTGCGCTATACCGAGCGCTACGGCAATAAAGAGGGCGCGGCGTATAACGGCACCCGCTATCGGCTGGAAGAAAACGCCCGTTTCCTCCCTTGCGGCATCGTCACAAGTACCGATTTACGCTATACGTCCTCCGTTTTTCGGTACGATCGGGTGGAATGGCAGGAAACCGTTTACCGCACGCTGTTCCCCTCGTCCGGCGAATTGACCCGAAAATACGACGCGGAGTTTTCTGACGTCAGCAAAAGAGAAGGGGACCGGGAGGGCGTTTCCTATTACCGCGTGACGGGACAGGAACCGACGATCCGTTTCACCTGCAACGTGACCGAGCGGCAGACCCTGTACCTCGATTTGTTTGACGGAGCCTCCTTTTCGGTCGGGACGGGGCAGCGCGTTTTCGGAGCGGTCAACGTTTACGTTAACGGTAACCGGCAGCGCGTGAATTACCCCACGAGTCCGGATAACGGCTTTTTACTCATCGGCGAATACGAGCGCACGACGGTCACCGTCGAACTTTTCTTAAACCGCAGTTTCTACGCCTCGTCGCTTTCGGTGTTCGGCGTGCGGGAAGCTGCTTTGACCGCCGCGGAAGCGGACGGCGAATTTGCCCGGCTCAAAAAGCAGAAAAACGGATTTTCCGGTACTTTTACTTCGGGAAAAGACGGATATCTGTTTGTTTCCGCGCCCTATCTCAAGGGCTTTTCGGCAACGGTCAACGGCAAGCGGGCGGAAGTGTTTTCTACGTTAGACGGCTTTATGGCGATCCCCGTTTCGGCGGGGAAAAACGCCGTCCGCCTGACCTTTACGCCGCCGGGCTGGAAAACCGGCGGGGCGATTTTCTTCCTCACCGCAATGAGTTTGGTCATTTTCCTTGCAATTTCCAAAAATTCGGCGTATAATAGCAGGAGAAGAAGGCGGATTTCCCGCTGTGCGGCAATATATCAAAAACTGGACGGGCTTTGCTTCGTGCTGGTTTCGGCGGCGGCTGTTCTCGTCGTTTTGCTGGTGTATTTGCTGCCTGCTGCGGTATTTCTGGTTTCTTAGCAAGGGATAGGGAAAGCCCGCCACGCTGCGGCGTTTCTTTCGGCTGAGCCGGAAGGGAATGCCGAACCTTTCGCATTTTTATGCGAACCACATGGGTCAGTTGCAGATTCGATTGCGAACTTAGCCTTTGTAAGCATACCGAAGCGCCCCCGCTTCGTTAAAAGAGGGCAAAAAATTTAAACGCGAATTCTAACGAATTAGCTTACGCAGCGTAACTGCGTTGTTCGCCCGGGTTACCCGCAGATCCGGTGTCGGGCATCAAAAAAACGGCGGGGAACGGCTTTTTGCTTTTGGAAACGGGGCAATTTGCGGCACTTACGCTTCCCACGGTAAAAGTATTCCGTTTATCGAAGGCTTTTGCAAGGGATAAAAGGTAAACTAAGTATGTAGAAAGCAACGGTGCGGTCCGTAAGACCCGGGTGCAAGTCCCGGCTGATCCACCAAAACGTTTCATAAGGGCGCATCTTCCGCCCTTACCGCATGCGGCGGCTGCCGAGGGGAAAGAGGCTGCCGCGGAGAAGAACGCCGCGTCCGAAGCCGAACCGCAGCAGCTTTAAGGCGTATGATTATATGGTTGGAAAATTCTTAATATTTAGCGAAATATATTTTGCGGAAAGGGTTCCGCATTATGCGAAATATTTTGCGAAATAGGGATATTAAATAGGTGCGCGTAATTCTTAAAGAGGTTCCGCCCGCGGCGTTCGCCGCGGGCGGAAATTTTATATCCCGAACCTTATGATATCATAGCAAAGGTGCAGGCTGCGCAATCGCACTAAAGCGCGACCGGATTTGGTGCAGGCTGCGCAATCGCACTAAAGCGCGACCGATTTTTAGAAAAAGGAAGAAAAAGGTGCTGAAACAATCGAAAATGTATGTTTTGATTCGGCACGAAAAATATGAAAAAACGCCGATTGGTGAAGTTGACAATATATCGTTTTACTTAAAGGCAATCCGAAAAAATTAAAAAAAGTTTAAAAATTCTGTTTCATAAAACTAAAAAACATACATATTCAAAAAATCATCTTACGAATTTGATTGCGTTATTAAAACCGCGTTGCTAAAATAAGATTGATTCTTATAAAAATATGTCCGGAAAAAACATCAAAAATGCCGACTTTCCCGGAACGTGTAAATTATTGCCACAAAAGTAAGAATATTGCCGGAACAGCCTGATAACGGGAAAAGTTGTCCGGCATGGCGGAAATCGATAAACGGATCCTGCCGCTATCAGCGGTAAGAATAAATTCAGCCTGAAAGAATAAGGAGGCAAAGATGAAAAAACTGTTGTTATTTTTCTCCTTGTGTTTCGCTTGTCTAGCGATAGCGGTTATGCCCGCTAAAGCCGCAAAAGCGGAAACGGTAGAGAAAAGAGAATTGCTGACGATCGGATACGATACCTGCACTATCGTTTCGTATCTGGTCAATACCGAAACCGGCATGCTGACCGGCGAAACGGTTTCCGAGCCCGGCTGGTATATGGCGGAGGAGATCGAACTGGACGCCAAATACGTCAGACTGGAATACGCCGCGCCCGCGTTCCGTACCGAGGACGGCAAAGCAAGCGCCGGACTGGTATTTTTGGACGCGGATAAAAATCTGATCATTTCCCGGACCGGTTTCTTGACGGAAGTGTCGGCAGGCGCCGGTGTGAACGGCACGATCGACGTACCGGAAGGCGCAAAATATCTCCGCGCCGCATTCTGCAATAAATTCGGCAACGCACCGTCCGAAATTTACGGTATCTGGAACGAAGAATCCGCTCCCTCGACCGAACCCACGGAAACGCCCACCGTTCCCGCGGCAAATCACGAATTTGCAAACCAGAACTGGAAAAGCAAAATGGGTTCGCCCGAAACCGTCCTCGGCACTATCCGCAGTTGGGTGGTTTCCAAAGATAAAATCACCGGCGTGTATCTGATGATCGACGGCACGCATCGCATCGATACCGAGTACGGCGAAGACAGAGCGGACGCCATCGCGACCGTGCCCGATTTTGCGGACGGTCCCAACGGCACCGCGGTCGGCTTCAATGCGACCGTAGACGTCGCCGCGCTGAATCTTACCCCCGGCTACCACAAAGTGGAACTGATTGCCGCATTTGAAGACGGCACTTCGCAGAGATTCGACGCCTGCACGCTGCTTGCTTCCGCTATAGACGAAACGGTTACCGCGCTTTCGCCCATCGCCGCGACGACCAAAGCGAGCGCGACCGTTTATTCCAACATGAAAGACGCCAAAGGCAATTACGTCGCGCTGGGAATCCAGGCTGCATTCCCCGTCGTAATCGACGGCTACCGCATGAACGGCGACTTGACCTACGTCGGACATTATCTTTCCGAAGACGGTCCCGCTACCGTTTATCTGCCGGACGGAAGTTTCGACTTCGCGCCCGAAATGCAGATCTTAACGCTGAAAAACATCGTCAACGACTTCTATTTCAACGAAGATAACGCGCTGGAAGGGGCGGCAAAACCCACGGTTGCGTTCTCCGTCGCAAAAGACATCACGAAGTTTACCCTTCCGGTTTCCGGAAGTTATTCCACGACCGCCGCGGACAGCAACGGCAGCAAGGGCGTTCAGGCAGGGGATACCATCAATTACGCGATTGTAAAGATGGTGGCTGCGAACGGAACGCTGAAAGACGTTTATACGCCTTCGGTCAAACTTTCCAACAAAAAAGCCTCTTATACCTTAGCGGACACCGCGCTTGCCCTGAAAACCGTCGCAGTTTCGGCAGGCAAGGGCGGCAGCGTTTCGGGTATCGCTTCCGATAAATATCCCGCCGGCGTCAGTCTGACCGTAAAAGCGACCGCAAATAAAAACTACGAACTGACCGGTTGGAGCGACGGCGCTACCGAATCCCCCCGCGAAATCACCGTCGGGGAAGAAGATATCGCGCTGACGGCGAATTTCGACCTGAAATTCCAATACAATACCTATAAAGACGGGTTGATCGTAAACGACGGTACCAACGGCCGCGGCTGGATTATTTCCTCCCGGAAAGTCTACGGAATGAAGTTGATCTACGACGATAATCCCGACTGGGCGGTTACAGTGACGACCGATTCCGACGACTACAAAAACGCATTCGGCGAATTCCGTCAGGACGTTATTTCTGCTTATCCCGAATATGCGGAAACTCCTACCGGAGCGTACTGCGGATACAACTATAACTGGAACCCCGCGGTGTTCGATCTTTCTTACGGCTTCCACAAAACCACGATGTACGCTCTCTTTAAGGGAGAAGACGGACAGGTTACCGAACAGATGATGGATGTCCATTACTTTAACTACGTTTCGAGTGCCGCGAAATCTTTCCCGTCGGTTGTCGGCGTGATCAAAGAAAACGCGGAGCCGACTTCCAACCGGAAGGACGCCGAGGGCGCTTATACCGCGGTCGCGCTTCCCGCGGGATATAAGGTCTTAATCGACGCGACCTTTGTGAAAGACGAAGTTACTTATCTTGTCGGTCACTATCTGACCGCGGACGGAATCGAAACCGTTTATCTGAAAGAATCCGACGTCGAACTGACCAAAGAAAAGTTTATCAGAACGACCTATCAGTACACCAAACTGTACGAAGACACCGAATCGGCTCCCATTTCTTCGACGAAAAAGCCGACCAATACCCGTCAGACTACCGCAGACGTTACCTTTGCGATGGACGAAGAAGTACACTTCACCATCGGCGGAAAGGAACATGTTTACGCAAAAGTCGCTTATCTCGAAGCGGGCGAAATCAAATATTACTATTTCGCAATCGACAATCCTTCCATCAAGAATTCCGCGCAGGTCGTCGTTTGCGATTCGGAATACGTCGTCAGCACGCTGACCATCGTCATCGTCGGCGAAGAACTTGCGTCGAAGTTTGAATTCGGCGACTTGCAGGTCGGAGAAAACAAATTGGTTGTTTCCACCGAAGTACAGATTTCGATCATGCTGCAAAGAGGCGTCGGCGTCACTTCCACGCTGGAAGGCGGCAAACTTTCCTCCGTCGAAAACGCAGCGTTCATTCGGTTCAAAATGCCGGGCAACGATTGCACGCTGACCATCACGCTTGCAAAACTGACCTATACCGTGAAGTTCGAAGCCGATTCCACCATGGGTGAAATCACCGGCGAAACACAGCAGACCGTTATTTATGGCGAAAATACGACCGAAGTCGTTGCCGTTCCCAAGGCGGGATATCGCTTCGTTCGCTGGACGAACACCAGAGTAACCACGCCCAACCTGATCGTTGAAAACATCACGACTTCCAAAGTTTACACCGCTATCTTCGAACCGATCTCCTTCGTCGTCACCGACGACGCGGCAGCGACCGGCGACGTACTGATCCTGACTGCGGGAGAGGGCGGCACCGTCAGCGCAAGCGCGCAGAACGTCGCTTACGGCGCGGAAGTCACCGTTACCGCAACGGCAAACGCAGGTTACAAGTTCGTTTCCTGGTCGGACGGCGACACCAACGCGACCCGTAACCTGACCCTGACGGAATCGAAAACGCTGACCGCGACCTTCGCGAAAGAAGCGGCTCCTTCCGTCGAACCGTCCGTAGAGCCTTCGACCAAACCTTCCGTCGAACCCTCGACCGAACCTTCGGAAAAGCCCTCCGAAACACCTTCCGAAACTCCTTCGGAAACACCGTCCGAAACTCCTTCGGAAACTCCTTCGGAAACACCTTCCGAAACTCCTTCGGAAACACCGTCCGCGGCCCCCTCGACCGCGCCTTCCGAAAGCGGCGATAACGGCAGTTCCTGCGGGAATTCCTGCGGAACCGTCGCGCCCATAAACGGAAACAACGGCGGCGCTTCGGGAATGATCATTCTCGGACTGTTTGCAATTGCCGCAGCGATGTTCGTGCTTCGTAAAAAGCGCTCTTAAATCGGATCGTTTTCCGGTTTTGCCGCGGGGGATTCCTGTCTTTCGCGGCGGAACTCCGGTCGGCGCCCTTTTTGCGGATGTGCGATAGGGCGCCCTGTAAAAAGTATACTCTATCTCACGTTTCAGACCCCTTGCAAATTCTTTTGCCGGGGGTCTTTTTATAGAAAAAAGGAGCAGCCGCAAGGCGCGCAAAGAAAAAAAGAGAAGTAACCGTGAAGTAAAAAAGAAAGGAGCAGCCGCAAGGCTGAATTATGCAAAAAGGCGCGCGGGCGGCTTTGAATGTAAAGGGCGCGGCAGAGTTATATAAAATGCAGAGTTATATAAAATATAAAAAGGAGCAGCCGCAAGGCGCGCAAAGTAAAAAAAGAGAAGTAACCGTAAAGTAAAAAAGAAAGGAGCAGCCGCAAGGCTGCCCCAAAAAATCATTTAATTTTGTCCTGTCCGGGAGGTGTTCAAATAAATACCGCGTGGGTTTCAAGTCAGAGTAAGTTTTTTAAATGCCTTCCTCTTCGTTTAAAGTCGATAATTTAAAATTTAATTTTTTGCGCCGCCCGTGGTTTTGTCACTTTGCGCCGCCCGTGGTTTTGTCACTTCGCGCCGCCCGGTGTTTTGTCGCTTCGCCCGCCCGTGGTTTTGTCGCTTCGCGCCGCCCGGTGTTTTGTCGCTCCGCCCCACCGTGTGCCGACCATGATTCGCATATCCTCGTTCGGGGCGCCGCAGCCTTTGTATAGAAAGAGCGCCGCCGGCAGATATTGCAAAACTCAATCCTTCGCGCCGCCCGTGGTTTTGCCGGAAGAAAGTTTCCGCTCCTTTTGCGGCGTGTGACCCACCATGCGCTTAAACTGCATGGAAAAGTTAGCGGGGGAGTTGAACCCGCAGCGCGTTGCGGTATCGATCACGCTGTATCCCAGTTGAAGCATACAGCGCGCGCACTGAATGCGGTATTTCATCAGGTAGGAAACCGGACTTTCGCCCGTATATTTTTTGAATACCGCGCTTAAATAATTGCGGTTGATGCCGATTTCCGCCGCGATCTGCGCCACGGTCAGATTGTCCCAGTAACGGTGCTTGATCAGGCTGATCGCGTCCTGCACGTGCTGTTCCGCGGACGACGCGGGCGCGGAAGCGTATTCCGCACGCAGACTGCCCAAAAAGGAAAGCAGTTCGTACAGCCTGCCGAGCGCGTCCAGATAGGAAAGGTACGAGCGCCCTTCCAGCGCGTCGCCCACGCTGCGGAATCGGTACAAAACCTCGTCGTTGTTCAGCGCAATGACGGGGTTCTCTTCCGAAATGCCGATGTTGTGCAGTATGTTTTTGGCAGAAAGCCCGTCAAAATCGATCCAGTAATAGCGATAGGGGTTCTCCTTATCCGCCGCATAACTGACGATGGAATTTTTGGGCAGAAAGAACAGATCGCCCGCCTGAACGCGGTAAACGTTGCCGTTCAGCGTATAGGTGCCGCAGCCTTTTTCGACGTATTGCAAAACGTAAGACAGTTTGACTGCCGGTCCGAATTTATGCGGAAAGTACTCTTCGGCTTGCAGACCGAATTCCACAATGGTAAGATTGCTCTCGCTTTCTTTGTTGACAGGATTGATTTTGTAAGTGTCCGACATAATGCCCTCGCAAAATTTACTTTGCCGACGCCAAAAATACGCGCGCCGGACCTGACTATTAAAAGCATACAGCATAACGCGCACTTTTTCAAGAGATTTTCTAAAAAAAGCCAAGAAAATTTCTTCCGATGTGATATATTTAATAGTTTAAGTTACAAATTTGATTGCAATTTTATAGGGGAAAGTTCTATACTTTCGGCAGCGTGAAAAATTACCGTGCGCGCGGAGGGGAAGACCCTTCGCTTTCCGCGCAAAAAACGACCGATAAAACATTCGAAAATGGGAGGTTTTTTCCTGAATGCAACATTTCCGGCTGAAAGGATTATTGAAAATGTCACTTCTCGTTTACCTGATTCTGGCAACCGTCTGCGGGTGTGCGAACCGTCACCCCGACCCCGTGCCCGGCGTTTCCGTTTCGGCTTCCGTGGCGGAACCTACCATGGCGCCTGTGCCCACGGGTACGCCTACGACGGCGCCCACGACTAACCCGACAGATACCCCGACGGGCAGCCCTACCGAAAATCCGACGGCGGCGCCTTCGGTTTCGCAGCAGCCTACGGCGGCGCCTACCGAAACCCCGACGACGGAACCTTCGGGTCGCCCCACCGCGGCGCCTACCGAAAATCCCACGATCAGCCCCACGGCGACCCCGAATCCTTACGAAGAGTTCAACGGGAAATGGATCTGGGCGAGCGAAAACACCAAAAACCAGTGGGTTCGTCTGCGCGGCACCGTGACTTTGAACGGCTACTGCCGTCAGGCAACTGCGAAAATCGCGGTGGATTCCAGATATTGGCTGTACGTCAACGGCGAACTGGTGGTGTTTGAGGGCGGCTTGAAACGCGGTCCCACGCCGGACGAGGGCTATTACGACGAAGTCGATCTGACCGAATACCTTCTTCCCGGGGAAAACACCGTCGCCGTGCTTGCCTGGTTCTGGGGAAAAAGAGGGGACAGTTATTCCAACGTCACGACGGGCAAAGGCGCCTTTTATTTCGACCTCGTAGCCGACGGGGAAACCGTGCTGACTTCGGACGCGCGCTGGAAAGTGAAAGAAGCCGCCGCCTATCTCGACGACTCCGTAAAATCCGAAGTCGATTTCGACAGTCCGCAGGCAAACTACCGTATTCCCGCATACAACGTCTGGTACGACGCGATGAAAGAAACCGACTTTTCGTGGGAGCAGCCCGGCTTTGACGACTCCCGTTGGGAAGCCGCCACCGTCTTAGGCGTTTACGGCGACGCGCCTTGGAACGCGCTGCAGAAGCGCCCCGTTCCTCCCACTAAATTTTCCGGAATCACCGCTTATCGAAATTCCGAAATTCTGGCGCAGGACGACCCGACCAAAGACCGCGTCCTTCTGATGAAGATCGGCACCAATATCCAATTTACGCCCTACCTCAAGGTAAAAAGCGATACCGAAGGCAAAAAAATCTTCGTTACGACCGAAAACACCGACAGTATGGAAGCCGTGCGCTTTACCTACGTGGCAGACGCTTCCGGCGAGCAGGAATTTGAATCTTTCGGCTGGATGAACGGGCAATACGTAATGTACGCCGTTCCCGCCGGGGTGGAAGTGGTGGACGTCGGCTACCGCGCCAGCGGCTATAATACCGAAAAAGCGGGGGATTTCGTCAGCGACAACGCCGACTTCGCCCGTTTGTGGCAGATGTGTTACGACACGCTGTACGTCACCATGCGCGACAACTTTATGGATTGCCCCGATCGGGAACGCGCGCAGTGGTGGGGCGACGCGACGAGCGAAATGGAACAGATTCTCTATTCCATGGACGAAAACTCCTATCTCCTGTACGAAAAAGGACTGCAGCAGATGTTCGGCTGGATTATCACCGGCACGGGCACCGACCGCGACGACGCACTTTCCACCGTCAACCCCATTTCCAACGCCTATTTCGAACTGCCCGTGCAGCAACTGGCGGGACTGGTCGGCATCTGGAATTATTACTTATATACCGGCAGAACGTACGTTCTGGAAGAAGCGTTCGAACCTAGCGTGCGCTATCTTGAAAAATGGAAACTGGAAGACGGCGGTCTGGTCGTCCACCGCAGCGGCAGTTGGGACTGGATGGACTGGGGCAGCCGTTCGGATACGGCGGTGATCGAAAACGCCTGGTACTATTACGCGATGAGCGCCGTGGAAAAAATGGCGCAGACGCTGGGGAAGGAAGACCGCGTTCCCTGGATCGCGGAACGCAAATCCCGCCTGTACGCCGCGTTCAACGCCATTTTGTGGACGGAAGACGGCTATCGTTCGGCAATCCAGACCGCGCCGGACGACCGCGGAAACGCACTTGCCGTTCTTGCGGGGCTGGCGTCCGAAGACAAATACCCCACGATTCTGCAGGTGCTGCAGAATACCTTTAACGCCAGTCCGTATATGGAAAAATACGTGCTGGAAGCCATGTTCGTCGCAGGTTATCCTGCCGAAGCGCAGGACAGAATGCTGAACCGTTACCGCCAGATGATGACCTACGAATACGTCGCCGGCGAAGCCTACACCACCCTTTGGGAACTGTGGGACAGAACGGGCGGCACGATGAATCACGCCTGGTCGGGCGGTCCCATGGTCGTCCTGTCCAAATACGCGCTGGGCGTTCGTCCCACCGCGCCCGCTTATGAAAGATTCGAGATCGTTCCCGCGTTCGGCAGAATGAACAGCATCGGGGCGAGCGTTCCCACCGCAAAAGGGACGATCGATCTGCTGCTCTATCGCGACCTTTCCCAAAAGATCGTCCGGATGAGTTTCAACGTTCCGGCGGGCTCCACCGCAAAAGTGGGCGTGCCTCGCTTCGCGTTTACCGCGGCAAATATCCGCATCAACGACGCGCTGGTTTACTCCGGCAACGACGCCCTGGCGGAAAGCGGCTATACCTATCTTTACAGCGACGAGAATTACTATTATTTCGAACTTTCCGCTGGCGATTACGATATCGAAAGCGCGCCGGTTACCTCCGGAAAGCAGGAATACGACCTTTCGCTGACCCTTGCGGAAGGCTTAAACCTGACGGTGGACGGAGAGCAGGTTTCGGGCGAAACCTTCCGTAAAACGGTCGCAAGCGGGGCAGAAGTCAATCTGTCCGTTTCCGCAAAGACCGGCTACCGCTATACGGGGTATAACGGCACCTTCGGCGGCGCGGAAAACCAACTTTCCTTTGCGATGACTGCCGACGTTTCTTTGACCTTCACCGCGGAAAAAATTCAGACCGAAAGCAAATACGTAACGTTGCGCCTTCTGGCGGAAAACGGCGTCGCGGGGGAAGTGTCGTTAAACGGCACGCTCGTGTCGTTCCCCTGTATCAAGGTGCTGGAAAAGGGTACGGAAGTCACGCTTTCGGTCAGCGCGGACGTGGGCGGCGTGGTGCGCTTCGTCTCCTGGACGGGCGGACTTTACGGTACCGACCGCACCGTCACCATCACTTTAAACGAGGACGTGACCGTCAACGCTTTGTTTATCCGCCAGCAACTGCAGCAGGTTTCGGAGGGGGCGGAAGCCTCTTCGGATAACGAGATCGGCGGCTGGAACGCGCGTAACCTCTTCGACGGCGATCTGTCTTCGGGTTATTCCACCGGCATTTTACGAGCGGACGAAAACGGCAATCTGACCGATCCCGTTTCGGTCACCGTGGATTTCGGCAAAAAGACGCAGTTTGACGCTTTTGCTCTGTATCCCCGGACGGATACGCTTACCAAGGAGGGGCAAACGCCCAACTTCCCGATGGCGTTTTCGATCGCGATTTCGGACGACGGCAGGGAATTTGTCACCGTCGGGGAATATACTCTGCGTTCCAACCCGATGGGCGCAACGCAGTACTTTACGGTCGCCGCGCAAAACGCGCGTTACGTCCGGCTGAAAGTTGCCGCCGTTTCGGACTATGCGGCGGACGAGCAGGCGGAAGATCCTTACCGCGTGCAGTTGATGGAAGCGGCGTTTTACAGCGGGGCTTCCGCCGAGCAGGGCGCGCTGAACGTAGAGATGGATCCCGAACTGGGCGCGGTCAGGGTCAACGGTATTATTTACCGCGGCGATCACCGCATCAACGTTTCCACCGGTGAATTTCTGGTCATCGAAGCGCTGCCTGACGATGGCTGCCGGTTCGACCGCTTTTATATCGACGGCGAAGAATCGGAAGACTGCGTGCTGTTTTTGACCGCGGGCAGAGATACGGTCGTCCGCGCCTCCCTTTCGGAAGGGAACGCCATGGTCAACTACGCGCTTTCCTCGCTCGCGACGGTCGCGGCAAGCGATTCTTTAACCTACGGTTCGTTCCATTTAAGTCAACTCATCGACGGCAGAATCCTCGCTTCTTCCGAAACCGGACTGGGCTTTACCACCGCCAGTACCGAAGACAAACCGATGGATATCACGATTTCTTTAGGCGCGCTCCGTACCGTGTCCGAAGTGTGGCTGTACCCCCGGCAGGACGTTTTGTCGCAGGCGGGCGGCGTCGCCAACTTCCCGGTGAATTTCGACGTGGAATGTTCCACCGACGGCACCAACTTCACGGTAGTAAAAAGCGTGCGCGGCGCGACGGTGGAGGGTACGATCAACGCGTTCCCGCCCTATAAAGTGGCGTTCGACGCGCCCGTAAAAACCAAACACGTGCGCATTTCGGTCTTGAAACGCGGCGTCAGCGCTTCGGACGAATCGGCAATCCGCGTGCAACTGACCGAAATCGAAATTTACGGCAACGAAACCGATCCTAACGTTCCCAAATCGTTTACGCTTACCGCGGACGCGGAAAAGCACGTTTCCGTAGGGCAGACCTTCCATATCAACGTCGGCTGCGAAGGCATGGTCGAAAACCTCGGCTTGACCTTTTACGCGTTTACCAAAGAAGGGAAACCTTCCGACGCGGTTTTCGTACGTTATAAAAAGGGCGTGGCGGAAGTCACGGTCAAAAGTAAAGGCACTTTCCGCATCGTGGCGGCACCTTCCGCCATCGGCGTGGCGGCGAGAAGTCTGTGGTTCTCCACCGAAGGGGAACCGGACGAAACCGAGCGCGTCGTGGGCGTGGGCGAAAACACCTTTGTGGAACCCGAAGTGGTCGTTCCCGTGGACGCCGCGATCGGGCAGGTCAAGGAACAGCAAACCGTGCAGCCCGGTTTTTCCAATATCGACCTTCTGGGCGTGGACGGCAGACAGACCAGCAAAAAGGGGTGGACTTCCACCAATTATATGACCATTCCCGAAAACGTCCGGGCGTACGCCTGGTATCTGCCCGAAGCGCCGGATATTTACCTTATTTCCTTCTACGACGGGGAAAAGAACTTCATTTCCGGCGTCAGCGGCAAAAACGCGATCGACGGCAACTGCGGCTGGGCGGCGCACGTCCCGCAGGACGCGGTATACGTCCGTTTCGCCTGCGAAAAGACTTTCAAACGCCGCGCGGTCGTGGCAAGCACGCTTGCGTATACGCTGTTTGAAGACGAAACTGCGGGCGAAACCCTTTCGCTCACGTTCGATCAGACTTCGGTGGTTTCCACCGGCGCAGAAGCGGGCAGAACCGACGGGTCGGCGGTTACTTACGAGGGTTGGTATTCCACGCGGAAGATCGCGCTCCCAGAGGGCTGCAAAGCCGTGCGTTACCGCGTTGCGGCGCATAATTATCTGTACGCCGTGGCGTTTTTCGACCAAAGCGGCACGTTTATAAAGGGGATTACCTGTAACGACCAGCCCGCTTCCTATACGGTCGTTTCCGGCACGGTCAACCGTCCGGAGAACGCGGCGTTCGTTTCCTTTACCACCATGAACCACGCGCTCGGTTCCTATACCGACGCCGAAGCGGAATTTTTGACCGAGCCGGTTTCCGAAACCAAAAAACTGAAGATCGCCTGCATCGGCGACAGCCTGACCGAGGGCGACTTCGGCGGCTTTGCCGGACACGAAGACGTCAAGCCCTGGAACTATCCCTACTACCTCTCGCGCTATCTGGACGTGGAAACGGTGAATTACGGCAAGTGCGGCATCACCGCTTCCGGCATGCTCGGAAAGTACAATTCCGGCTGGGTGGATATTTCGGACGCGGATATCATCATCGTGATGCTGGGCACCAATTTAGGACTTACCGGCGGCAATGCGGAAGCCTATCGCACGCTCGTTTCCAAAATCCTGCAGGATAAAAAGCCGGAAGCGAAACTCGTGCTGAATCTTCCGCCGCACCCCACCGAAAACCCGGGCAAGATCAACTGCGGCTATATCGGCAACGTGTTAAGCGCGGTGGAATACGTCCCCGTGGTGGCGAAAGAGTTCGGTCTGGATATGATCGACGTGTATGGTTCCTCTCTGCTCGGCGCCGATAACGAAGACGTCATGCAGCCGGTTGACGGTCTGCACTTTGCAAAACTCGGCTACACCCAACTTGCCGTCTGCATCGGCGACCGTCTGGTTGAACTGTATCCCGAACTGTTCAAAGACTGAAAACTTTTTATATAACGGCTGAAATTTTATACGGCAGAAAACTGCAACAAGGCAGAAACTGTTATAAGGCGGAAAACTGTTTTAGGACAAAATACTGCAGCAAGGCAGGAAACGTTTTAGGACGAAAAAATGCCGGAATCGTACAATTTCAGCATATCCGTATCCTGATACTTATTTAAAGCATACCCGTATTCCTTTTTTCACCGCCTGCGGCTTCGGCTGCCGGCGGTGTTTTTATCCGGGACGATCGTCCGCGCGGGCCGCGTCGCCGCGCGAGGACGGAAAAGCGCTGCCCCAATTGTAGGGGCGATGGAGGGTCGCCCGCGCGGGCCGCGTCGCCGCGCGAGGACGGAAAAGCGCTGCCCCAATTGTAGGGGCGATGGAGGGTCGCCCGCGCGGGCTGCGTCGCCGCGCGAGGACGGAAAAGCGCTGCCTTTTTTGTAGGGGCGATCATTGATCGCCCGCCATTACGACGTTCGGATTTTCTTGCTGCCGGTTTTTATCTGCACGGTCAACGTGTTTCACGGCAAAATTTTATTTTCTTACCGCAAATTCGTTGCCCGAAAGAAAAAGAAAGCGTATAATAGCCGGGTGGTAAAATAAAGCAATCGTCGCACCTGTTGCGTAAAATAAAACAATCACGCCCGGCGTGTCAGATTTACGTTAGGCGCGCAAAACCCGCGCAAAATTTCACGCGCGGGGCGAAAAACCCGCGCAAAGGCGCGCTGATATAGGGAAAATTTTATGACGGCAACACTCATCATTTCCGTCGCGGTATGCGTCGGCATCTTTTTATCGGTATTGTTTTGCCCGGCGGTCGCGTTCGGTAAACGGGGCGGCGGGCGTGCGGTCACCGTCGGGACCTACTGGCTGATTTCCGCTCTCGGCGCGGCGCTTCTCCTTGTTACGGGCGCCATCGGCGGAAAGGAGGTTATTTCCGGCTTGACGGCAAAAGGCGCGATCAATCCGTTAAAAATTCTGGCGCTGTTTCTATCGATGACGTCGCTTTCGGTCTTTCTGGACGAAACCGGCTTTTTCCGCTTTCTCGCGGTCAAGGCGTTAAGCCGCGCGGGCGGAAGCCAGAAACGCACCTTTCTCATCGTCTACCTGCTGGTTTCCGTGCTGACCGTCTTCACCTCCAACGACGTCGTAGTACTGACGTTTACGCCCTTTTTGTGCTATTTCGCAAAGCGCGCCAAGGTCGATCCCGTACCTTATCTCGTCGGGGAATTCGTGGCGGCAAACAGTTTCAGCATCACGCTTTTGATCGGCAACCCCACCAACATTTACCTTGCTACCGCCTGCGGGGTGAACTTCGGCGCATACTTCCGACTGATGTGGCTGCCGGCATTGTTTGCGGGCGCGGGCGGACTGCTGTTTACCTATTTGCTGTTTCATAAAAAACTTGCCGCGCCCTTTTCTTCGCAGGAAAAAGGGGACGTGGAAATAGAAAAGCCGCTGCTCGTTTTCGGCGTGATCTCGCTTGCCGTCTGCACGGTGATGATCGCCGTTTTTTCTTTTTTGGGGAAGGAGATGTGGGCGGTTTCCCTCGGTTTTGCGCTGATAACGCTGCTTTTCGGGGCGGTGTATTCGCTCATGAAAAGGCGGAAGCCGACCGAAGTTCTGCACACTTTAAAACGCGCCCCGTGGGAACTGGTGCCGTTCGTTCTTTCCATGTTCGTGGTGGTGCTGGCGCTGACCAAGCACGGCGTGACCGAACGCTTAGCCGGCTCCTTGTTTGCGGGAAAGGGCACCGTTCTTTCGTTCGGAATCGCCTCGTTTTTAGCGGCGAATCTGGTGAATAATATTCCGATGAGCGTGCTGTTTTCTTCGGTCGCTTCCTTGCTTACGGCGCAGCAACTGCCTGCCGTGCTGGCAACCGTGGTTGCTTCCAACGTCGGGGCGTATTTCACGCCGGTGGGCGCGCTGGCGGGCATCATGTGGCTGGGATTATTGAAAAAGCAGCAGGTGCCGTTCGGTTTCCGCGAATTTATCCGTTGCGGCGTTTGCATTGCGCTCCCGACGCTTTTGCTTTCCCTCGGCGGATTATATCTTTCGCTGGCGTTGTTTGCATAATTGCGCAGCCGTGCAGGGGAGAAGTCGCTAAGGCGAAAAAAGAAAATGCGCCCAAAGCAAATGGACGTAAAGCGGAAATTTTCCACCCAAAAAAAGAAATTCTGCTTGACGGAGCCTTTTCCCCGTGCTATCCTGTTTTCGGGAATTAAATAGTGCCGGAAGTGGCGGGTAGTCCACAGCAGAGCAAATCCCCGCCCCAAAGGAGAAAATCATGAAACGCAGCCTTTTGCCGCAAAATTGCAACGTGTACAAAGCCAACCTGCATATGCATACCGAAGTTTCCGACGGAACGGGTACGCCTGCCGAAGTCAAACAAGCCTATATGGCGCAGGGGTATTCCGTCGTCGCCTTCACCGATCACGAAGTGCTGGTTCCGCATAAAGATCTGACCGACGAAAATTTCGTCGCCATCACGTCGTACGAAAAGTCGGTCAACCGCCCCTCAAACACCGATCATTTCGATTCCATTGTTGTCGCGCACCTCAATTTCTTTGCGAAGGAAGAAGATAATACCGCCTGTCCCGTTCTCAATCCGGATACGGTGTGGGGGAATGCGAAAGCCTATATCACCGAGGAGATGAAACGCTTCCGTTACGAAGCGACCTATTCCACCGAGGGTTTGAACGATATCATCAAAAAGGCGAACGAAGCCGGCTTTCTGGTTTCGCTCAACCACCCCGTGTGGTCGCTGCAAAATTATGAGGACTACGGCGGGCTGAAAGGGCTTTGGGGCGTGGAATGCTTTAATACCGGTTGCGTGCTTGGCGGCTATCCGGACACCATGCAGCCCATCGACGACCTTTTAAGAAAGGGCGAGCGCGTGTTTCCGCTTGCTACCGACGACGCCCACCAACTGCACGACCGGTTTGGCGGGTACGTCAATATTTTCGCTAAGGAATTGACCTATTCCGCCGTTATGCAGGCGCTGGAAAAGGGCGATTTTTACGCTTCCACCGGACCGGAATTCAAGTCGATCACGCTGGACGGCGACACCCTCACTGTGGAATGTTCCCCCGTCCGCCACGTCGAATTCCGCACGTCGAGAAGAAGCAATCGCCGTGCCTGGTGGAGCGACGACGGCTCCCTGTTAAACGGCGCCACGTTCGATATTTCGCATTTTACGAGCCAGGTAAAAGAGGAAGGGATCGAGTCTTCTTCTTACTTCTACGTCACCCTGACCGATGCGGAAGGTAAGCAGGCGCACACCCGCGCGTTCTTTATGGACGAACTGTTGAAAGGGTAGGGGTATTTACCGGTCTTGTTTTTGTAATGCCGGGGTATTTGCCGGAGGACAAGACCGACGCCGGAGAACGCCAGAAGCAGTCGCCAAGAAACAAAACACAGGTGCCGAAAAACGCGGTCGGAACACCGGCAACGCCAAGCGGACAAAAGGAACGAAGCAGACGGCGGAAATGTCAAACGGGTGCCGAAAAACGCTTGATTTATCTGAAATAATACGGTAAATCTCTCACGTTAATCGGAGGACTTGCGGACGTAACCGCGCGGCAGAACGGAGTATCCTGACGGCTTGATTTCCTTATAATGCACGAAGCGGACAGAATTTCAGAAAAAGAAGGGGCGCCCACGGCAATCTGCCGCGGGCGCCCCCCTTGCAATATTTCATTACAGCACGGAAAATTTCCGCTTGTGACCGCTTATCTCGCGCCGGGCGCTTCAACTTGGAAAGTGCCTTTCGCCGTCCGGCTTATCTCAGCCGAAAGGCGTGACTACGCGCCGGGCGGTTTGCTTGTTTCAAGTAACTTATCTCGCGCCGGGCGCTTCAACTTGGAAAGCGCCTTTCGCCGTCCGGCTTATCTCAGCCGAAAGGCGTGACTACGCGCCGGACGGTTTCCTTGCTTCAAATAACTTATCTCACACCGAACAGCAGATCGCCGTAGGTGGGGAACGGCCAGTACTTCTTAGCGGTTACCGTTTCCGCTTCGTCCGCGGCAATGCGCAGTTCGTTCATCGCGGGGAGCAGACGGTCGCGGATCATTGCGCCCTCTTCGGCGACGTCTTTCGCCGTCTTCAGTTCCAGAATGACCTTTTCCAGATCGTCCGTGCCTTCCGCCATGCGGGAAGTAAGCGCGGACAACTTTTTCAAAAGACCTTTTTCGTAAGAAAGATCCATCTCTTCGTCCACCGCTTTCTTGGCGGCGGCGGTTTTTGCAACTTCTTTCACAAAGGATTCCACTGCGGGCAGAATTTCTTTTCTTGCCATGTCAACCATGGTGCAAGCCTCGATCTTCACCGTCTTGCAGTAGTTTTCCATGTTGATTTCGTAGCGGGAACGCAGTTCGGTTTCGGAATACACCTTTTCGCGCGTCAGCATTTCCACGTTCTTTTTGGCTACCAGACAGGGCATGCAATCGGGCGTGGTGCGGAGGTTCAGCAGACCGCGCTTTTCGGCTTCCTTAATCCAGGCGTCGTCGTAACCGTTGCCGTTAAAGATGATGCGTTTATGCTCCTTGATGGTACGCTTGATCAGTTCGTGCAGGGCAGATTCGAAATCGTCCGCCTTTTCCAGTTCGTCGGCAAAGACGCGCAGGGTGTCCGCCACGGCGCTGTTCAGCATAATATTAGCACAGGCAATGCTGTTGGAAGATCCCAGCATACGGAATTCAAACTTGTTGCCCGTAAACGCGAAGGGAGAAGTACGGTTTCTGTCCGTCGTATCGCGCGTGAATTTGGGGAGAACGTGTACCCCGAGTTTCAAAACGGTCTTTTCCGCCGCGGTATACGGCTTTTCGTTTTCGATCGCGCTTAAGACTTCGGTCAGTTCGTCGCCGAGGAAGATGGAGATGACTGCGGGCGGCGCTTCGTTTGCGCCCAGACGGTGATCGTTTCCCGCCGTCGCGACTGAAAGACGCAGCAGATCCTGATAGTCGTCCACCGCTTTGATGACGGAGGAAAGGAACAGTAAAAACTGCGCGTTTTCGTACGGGGTTTCGCCCGGGGTCAGAAGATTGACGCCCGTATCGGTAGCGATCGACCAGTTGTTGTGCTTGCCGCTGCCGTTGACGCCGGCAAAGGGCTTTTCGTGCAGCAGACAAACAAGACCGTGCTTCGCCGCAACGCGCTGCATCACTTCCATCGTCAACTGGTTGTGGTCGGTCGCAATGTTGGTGGTGGTGTAAATGGGCGCCAGTTCGTGTTGCGCGGGCGCAACTTCGTTGTGCTCGGTCTTGGCTAAAACGCCCAGTTTCCACAGTTCTTTATTCAGGTCTTCCATAAATGCCGCAACGCGGGGTTTGATGGTGCCGAAGTAATGATCGTCCAGTTCCTGTCCCTTGGGCGGCTTGGCGCCGAACAGCGTTCTGCCGGTGTAAACGAGGTCTTTTCTGGCATCGTACATGGCGCGGTCCACCAAAAAATATTCCTGCTCGGGACCGACCGAAGTCGTGACGCGTTTTACGTCGGTGTTGCCGAACAGGCGCAAAATACGCATCGCCTGCCGGTTCATCGCCTGCATGGAACGGAGAAGCGGCGTTTTTTTATCCAGCGCTTCGCCCCCGTAGGAACAGAACGCCGTGGGAATGCAAAGCGTCTTGCCCTTAACAAAGGCGTAGGAGGTGGGGTCCCACGCGGTATAGCCGCGCGCTTCAAACGTGGCGCGGAGCCCGCCGGAAGGGAAGGAGGATGCGTCCGGTTCGCCTTTGATCAGTTCCTTACCGGAAAATTCCATGATCACTCTGCCGTCGGGGGCGGGGGTGATAAAACTGTCGTGTTTTTCTGCGGTGACGCCGGTCATGGGTTGGAACCAGTGCGTATAGTGCGTTGCCCCCAGCGAAAGCGCCCAGTCTTTCATCGCGTCGGCGACGGCGTTCGCGACGGACAGGTCGAGGGAAGTCCCTTCCCGAATGGTCTTTTTAAGCGAGTGATACACGTCCGAAGAAAGTTTTGCTTTCATTACGCGGTCGTCAAACACGTTACAGCCGAAATAATCCGATACGGTTTCCATTTTTACTCTTCTCCTGTGATATTATTAAAATAAAAAAAGGGGCAAAGACGCCGTAAAATCAACGATTTCACGAGACGCCTTTGCCTCTTTGCTTATTTTTATGGCGGCATTATACGCCGCAATCCGCGCGTTTGTCAACTGTTTTACGAGAGGTTTTTAAAAATTTTTTTGAGAAGGGAACGGTACGGAGAAATAAGATAAAGGATATTTCTGCCGAAAGCGGAAAAGGGAAAAATTTTTTGCTTTCCTTTGCCGAAAAACAGGAACGATGTCGTTTTTTTCTGTTTTACCAAGATTTTACATCTTTTTCCTACGGATTTTCGCCTCCTGTTCTCCGTTTTCTTGACAGGGCAAAGAAAAGGGTGTATCCTGTTTTATGGCGGGCGTTATATCTTCCGCATTATGACAAAAGCGCGTTTTTTGCAGGCAGAACGGCAGACACACCGGGATGTCGGGCGCCGCGTGCCGGCGGGTATCAGCCACGCCGCTTAGACAGGCAGTATAGACGTAACCGCACCCGAAAGCACGGGGATGAAATCCTTAAGGAGAAATAATGGAGAACTGCATCGAAATTTCGCATTTATACAAGTCGTACGGCGACGTACATGCCGTAAACGACCTTTCGTTCCACGTCAAAACGGGGGAACTTTTCGCCTTTCTGGGCGTCAACGGCGCGGGAAAGTCCACCACCATTTCCATTCTTTGCGGAACCGAAACCAAAGACGCCGGAAAAGTGCTGGTGCTCGGCAAAGATACCGAAAAGGAACTTACCGAAATCACGAAAAAGATCGGCGTGGTGTTTCAGTCGTCCGTGCTTGACAAAGTACTGACGGTTGCGGATAATCTCTACGCGCGCGCGGCGTTATACGGAGTCACCGGCAAAGCCGCCAAAACGCGCGTGGAAGAACTTGCCGAAGTGTTGTCGTTCAAAGACTACTTAAACCGCCCCGTGGGCAAACTCTCGGGCGGACAGGCGCGGCGGATCGACGTCGCAAGGGCGCTTTTGCATCGCCCCGAACTTTTAATTCTGGACGAACCGACTACGGGTTTGGATCCGCAGACGCGGAAACTCCTTTGGGACGTCGTCGAACGCCTCAGAAAAGAAGAAAGAATGACCGTTCTTCTCACCACCCATTATATGGAAGAGGCGGCGGACGCCGACTACGTTATCATCATCGACGGGGGAAAGATTTCTGCCGAAGGTACGCCGGTCGCGCTGAAAAACGCCTATACGGGGGACTTTATTACGGTCTACGGCGCGGAAGAGGGGGCGGTGAAAACTCTCGGGCTTCCGTACGAAAGCGTGCGGGACGGCTTCCGCATTGCGGTAAAAAACACCGCGGAAGCGCGCGATCTTTTAACCGCTCACCCCGCCTTGTTTACCGATTTTGAAATTACCAAAGGCAAAATGGACGACGTGTTTTTGGCGGTCACCGGCAAAAAACTTGCGGGAGGAAAAGCAGAATGAAAACATTTCTCGCTATGACCAAACGGAATATCAAGTTGTTTTTCCGCGATAAAGGGCTGTTTTTCACTTCTATGATCACGCCCATTATTCTTTTAATATTGTATGCCACTTTTCTCGCGAACGTGTATCGCGACAGTTTTTCTTCGTCCATTCCGCCCGAAATTCTGGAAACGATGCCCAAAGACCTCGTCAACGGCACGGTTGCCGCGCAGTTGTTTGCGGCGCTGCTTTCGGTGTGCACGGTGACGGTCGCGTTCTGCTCCAACACCATTATGGCGCAGGACAAAGTGTGCGGAGCGCGCAAAGATTTCACGATCACGCCCGTCAGAAAAAGCACGCTGGCGCTGTCGTACTATTTCGGGACGCTCGCAACCACGCTCATCGTCACCTTCCTCGCAACCGCCGTCAGCCTGCTGTATATCGCAACGCAGGGTTGGTACTATACGGCGTGGGACGTCGTCAGGCTGTTTTTGGACGTGCTGCTTTTGACCACGTTCGGCACGGCGCTTTCCTCGGTCGTGAACCGGTTTTTGACCACGCAGGGGCAGATTTCCGCCGTCGGAACCATGGTTTCCGCCGGATACGGGTTCATCTGCGGCGCGTATATGCCCATTTCGCAGTTTGGCAAAGGACTGCAAAACGCACTGTCCTTTTTGCCGGGGACGTACGCCACTTCTCTGTTAAAGAACGACGCGCTTTCGGGCGCGCTTGCGGAAATGGGCAAGTCTATTCCGCCCGAGGAGATGGAACGCATCCGCCGGGTAATGGATTGCTCGCCCGAATTTTTCGGAACCCGCGTTTCGGTCTTGGCGATGGCGGCGATCGTACTTGTTGCCACGCTGCTTTGTACCGGGTTGTATCTGTTGCTGTTTTCCGCAAAAAAACCGCATAAAAAGGCGAAGAAATAAGCGGAAAATTCGCGGCGGTGATACACAGAACGGAAACGAGGATTTTGTTCCCGGCGTCGGTCAACGAATATAATGCAGCGTTACAATCAGGTTGTCGGCAGTTTTCCTGTACGCTTACGGACAAGCAAAACAAACGGCGTTTTAGATGGGAAGTGCAAAGCTTTGCTTTGCGAAGCGCGCCGGCGCAAATTTTGAACTTGATTCAAAATTTACTTCCCATAAGTTTATAAAGCAAGAAGTCCCGAAACTTGCTTGCAAGGGTTTTGGGCTTCGCCGCATTTCAAACGGGAAGCGCAAAGCTTTGCTTTGCGAAGCGCGCCGGCGCAAATTTTGAACTTGATTCAAAATTTACTTCCCATAAGTTTATAATTTAAAAAAGTAAAGTGCTATAAGAACCGCGGGCGCCCCCGGTTAATCGTTTGGGCGCGGATTACTGCGCGGCATCCGTTGCCCCGTAAAAAGTAAGGGTAAATCTCTCGCTCGGAATAGAATAATTAAAAGCAGGGGCGACCGATGGTCGCCCGAAAAAAAAGAAAAGTCGTCCACTAATCGTCCGGATAGTAAAGAATACCGATTACGCAAAAACAAAAAAGGAAATGCACCCCGTAAAATTGCGGGAAGCAAACGCTTTGCCTTTTGGCAAAGCGTTTGAAAACCTACATAAGGTTTTCTGCAAAACTTGCGTTTTGCGCTTCCCGTTTGATATAAGGTTTTGAACAGAGTGAAATTGAAAATTGGAACAGCAGAGCCGGAGGCAGAAATTCCAAAACTTTGACAGTGCAATTTGCGGTGAAATTTAAAAATCTTGACAGGAAAACATCGGCGGTTTTGGAATACAACCAAACAAGGCGCCCGCCGCGGAATATTCCGCGGCGGGCGCCTTGTTTGGTTGTATTTG
>CAKQSI010000008.1 GCA_934272745.1 uncultured Clostridia bacterium | reverse complement strand
GCCGCGCCGCCCCCGCCGTATCAATGTTTTTGTCGCCGCCGTGTTGCCGCAGGGCTTGCTTTCCTGCAAAAAACAGCGCCGTATCGATTTTTTAATTGCCGCCATACTGCCGCTTAAAGCGCTCGGCGATAACGGTGTATTCAGGAAACGTCTTCCAGCAAAAGGTAGTCAAAATCTACCCTGTCCATAAAGTCGGACGGTAAAAATTTGACGTGGTGAAACTTTTCAAAATTCTTGCGGTGAACGTCCAGAACCACCGGCACTTCCACGTCCAGAAGGACGCAGCAGTCGGTAAGATAGGTAAAAAATCGGTCGGAAGCGTATTTTTCTATCGCAAAATAGACTTCTTGCCGCATAATTTTATGATTTTTCATCGTTTTAGCCCAAATTTTGACCATAGAAAAACTCCTTAGCGTAAACCTTTTTGCTCCTGCCCGCGGGCAATTTTTCTCTTTGGAACGCGGAGATATGCGATTTTCTGCTCTTTTTACCGGATGCGTTCTGCCGGCAAGTTCTCGCTTTTCCGGTCTTACAAAAACCGAAAATTGCGATACGTATCTCAAAAATCGAAACGTTCCGGTTATTTTGCCTTGCTGAAAAGAGCGCTACCCGCCCTTGCGGAAAGGCATTGCCGCCTTGCGGAAAGTCGCCCTCCGCCCCGGAGAAAAAGAGTCCGCCTCGCCTGAAGAAACCGTGTTTTCAACTTTCTGCATTGTACCAAAATTCTTACGGAAAGTCAACCCCTTTTTCTTTACGGGTGGGAGGGGCGTTTTTACTTTAACAGTGCGTTTTTAAGCGGGCGATCGATGATCGCCCCTACAGAAAAACGTTGGACGATGTTTTGCCGGTGGGCGGCGGTAGTTCTCTTTTGGGGCGATAGTTTGCGCCCCGCCGGGATTCTTACAAAAGCGGAGGGCGTTTTCCGTTTCCCGCGCATTGGGTGCGGTTCTAATTGCGGGCGGCGGTTTTCCGTTTCCCGCGCAAGGGTTGGGCTTATATGAATCGGGAGATGCGGGCGCCGCGCAAAGGGCATAGCCAAAGGGTGCGGTTTTTTCGTTCTTTCGCCCAAAAACGGGCAGAAAAACCCCGCCTTTTTCCCTTTTTCGGGAAAGGAAAGGGGGGAACGGTTGACAACGGACGGAAAGCGCGCTATAATATCTAAATAATATGCCGCATTCTGTGCATAAGCGCGCGGCGGCAAAACCAAGAAAACTTAAATCCGGGAGAGGATCACGATTATGAATCATAACGAAGTCATTTTAACGGCAAAAGGCGCAAAGGAACTGGAAGAACGGTTAAACGAACTGAAAACCGTCCGTCGTGCGGAAGTCACCGAAAAGATCAAAGTCGCACGCTCGTTCGGCGACCTTTCCGAAAACGCCGAATACACCGCGGCGAGAGAAGAGCAGGCGATGATCGAAGGCGAGATCATCGAGATCGAACAGAAACTGAAATTTGCCCGCATCATTTCGGACGAGGGCACTGCGGAAGGCGTCGTAAGTCTGGGCAGTAAAATTCAGCTTTACGACGTGGAATACGATGAAAATATCGAGTACACGCTGGTCGGCACTTCGGAAGCCGATCCCAAAAAGCATATGATCAGCAACGAATCGCCTATGGGGAAAGCCCTGCTGGGCAGAAAAGCCGGCGAGACGGTGGAAGTTGCGGCGCCCGGCGGCGTGACCAAAGTCAAGATTTTAAAGGTGGAATAATTCCGCTTTTTCGGCAGAGAGCAAGTTGCCCGCCGACAAATCCACGGTTTTCCCTGCGGGAACAAATTGCCCGCCGATAAGGAGCGGTACTTTCCCCGGCAATAGCGGAGCGCCCTGCGGCAGAAAGCAACCTTTTCCCCGGCAGGGAAACAATCCGTATATACGACCGCTTCCGGCGGAAAACATGCCGCATTTCCCGCCGGAATTTTACACAAAACAAAATACGATATCGAAGTATATTTTTAGGAGAGAACAAATGGCAGAGGAAAAGAATCCTTCCGTCGAAACCACGGAAGAAGACTTAAACGAAATTCTCCGCATAAGGAGAGAAAAACTGGCAAACCTGACCGCTTCCGGCAACGACCCGTTTGAAAAGGCGCGGTTCGACCGCACGCATCTTGCGGCAGACGTCGTTTCGCATTTCGAGGAACTGGAAGGCAAAGACGTCACCATGGCGGGACGTCTGATGTCCAGAAGAATCATGGGAAAAGCGGCGTTTGCGCACGTTTTAGACGGCAGCGGACAGATTCAGATCTATCTCAGAATCGACGATCTGGGCGACGGTTTTGCCGCGTTCAAAGAATACGACATCGGGGACATTATCGGCTTTACCGGCAGGGTGTTCAAAACCCGCACGGGGGAAGTTTCCGTACATCTGACGGCGCTGGAACTGCTGTCCAAATCCCTCCTGCCTCTGCCCGAAAAATTCCACGGACTGAAGGATCCCGATCTGCGCTATCGTCAGCGCTACGTTGACCTGATCGTTAATCCCGAAGTGAAAAAGACCTTTGAAACCCGCTCTAAAATCATTACCGAAATCCGCAGTTTTCTGGATAAGGAAGGGTTTATCGAAGTAGAAACGCCGGTGCTTAACACCATTTCGGGCGGCGCTTCCGCCCGCCCGTTCATCACCAAGCACAACGCACTCGACCTCCCTATGTACCTCCGTATCGCGCTCGAACTCAACTTAAAGCGCCTGATCGTCGGCGGGTTTGAAAAGGTGTACGAGATCGGCAGAGTGTTCCGCAACGAGGGCATGGACGTCCGTCACAACCCCGAATTCACGCTGATGGAACTTTATCAGGCGTACACCGACTATCGCGGCATGATGGATATTACCGAACGGTTGTACCGCCACGTCGTGACGGCGGTGACCGGTTCCGGAAAGATCACCTATCAGGGCACCGAATTGGATTTCGGCGCGCCCTTTGCGAAAATGACCATGATCGAAGCTGTGAAGAAATATCTCGGCATCGATTTCGAATCGGACGATCTCCCCGCGCTGAAAGCGGCGCTGACTGCTGCCGGCGTGGAATACGGCGAAAACGACGGTTGGGGCAAACTGCTCTACGCGGCGTTCGACCAGAAAATTGAAGAATATCTCGTGCAGCCCACCTTTATCACGGGCTACCCGGTGGAAGTTTCGCCCCTTGCCAAGCGCAGCCCGGGCGACAAGCGCATGACCGATCGTTTTGAACTTTTCGCCTGCCACGGCGAACTGGGCAACGCTTATTCCGAACTCAACGACCCGCTCGACCAGAAAGAACGTTTCTTAGAACAGGTCAAGGCAAAGGAAGCCGGCGACGAAGAAGCGGCAATGATGGACGAAGACTATATCAACGCCCTTTCTTACGCAATGCCCCCGACGGGCGGCTTGGGACTGGGCATCGACCGTATGGTGATGCTGATCACCGACCAGCCCAGCATTCGGGACGTCATTTTGTTCCCGACCATGAAGCCGAGAAAGATTTAAGGCGTTATTTCGTTTTGCCGGGCGGAAGTGAGTTTTCGCCCCGCAGAAGCGCCGATAGAAGCGCCCGGCAACAGGAAAAACGAGAAGAGGAAAATTTCCCCGAAAGGAGCCTTATGGACGCAAAAATCACGAAAAAAAGATTGAACGACCGCCTTTCGTACGACTGGATCAAAGTGATCGCGGTCACCCTTCTCGTGACCCTTCTCTGGAGCATCGTGTATTCGATGACCGGGGTCAAACTGACGAATGGGGAAGAATTCAACCTGCTGATCGTTACCGACACCTATTCTTCGGAAAGCGCCGAAAAATTCACCAAAGAACTGGAAGAAAGCGGCAGGTTTTCCTACGGGATACAGAACGTTCTTTACGAATATCTCGGCAAGGGCGATTATTACGATTCGATGGAACTGATGATTCGCCTGTCGGAAGCGGAAATGGATATCGCGATTTTCTCTGACGACGCGACGCGGGACGAAAACGGCAACTTGAAAGCGGACGACGACGGATATCTCAAGATCTCCGCCTTCCGCAACTTCGTCGATAAAAGCGCGGTGTGGGATTTCGATTCCGCTATCGCCGCTGCGTACGATTATCTCAGACCGTTCTACAAAAACGGTGACCTTTCCGACGCCCGCGTGATGGACGAACAAAAGGTCGCCGCCAATTTCAGAAACAACAAATCAGACAATCGCTTCCGCACCGAAGCGCAGATTACCGCCGGTATCAAACTGGAAAAACAGCGCTTAGAGGGGTATCTGAAAGAAACGCGGGAACTGGAAGCGTTCCTTGCCGCCCATCCGGAAACGGTGATTTCTTACGCCAAAAACGCGTTGGAAAAGGAAGTCGATCTTTACCGGCACAAGGGCGAAGACGGGTATGAAAGCGCCGTCGAGGTGGGAGAAGTCAAACGCTACGGCATCGACCTTTCTTATTTCCCGAACGCGGCGGAACTTTGCGCTTCCCAAGGCGGGACGACCAAAGACTGCGTTCTGACGATTTTAAACTATTACGGCAGGATCGGCGACTTGTTTTTCGAGTCCTTTGCGGCGATCAATTATTTTTTGGAAACGTATACGACATCCTGATTTTCAAAGGACGTTATTCAAAATCGGGAACCGTTGGCGGTATTTTTGCGGCAAACGCGCCGCGGAAAACAAAGCCGCGGACGGGATTTTTTGTGGTTAAACCTCGGGCGGGCGTTTTTAAAAACGAAGCCGCGGGCATCATTTTAAGCGCTGATTTCAAAGACGGAAAAACGGGCGGCTTCCCCTTTACAAAAAGCAAGCCGAAAACTTTACGAAAGAAAAGGCGGGGGATTTCCTCTCGCAAAAGCCGCACGGGGAAGTCCTGCGTGCGGAAGATACGACGGGTACTGTTATGAAAGGAAAATTTATCACGTTTGAAGGGTGCGAGGGCGTCGGCAAATCCCGTCAGGTGCGGGAACTCGCGGAATATTTACGGCAAAAAAACGTCGATTTTCTCGTGACGAGGGAACCGGGCGGCAACGCTATCTCCGAAAAGATCCGCGCGCTTATTCTCTCTCCCGAAAACGGCAAAATGAGCGACGAGTGCGAGGCGCTGCTTTACGCCGCCTCCCGCGAACAGTACCTGAAAGAAGTGGTGATTCCGGCACTTGCCGCGGGGAAAACGGTCGTTTCCGACCGGTTCGTGCATTCGTCATTCGCCTATCAAGGTTATGCCAGGGGGTTGGGCTTCGATTACGTTGCGGCGATCAACCGCACGGCGATGACCGACTGTATGCCCGATTGTACGATTTTTTTGAATCTTTCCTCGCGGGAAGCGTTTTTAAGAAAGGGCGGCGCCGACAAGGGCGACCGCGTGGAACTTGCCGGGGCGGAATTTCACGACCGCGTGTATCGCGGGTATCTGGAACTGCTCAAGAAATTTCCCGATCAGATGGTGGCGGTGGAATGCCGCGGCGCCGTCAAAGACACGGCGAAAAATATCGTGACCGTGCTGAAAGAAAGAAAACTCATTCCGTGATCGGACGGGGCGTACGCGTCCGGAAAAATACCGATCGCACGGCAGGCGCCGTTCGGTTCGGTCAGATGATGATAAGGGCAGCCCGCGTCGGGGCTCAGGAGGAAAAAATATGAAGATGATTCTTGCCGTCGTCAACAAGCAGGACGCGAAAACCGTAGTACACGAACTGGTGCGCGGCGGATTCCACGTCACGCGGCTGGCTTCTTCCGGCGGATTTCTGCACACCGGGACGGTGACCTTACTTTGCGGAATGAAAGACGAACGCGTAGAAAAAGCGCTGGAAATTATCGGCGACAACAGCCGCAAGCGCTCGTTTGCCCTTTCTAAAATTCCGAACGAAACGAAATCCATTTTAAATTACGACGTCAAAAGCGCAAACGTCGGCGATATCGTCGTCGGCGGCGCCAGCTGCTTCGTCCTGAACGTTGAAGAATACGTGAAATATTAACCATGCGATTTGAAAAACTGCTCGAAAAAACGCCGGCGTTCCGCATTTTCGCTTCCGACAAAAAGGCGGGATCGCTTTCCCACGGGTATCTCCTGATCAGCCCGGACGAGACCATGAACCGCGCCTACGTCAAGCACTTCGCCAAGGCGATTCTGTGCGAAAACGGCACCGCGTGCGGCGAGTGTCGCCCCTGCCGCCTGATCGAAAAGGAAGTATACGGCGATTGCCCCATTTATCCCGACTCGTCACAGCAGGGCAAAGTACTGACCGCGGACGTGGACGATCTCGTGGCGCAAAGTTTTCTGCGTCCGGTGGAAGGAAACCTGCGCGTGTTCGTCATTTCCGGCGCGGACAAACTGACCGAGCAGGCGCAGAATAAACTCTTAAAAACGCTGGAAGAACCGCCCGAAACTTCCGCGCTTTTAATGATCGCGGCTTCGGAATACGCGCTGCTGCCCACCGTCCGCTCGCGCGTGAAAAAACTGGAAATTCCCTATTTCTCTCCGGACGAGATCGTAGAAGCGCTTTCGGACGAGGGAATCGACCCCGAAAAGTTGCGCCTTGCCGCCATTTCTTCGGGCGGAATGATCGGTAAAGCAAAAAAACTGGTTGCGGACGACAGTTTCCTGGATATGGTAGGGCTGGCGCTCCGCATCATGACCGATATGCAAAAAAGCAGCGACGTGGCGGATTATTCCGCGTGCGTCATGAAATATAAAAACAATCTCGGTGCCTTTTTCGACGCGTTCGAGATCGTTCTGCGCGACGCGCTGATGTTCAAATCGGGGCATAAGGAACTGATTATGAACAAAAATCGCCTGGCGGAAATCGGCAGGGCGTCGCTCACGTTTGTGCCGGCAGCGCTCATTTCCGCGATCGAACGCACGGCGGAGGCGAAACGGCAATTAAAATTCAACACCAATCCGCAAATGGTTGCGGACGGGTTTCTGTTCGACCTGTTGGAGGGTAAATATCAATGGCGAAAATCGTAGGCGTAAAATTCCGGCATGCCGGCAAAATTTATTATTTCGACCCCAAAAACGACGGTTATCAGGAGGGGGAAGGCGTTATCGTCGAAACGGCGAAAGGCGTGGAATACGGCACCGTGGCACTGCCCGTCCGGGAAGTTCCCGACGAGGAAGTCACGCAGCCGCTGAAACCCGTGATCCGCAAAGCGAATAAAAAAGACGAGGAAAACCGCGTAAAATTCGCTGCCAAGCGTCCGGAAGCCATGCGCCTTGCCGCGGAAAAAATCCGCCAGCGCGGACTGGATATGAAGTTGATCGACTGCGAGTACACGTTCGACGGCAGCAAGATCATTTTTTATTTTACCGCCGACGGCAGAGTGGACTTCCGCGAACTGGTGCGCGACCTTGCGTCCGCGTTCCGTATCCGGATCGAATTAAGACAGGTGGGCATTCGGGACGAAGCCAAAATGCTGGGCGGCATCGCTCCCTGCGGCAGACCGTGCTGCTGCTCCTCCTTTTTGCAGGATTTCAAAAAAGTTTCCATCAAAATGGCAAAAACGCAGGGGCTTTCGCTCAATCCCGGTAAAATCAGCGGGCTTTGCGGCAGGTTGATGTGCTGTCTGGAATACGAAAACGAATATTACAGCGAAGTTTATAAAAAAATGCCCAAAACCGGCAGCGAGGTGCAGACCCCGGAGGGAAAGGGTACCGTCGTTTCCAACAATATGTTAAAGCTGATCACGCGCGTCAAACTGGTGCAGAAAGACGGCAGCGAAGTCTATCGCGATTTTCCCGCGGCGGATCTCAAGGTTCTCAAAAAAGAAGAAAACCGCAAAGGAAAACCGCAAAAGGGCGACGACGAGGAAAAAATCAGCGACGAACTGAAAGAAATTTTGGACTAATCCCCGAAAAACGCTATCTTTTTTCAAAGGTTTGTGATATAATTCTATAAAGTTGCCTGCCGGCGGCTCGTGTAAGCGCCGCGGCAATTGATAACTTGCCTGTCGGCGGCTCGTGTAAGCGCTGCGGCAATCAAGAGGAAGATCTTGCGAAAGGCTTTCCGTCCTGCGGCAACTGCCGCGCCGGGAAAGAGCATTTCGCAACGTCATAACGTCAAAATTTTTAACAGGAGGAATTTACGATGGCCTATCAGATCAGTGACGCCTGCATCTCTTGCGGTGCGTGCGCAGCGGGCTGCCCCGTCAGCGCTATCAGCGAAGGTGATACCCAGTATCAGATCAATCCGGACGAGTGCATCGAATGCGGCGCGTGCGCCGAAGGTTGCCCTGTCGGAGCGATTTCCAAACCCGAATAAGTTTCGTTTACGCGAGGCGGCGGCACGATGATTTTTCGTGCCGCCCCTTTGCTTGTCCGGGGAAAACGGCTGCGGCTTTTAAATCGGATCGGCAGAAGCCGTTTATAAAACGGACGTCCGCCCACCGAGCAGGCGAGTTGCCGCGCGGACGAAAATACGTTATGGAGAAAACGACGCCACTATCTACCGGGCGGGCGAGTTTTCGCGCGGACATATATTGCGGAAAAATAACACTGCCTACCGGGCGGGCGAGTTGCCGCACCGGCGAAGAGAAACTATGGAAAAAGTAACGCTGCTATCTACCGAGCGAATAGAGGCGCTCGGCGAGGGAAAAGTTATCGTGCAAAGTACCAAGCACTACCGCTTTACCAGTGACGCGGTGGCGCTTTCCCGTTTCGCGCGGGTGAAAAAGGGCGACCGGGTCGCCGACTTTTGTGCGGGTTCCGGCATCGTGGGGCTGCACCTTCTGACCTTGCACGGCGAAAAAATTTCGGCGCTCACCCTGTACGAAATGCAGCCCGCCCTTTCCGCTATGGCGGAAAAAAGCATCGTGCTGAACGGAGAATCCTCGCGCGTGACCGCCGTCTGCACCAGGTTGCAGGATTTAGGGGAGGAGATCCGCGGGAAATACGATCTTGTGGTGTGTAATCCCCCGTATTTTAAGGTGGAACAAGGCGAAAAAAAGAGTACCGCAAGCGCTGCGGTGGCAAAAAAAGAACTTTGTATCACGCTTTCCGAGATCGCGGACGTCGCCGCAAAAGCGTTGCGTTTCGGCGGCAGATTCGCCGTATGTTACCCGACCGATCGCCTTGCGGAAGTTTGCTATGAACTTCGCCGCGCGAAAATCGAACCCAAACGCCTGCGCTTTCTGACCCGAAAAGAGGGCGGAGAGCCCTACCTTGCCCTGATCGAGGGGGTGTACGGCGGCAAAGTCGGCTTGAAAATCGAACCTACGGAGGTCAACCAATGCTCTACGTTGTAGGAACGCCCATCGGAAATTTAGGCGATATTACGCTCCGCGCGCTGGAAACGTTGAAAAAAGCGGACGTCATTCTGTGCGAAGACACCCGCCATTCCTTAAAACTGCTCAATTTTTACGAGATCAAAAAGCCGCTCGTCGCCTACCACAAATTCAACGAGAGGGAAGCGACCGAACGCGTGCTTGCGCTCCTTAGAGAGGGGAAAGAAGTCGCGCTAATCTCGGACGCGGGCATGCCGCTCGTTTCCGACCCCGGCGCCGTGCTGGTCGCGCGGCTGAAGGAAGAGGGGCTGCCGTTTACCGTCATTCCGGGGACGACGGCGTTCGTGCCGGCACTGATACTTTCCGGTTTTTCCGCCCCGTTTTTGTTTTTCGGCTTTTTGCCGGACAAGAAAAAGGATCGGCGGGAAGCGCTTGCTTCCCTTGCGGGGGAAAGAGCAAATCTCATCTTCTATTGCGCCCCGCAGGACGTGGAAAGCACCGTCAAAGCCCTTTACGAAGCGTTTGGCGAGCGCCGCGCCGCCGCCGTGCGCGAAATCACCAAGATCCACGAGGAAGCGAAGGAATTTCTCCTTTCCCAAGGCTGTCCGGACGCCCGCGGGGAATACGTTTTGATTGTGGAAGGTGCAAAAAAACGCGATACGTCCCCCGAAATCGGGGAAAAAGAGGAGATCGAAACGCTGATCGCTTCGGGCATGAGCAAGATGGACGCCCTGAAAAAAGTGGCAAAGGAACGCGGCGTGCCGAAAAGTTCGCTTTACCGCTATACGGTAAAAGAAGAGGGAGAATAAAGGACGGACAAAAAGGACTTAAAAAAAAGCCGGGGCTTGCCTTATGGCAAGCCCCGGCTTAAATTATGCGGTTTTTCGGAAAAAGCGGAAAAATAAACTTTTCAGAATTGCAACGTTCCGGATTTTGCAGGACGTATAGGCAAAAATCGGAAAATTGTTTCAGGAAAGGATCAATTTTTTACGATGAGGAAGAATAATTGCGGTAAAGAGGGCTGCGAAAAAGCGGAAAACAAAAAAGGGCAGGCGAATCAATAATCGCTCAGCCCCAACAAATAATCCGCAGACAGATCGAACAGTCTGCAAAGCAGAAAAAGTTGCGCGTAACTGCATTCAAACTTGCCCGATTCCAGCCGCTGATAAACGGGCTGCGCCATGCCGACCGCGCTTGCAACTTGCCGTTGGGTCATTCCGAGTTGCAGGCGGCGCTCTTTCAGTTTTCCGCCCACGTCCTCTTTCGTGACGATGTTCATGCCCGCCCCCTCCGTTTGTTTGACTTCATTATACAGATTATGTATAATAGAATGGCATTAGATACATTTAATGTATCAGATAGCGGAGGAAAGGGATGAAATCCGGTAAGGAAAGCCGAGCGGAAGTTCTGGCTTTAATCAGTAAGAAAATGGGGCGGTATGTTTTGGCGGGCAAGGAACTATTGAAAGCCGACCTCCGCGGCGCAGATTGCCGTTTCCCCGCAGGCGCGGAGCGGGAGAATTGCGCCGGGTTTGTTGCGGGGTTCCGCGTAAAAACGGCAGACGGCGTGGAGCGATTTGTGGTAGCAAGCGGCGAGGTTTACGCCGCGCTGATTGCACGGCGGTACGGAGAATAGCCGGCAAAAGAAACTTGTTTTTGGCATACCGTTTGCAAAAAAACGGTTTCGGGCGGCTGCTTTCGGCGTCCGACGGAAAAATTTTTAAGCCTGTCTTGCCATTGAAATAATACCATTGAGAAAAGTGTGCGGTCGTCGGAATGAAGATTTTTTTGGGTGGTCGGTTGTCGCGGCAGGAAATCCGGTCGGCGCCAAACGCCGGGGCAGAAAAATGTAACCGTCCGGAGTGTCCGGCGGAGATACAGAGGTCGTTCGGGATTTTGAACGTAAAGTTTAGGGGGAACCCGGTTAAAGTTGATCTGCAGGAAAGGCAAATGTTCTATTTTGCGTTTTATCAAAAAGGATTTTGAGAGGGGCGCCGCCGCAGAATATTCTGCGGCGGCGCCCCCGTTTACAATATATAATTTTGTTGTGTTGAAAACGAATCGGCTATGGTTAAAGTAAGATACGCAGGGCGCTTCGGGCGGGCAGATCAAAGCCTCCGCCGCCGACAGCAGAAGTCAAAAATGTCGTCGCGCCGATTATCACGGGGAAGAACCGGCGCTACCGGACGCGAAATGTGCAACCATGTTGCGCAGATCGCAGAGGGCAAGCGCTTGCGTGATATGGCAAAAGGTAATGATGCGCACGGCTGCAAAAGGATAAGCCCGCTTGCCATCAAGAGATTACTTTTTCAACGCAAGCGTTTTTTGATAGGCGGCGACGACGGCGTTCATGGTCGTTGCGCGGAAGGCGCCCTGTTCCAAGGCGTGCACCCCGGCGATCGTGGTTCCGCCCGGGCTGCAAACGGCGTCTTTCAGCGCGGCGGGGTTGCCGAATTCTTTCGCCATTGCGGCGGAACCCTCCACCGTTTCTGCGGCAAAGCGCAGGGCAGTGGCGCGCGGAATGCCGCATTCCACGGCGGCGTCGGCAAGCGCTTCGATAAACAAATAGCAAAACGCGGGACCGCAGCCGGTAAGCGCGGAAGCAGCGTCGATCTCCGTTTCTTTGACCGGGACAAGGTCGCCTGCCGCGGCAAAATCGCGCGTGAAGGCGGCAACCGCATCTTCGTCCACGCCGTCCGCGCAGTATAAAATTACGCCTTTTCCGACGGCGGCCGGGGTGTTGGGCATGATGCGGATGACCGAATCGCAACCGGTCAATTTTTTCACCGCATTCACCGAAACGCCCGCGCCCATGGTAATGGCGGTAAGGTCTTTCCGCCCGGAAAGGACGGAAAACAGGGGGCGAAGCGCCGGTTCGTACGCCTGCGGTTTGACGCCGATGACGAAAAAGCGACATTCTTTTGCGGCGGAAAGCGCGTCTTCTTCCGCAGCGCCGCAAAGGGCGGCGAAGTGCGCCGTTTTGGTTTTATCGGGGTCGATCGCCGCGATTTTTTTGCCGTCAACGGTTTTTGCCGCCGCGGCAAGCAGGGTGCCGCCCATGTTGCCGCAGCCGAAAAATGCCAGTTCGTAACGCATAATTTCTCCTTTTTTGTCTGAAATATCGCGGACGCGGGCGGATTTAGCGACCGCAAAGATTCCGCGCGTGGTGTTTTAAAAAAGTTGCTTAATCTCGTTTTTTTTGATAGGTTTTGCCGCTTCGGATACGGCGGTAAAATGCATATTCGGAAAACCGGCGAGGGCTGCCCCTCAGCGCACCTGCCCGTTGCCGCGGACGACGTATTTATACGTGTTCATTTCCTCTAACCCCATGGGGCCGCGGGCGTGCAGTTTTTGGGTGGAAATGCCGATTTCGCACCCTTTGCCGAATTCGCCCCCGTCCGTAAAGCGGGTGGAAGCGTTCCAGTACACCGCGGCGCTGTCCACCAAAGCAAGGAAGCGCTCCGCACTATCCTTGTCCTCGGTCACGATGGCGTCGCTGTGGTGGGTGGAATGCAGCCCGATTTCCCGGATTGCTTCGCCTAAAGAATCCACCACTTTTACCGCTAAGACGTAATCTAAAAACTCGGTGTCGAAATCTTTTTCGCCTGCCGGCGTGCCGGAAATAAATTCCCGCGCGCTTTCGGAAAGGCGAAGTTCCACCGGGATAAGTCCGCGCGATTTCCGTCCCGCGGTCAGATTCCTCTTTAAGCGGGGCAAAAATGCCGCCGCGATATTGCGGTGGACAAGCAATACTTCTTCCGCGTTGCAGACCGACGGGCGGGAAGCCTTGGCGTTTTCGACGATAGCAAGCGCTTTATCGACGTCCGCCTTTTCGTCCACGTAAACGTGGCAGATACCCGTGCCCGTTTCGATACAGGGCACCGTGGCGTTTTCCACACACGAGCGGATGAGTCCCGCGCCGCCGCGGGGAATAAGCAGGTCGATATAGCCCGTTGCGGTCATCAGTTCTGTCGCCGTTTCCCGCGAGGGGTCGGTTGGCAGGTTGATGAAGTCGGGGTTCAGCCCGCAGGAAGTCAGGGCGCCCCGCATGGCGGAAACGACGGCGTGCGCCGAACGGAAGGCTTCTTTACCGCATTTTAAAACGCAGACGTTGCCGCTTTTTAAGAGCAGCGCCGCCGCGTCCGAAGTGACGTTGGGGCGGCTTTCGTAAATGACGGCGACGACGCCGAACGGCACCGAAATCTTTTGAATTTGCAGCCCGTTTTTTGCCGTGGTTTCCGAAAGAACGCGACCGACCGGGTCGGACAGCGCGGCGACTTCCCGCACGCCCTGCGCCATGGAAACGACGCGTTCCTTCGTCAGCAGCAGGCGATCGGTCATGACCGCGCCCAAAGTAGCGCGCGCGGCTTCGACGTCTTCGGCGTTTGCCGCAAGAATGGCGTCTGCGTTCTTTTCCAGAGCGTCGGCGATCGCAAGCAGCGCCTCGTTCTTTTTTTCGGGGGAAAGGCAGGATAGTTCCGTCCGCGCGGCTTTTGCGCGGATCAGAAGGGCAAGCGTCTGGTCTCTCATTTTGCTGCTCCTTCCGCCAAAAAGCGCGTGCCGCGGAAGGACTTGCCTTCCACCGCGTCATATAGCAGGTCGGGGTGATCGCCCGAAATCAGCGCCACCGTGATACCCTTTTCGTTGCAGAGTTTTGCTGCGGAAAGTTTGGTCTTCATGCCGCCCGTGCCGCGCGCGCTTCCTGCGCTGCCGGCAGTTTGTTCCAAAGCGGAAGTGACGCCGGAAACTTCCTGAACCAGCGTTGCGTGCGGATCCTTCCGCGGATCGGCGGTGTATAACCCGTCCACGTCGGATAAAAGCACCAAAAGGTCGGCTTTCACGCTGATCGCAACTAAGGCGGAAAGGGTGTCGTTGTCGCCCAGTTTGATTTCGCCCGTCGCAACGGTGTCGTTTTCGTTGATGATGGGCAGGGCGCCGAGGGAAAGAAGTCTGTTCAGCGTGTTGGTAAAGTTGGTGTGGCGGTCTTCGTGCGTAAAGTCGTCGTTGGTAAGCAAAATCTGCGCCACGGTGTGGTGATATTCGCCGAACATGCGGTCGTATACGTCCATCAGTTCGCACTGTCCGACGGCAGCCGCCGCCTGTTTGGTGGGAATGTCGGTGGGGCGCTCCGCAAGGTGCAGTTTTCCGACGCCCATGCCGATTGCGCCGGAGGAAACCAGCACGATCTCGTGTCCCGCGTTCTTCAGGTCGGAAATCACACGGCAAAGCGTGGTGACCTTTCTTACGTCCATCAGTCCGGTGGGGTGCGTCAGGGTGGAAGTGCCTATTTTAATGACCAGTTTCATTTTTTCTTGTCCTTTTTTCATTCTCTCGGGAAGAGGTGCTCCCTCCCGGTTTTCGACTTTTCAGGGAGAAAAGTTTCGCTCTCTTATATTTTCGCTCTTTCAGGGAAAAGGTTCCTCTCGTTTTATGGGGGAGCGGGCGAAATGCCTGCCGCCCCGTTTTTTCCGCAGGCGCGGAAGGAATAAGAAAAGCAGGTGTCCGTGATAGGGAAAGCCGGCGCTTGCGCTTTCGCCGGATAAAGTATTTTTTATTATACTCCCGAAGGGGTGTGTCCGTCAAGCAAATTGCCAAAGACGGCGGAAAAACGGGACTTTGCGAGGGTTCGGACAAGGGGAAACGATGGCGCGGCAGGCGGCGGTCTTGCCGCGGCGGAAAGAAAGTCCTCGACAGGACTTTGGTTGACAAAATTTTTGCGGTTTTGTATAATGAAAAAGCAAAAAACGGGGGCGCCCCTGGTTTTTGCGGCGGGGCTTGTCGTGCGTTGTTGTAGTTTGTGCACAGGCGTGCGGAAAACGAAGCAGCCTTTGGGCGGAAGGTTAAGGAGTGAAATTTTTATGGGGAACACGGAGCAATTGCGGGCGGTGGAAGAGGTGCGGAAATCGCTTTTTGCCTTGCGGGACGAGGAGTATCAAAAGTTTCACGCCGCGCTGATCCCGACGGTGCCGAATGACCGGATTATCGGGGTACGTATACCCGTTTTGCGAACATTTGCGCGCGAAATGGCGACGAATCGACCGCAGCAAGTAAGGGCGTTTTTGTCCGTTCTGCCGCATAAATTTTATGAAGAAGATATGTTGCACGGATTGCTGATCGAGCAGACAAAGACGTTTGCGGAAGCCAAAGCGCGTTTAGACGAATTTCTGCCCTTCGTCGACAACTGGGCGGTGACCGACGCCACGGCGCCGAAAGCGTTGAAAAAAGACCCTGCCGCGCTGCAAAACATGATTTCGGAATATCTGAAAGGGAAAGAGGAGTACGTCGTGCGGTACGGAATCGTTTCCGCCATGCGGTTTTATGAAGTGCTGCCCGATAAATCCGCCGCGATGGACGAGATCGCTTCGCTTTCGCGGGAGGAATATTATATCAAAATGGCGGCGGCGTGGTTTTTCGCTACGGTGTACGCGCTGGACCGGGAGCGGGCGAAACCTTATTTTATCCGCGGAATCGGCGATAAATTTACGCACAACAAAGCCATTCAAAAGGCGCGGGAAAGTTTCCGCATCTCAGACGAGGATAAAGCGTTTTTGACTACGTTGAAGCGGGTCTAAGCGGTTTTGCCGGCAGGATAATGCAACAAGGCGAAACGGGTTGCCGGCAGGAAAGTAAGGTTGCGGGAAGTAAAATTTTGCTTAAGCAAAATTTTTCAAGTCCTTAAAGGATTTAGCGTAAAACCGTCGGTTTTGCGCTTTCCGGTTGAGCGCCCCTCCGTTTTGCCTGAAATACACTCCGTGCGCTTCAGACAAGATTTCCGACGCCGTAAAAAATGTGCGGTTGGAAAGACGGGTTTCCGCTCCTAACAATATAAGACCGCCCCGGGCGAAAGCGCTGTTGTTGCGCTTTCGCCCGGGGCGGCTTTTGTTATGTGGGAATTTTCAAAATTCGGGGTTTCCGGATTTTTATTTGTCGATTATTTTATATTCCTTGCTTTTGCGGAGTTGCCGCGCCCGTAGCGTTGCCTGTGGTTTCGCGATATTTCTATTGAATGCCGCGCCTTGCGGGATTGTTTGCGGCTCGGGAGCGCTTTTCATGCGCTGCGTGCGGTATCGTCATTGCGGGCTTTATGGAAATTTTACTTGGATCCTGTCCGTTCGGGCTTTGCACCGGATACGCTCTCTGTCGGCGCTTGTTTTTCGGGAACGGAAGGAGTTGTTTTTCCTGCGTCTTTTTTCCCTTGCAAAAGGGACAAAACGGGGTGGTTTCCCGGCAGGATACGGGGAAAATCGGAATTGTTTCCGCTACCTGTTTTTTGCAGGACTTCGGTTTTCAATTCGTCCATGCGCTTGTCGAGATCGCTGCTCAGTTCCGCACAGTCGCGCAATTCCTTTGCCATGGCGGGGGTGATTTCTACGTTCTTTTTATAGCGGATCTGGTGTTCCAGACTTGCCCAGAAGTCCATGGCGATGGTGCGCAGTTGAATTTCCACCTTCATCACCCGCTTTTCTTCCGCCAGAAAAATGGGGACGGCAACGATGAGATGCAGACTGCGATAGCCGTTTTCCTTGGGGTTTTTAATGTAGTCCTTGCGCGATAAAATGGTGACGTCGTCCTGCTTTTCCAGCGCTTCCGCCAGCATATAGACGTCTTCGATAAACGAACACACCACGCGCACCCCCGCGACGTCGTTGAGATTTTTTTCTAAGGAATCAATGGTCAGGGGAAAGCCGCGCCGCTGCATTTTTTCCATAATGCTGACGGTGGATTTTAATCTGCTTTTGATTGCGCTGATGGGGTTGCGGTCGAATCGCAGCGAAAATTCCTCGTTCAACACGTTGAATTTGGTTTCCATTTCCATCATCGCGCAGCGATAGCAGGACATCAGTTTGGCGAACCGCAGGGCAAACGTTTGTCCGCGAAGAAGCAGATCTTCGTCAAACAAGTCCTGTAATTTTTCTAATTGTTCGTCGGTTCCGATCGAATGATCTCGTTCCATAAAATCTCCTGAAAGGCGGGTAGCCCGCAAAGGTATGGAAAAGGGGTACGTCCCCGTAAAAACGGGAAAATCGTGCCGTAAAGCGGGGGGAAAGGTTACTCTCCCGTCCTCGTAAAAGACAAATTTTGCCGCCGGAAAGGGGGAAACCGTAACCGGTTCGCGGCTTCATTCCGGCGGCAGGAAGGCGTTATTTTAACCCTGCCGGGAGTTCGATTTCCGGCGTTTCGTACGTAAAATTGAAAGTCAGCGTTACGTCGCGGTCAAAAACGGCGTTATCCGTTTTGCCGACCACCCCGACGGGGAATACGGCATAGGTGATGCGCACCTGATTGTCCAGCGTAAAGTCCGCCGCGACGCCCAGAAAGGTCAGCGTCGTTGTCCGGACGAAGGATATCAACTGATTGTACTTTTCTTCTGTCAGAAGTTCGGCGAGCGTTTCCGAAAGGGAAGCCTGCATGGCTTTATCCACCGCGGCGGCGAACGCCGCTTTGGCTTCCTGCTTGTCGAGCGAGGGGTAGAACACTTCCGCGATCGTTTTTTCGCCATACGTAGTCAAAAATTCGGTAAACGGCTTGCCGGTCAGCGCCTCGTAAACGGCGGGGAGAACGGTTTTTACGGTTTCGTCCGCAACCGTTTCGTATACCGTCTTGACGGTCATGCCCGAAAGCACGTTTTTCACCAGCACCGCTACCGTGTCCGCGTCCATTTTTGGCGCGGTGTAGGAAAGCAGCAGGTTCAGCGCGTCTTTGCCCGAGTAGGAAAGGAGCGCGTCAACGGAGCCGAACAGCGCGTTCGCCATACCGGCAAGATCCTTGCGGTGCTGAAAAAGGTACCCCGTGTCCGTCTTTTTCGCAACGGCGTCCATGGCGTTCGCCTGCATAAAGTCGGTCAAAGCCGAAAGGGCGTCCGCCTCGTCGAGGTTTTCCAGCAGAGCGCCGACGGCGGCTAAACCGTATTCGTCCAGCATTTCGGAAAGGGAAACGAAGGTTTCGCCGTCCTTGGTGGCAAAAAAGCCTTTTTCGGTGCGGTAAGCGGTGAAAAGCGCCTCTTCGTCCCAGGTCATCAGCATGAATTTCACCGTGCCGGTATCGCCGTTGACCTCTAACAGGTAGCGGTAGATGACCGACGGATCCTGCATGCGGTTTTCGATTTTTCCTTTGGAAATATAACTGCCGATCTTTTGCGCCGCTTCGTCCGCGCGGACGGCGATAATCGCCGCATTTTCGCGGTTAAAGTCGGTCGTGACCGAGTCGGAAGGCGGCGTAACTCCGGGCGAGGGGGAAACGGTCGGCGTAACTCCGGGCGAAGGCGCGGTCGTCCCGCCGGAAGAGGGGGTTGCGGTCGGTTCTTCCGGAACCGTGACCGAAACCGAAGGGCTTGTGGGGACGGACGGCGCCGGCGAGGGTGCGGGGTCCCCCTTGCACGCGGAAAGAACCGCCGTAAGTAGCAGCAACAGTGCAAGCGTCATGCAGAGCAGATGTCGTTTCATCGGTACCTCCGTGAGTAAAAGTCGATTTGGTCGGGCGGTCGGCGCCCGCTTGTTTTGCAAGGGTGGGCGCTTGCAGGATCGCGTCCGGATCAGCGTTTATGCTGGCTGTACTGCGAAAGTTTGGTGCGTTCCTTTCCCGACAGATACGCCCTGAGTTTTTCGGTCAGGGAAATGAAGCCGGAAAGCAGCGGAAAGTCCAGCATCACCAGACAGAACAGGATCAACAGGTTCGTCCAGTTGTCCGGCGAAACGGTGGAAGCGAGACTGCCGATCTGCAGGATCTGTTCGCGCGGGAGGACGTCGGTCAGAAGAATAAAAGCAATGAGAACGGTAGTTCCGCCGAACACCATCGCGCGGAAGGTGTTGAACGGGCGGCAGATCTGGCACAGCACCACCCAGCCGGCAAGCGTCAGCGCCACGGCGCCCAACGTTTCGTACTGGTCCTGCGTCATGGCGATCTGCGTCTTTTCGTAGATGAAAAAGAAAGTCATGACGTTTAAAAACATAACGAGTGCGCCGGGGATCGACCTGCCCATGACGTACCCGATAAACCTGCCTTGCACCCGGCTGGTGTTTGCCTGCAGGGCGAGGAATACCGACGGAATGCCGATGATAAAGGTTTCGAGCAGCAGCATCTGCGAGGTGGTGAAGGGGTATTCTTTCTGCGCGAAGATCATAAAAATCGCAAACAGCAGCGTAAAGACCGTCTTCATCAGATACAGCGAAGAAGACCGCTGAATGTTGTTGATGACGCGGCGCCCTTCGTAAACCACTTTGGGCATGGACGCGAAATTGTTGTCCAGCAGAAGAAGATGGGCGACGTTTCTTGCGGCGTCGCTACCGGAAGCGACCGAAATCGAACAGTCGGCTTCCTTCATGGCGAGAATGTCGTTGACGCCATCCCCGGTCATGGCGACGGTTTTGCCCGCGTGCTTCATCGTGCGGACGAGCGTTGCTTTCTGCTCGGGCGAAACTCTGCCGAAAACGGTGTAATTGAGCGCCACGGCTTCCACTTCGCTGTCCGAAAGGTTCTCCAGACTGATATAGCGTTCCGCTCCGGGAATACCCACCCGGCGTGCCACTTCGGACACGGTGACCGGGTTGTCGCCCGAAATGACTTTGACGGCGACGTCGTTTTCCTGAAACCATTTTACCGTTTCGATGGCGTCTTCGCGAATGTTGTCGGTTAAAGTTAAAAGGGCGATGGGTTTGACGCCGCCGGGGAGTTTTTCGCCGCTGATTTGTCCCGGCGCGTGGGCGAGAACCAGCACGCGCATGCCTCTCGACGCGTAACCCGTGATAAGTTTTTCCAGTTTTTCGGAAGTTTGCGACAGGACGAATTCGGGCGCGCCCATGATGAACGTTCCCGCTCCCTGAAAGGTGACCGCCGAAAGTTTGCGTTTGGAAGAGAAGGGGACTTTTGCGATCGCTTTCATGGAATTGTTGTGTCCGAAATGATTATAGAGGGCGATCGCGGTCTGGTTGTTGTCGTTTAAGGCGGAGAGCATGCTCCCCATGATTTCGTTGAGATTGTAGTCCGATTTCTGCGACAGCATGATGCAGTCCGCAACTTTCATTCTGCCGTCGGTGATCGTCCCGGTTTTATCCAGACAAAGGACGTCTACCCGCGCCAGCATTTCCAAAGAGTACATATCTTTGACCGAAGTCTGATTGCGGGAAAGGCGGATAACGCCCATGGAAAGCGCGATGGTGGTTAAAAGGAACATTCCCGCAGGGATCATGCCGATGACGACCGTCGCCGTCTTGGGGACGACTTTACAGAACAGTTCGTACTTGGTAAGAGTGGGGTCGTTGATTGCGCGGATATTGGTAAACGCGATCGCCGTCGCAATCGGAATGATGGCGATACCGATGACCGTGGTGATGAGTTTTAAGGAACCTAACAGTTCGGACTTGGGCTTCTGATACTTTTTGGCTTTCGCGGTCAGCGTTTCGATATAGTTGTCTTTTCCCACGCGGTCGGCGCGCGCTTTGCCCGTGCCGCTGGAAACGAACGAGCCCGCAAACAGCAGGTCGCCCGCATGTTTTTTAATGGGAACCGATTCCCCGGTCAGAAGCGATTCGTTGACTTCGATCACGCCCTCGGTCAGAATACAGTCGGTCGGGACCTGTTTGCCGATGGAAAGGGAAAGCACGTCGTCTAAAACGATGTCTTTCAACGGAATTTCCAAAAGCATACCGTCGCGCGTGACGGTCGCCGTGGGGGAGGAAAGCAGCGAAAGTTTTTCCACCGTCTGCTTGGCTAAGATTTCCTGAATGATGGCGATGGTAATGTTGACCACGATGACCGCCATAAACAAAAGGTTGTTCCAGCACTTGGCAATCGCAAGCAGCACCGCCACCCCGAAGCACAGGCAGTTGAAAAAGGTGAACAGGTTGCCGAGAATGATGCTTGCGTACGATTTGGTGTATTTGGCGTTGGTTTCGTTGGTCAGGTTCTGCGCTTTGCGCTGTTCGACCTGCTCCGCGGAAAGCCCGACCGCGGGGTCGGGATCGAACCGTTCCACGTGGGAAAGCCCTTCGGGAACGCCGCCCTTTTCGGCGGGGGTAAAGGGTTCTTCTTCCTCTTTTACGGCGGGAACGGTGGTCTGCCGGTCAAGTTCGTCGGCGGACGGATCGCAGGCGTTTTTTGCGGGTGAAGAGAGCCCCTCTTCTTTTGAAGAGAAGTCCTTTTCTTTTCCGGCGGCAGCGTCTGCGTCGTCCGGGTTTTTATTTTTTCTCCTGAAGAAAAGGCGGAATTTGTCTTCCAACGGAGTGCCTCCTTATCATGATATTCCTTGCGCGGGAATGGGTGTTTTGTGTTTGTTTTTCAATCCGCTCACGCGGCGGCGTTTTTACTTTTTAACGCGGTTGTTTAATTGCGCTCACGCGGCGGCGCTTTTACTTTTTAAACGGTAGCGCCTGTTTTTCTCAGACGGTAACGCTTCAATCCGCTTACGCGATGACGTTGACCAGACGACCTTTGATGACGATGACTTTTTTCGGTTCCTTGCCGGCAAGGATCTCTTTTACGCGGTCGTCGCCGAGGACTGCCGCTTTGATCTCCTCTTCGGAAAGCGAACTTGCAACGTTCATCTTCAGGCGCACCTTGCTGTTAAACTGTACGGCGTATTCGGTTTCGTCCAGAACGAGCGCCGCTTCGTTGCAGACGGGGTAGGAGAAGGTGAAGACCGACTTTTTATTGCCTAGTTTTTCCCAGAGTTCTTCGGTAAAATGCGGGGCGAGCGGGGCTAACAGCAGCAAAAATTCGGTGTAGCGCGCTTTATAGAACGCGATATTTTTTTCCTCTTTGGCGTCGTATTTATACAGCGCGTTCAAAAACTCCATCATGCGGGCGACGGCGGTATTGAACGAGAAGTCGTTCATGTCCCGATCGACGCGTTTGATGGCGTAGTTTGCTGCATAGTCCAGTTCCTTTTCCTCGGTTCCGAACGGTTCGGCTTTGGATTTGCCGAGCAGCGCGATTTTGTCGGAAAGGCGTTCCACACGGTCGAGGAAGCGGGATACGGACAAAATGCCCTGATCGTTCCACGGGCCGCCTTCGCGGTAGGCGAAGCCGAACATCAGATACAGGCGGAAGGTGTCCGACCCGTATTTATCCACGTATACGTCGGGGGAAACGACGTTCCCGCGGGATTTACTCATGCGGTTGCCGTCCGGTCCTAAAATCACCCCTTGGTGTACGAGGGACAGGAAAGGTTCGTCAAACTTGAGATACCCCATGTCGCGCAGCGCCTTGGTAAAGAAGCGTGCGTACAGCAGGTGCATGCAGGCGTGTTCCGCGCCGCCGACGTATTTGTCTACGGGCAGCACTTCGTTTACGATGTTGGGGTCGAACGGCTGCTTGTTATTATGTGCGTCCGCATAGCGGAGATAGTACCAGGACGAGCAGACAAAGGTGTCCAGCGTGTCGGGATCGCGTTTGGCGTCGCCGCCGCAACTGGGACATTTGCAGTTCATAAACGATTCGCACTTAGCGAGGGGCGATTTGCCGTCCGGTTTAAATTCCACGTCGTACGGCAGGCGCACGGGCAGATCTTTTTCGGGAACGGGCACTTCGCCGCAGTGCGGACAGTGAATGACGGGAATGGGCGCGCCCCAGTATCTCTGGCGGGAAACCAGCCAGTCGCGCAGACGGTAATTGACTTTATATTCGCCGCGCCCCTGTTTGGTGAGGGAACTTAAAATGGCTCTGCGCGCTTCTTCGCCGATCAGCCCGTCGAATTCGCCGCTGCCGACCAAAACGCCGTCCGACGTAAAGGGCAGTTCGTCGTTTTCGCCGCTTCTGCCTTTGATGACGCGGGTGACGGGGAGATTGTATTTTTGGGCGAACGCAAAATCGCGTTCGTCGTGCGCCGGGACGCCCATAACGGCGCCGGTGCCGTAGGAATACAGCACGTAGTCGGCGATGTAGACGGGAACTTTGGCTCCGTTTACGGGGTTGATCGCGTAAGCGCCGGTAAACGCGCCGGTTTTTTCTCTCGACGAAGAAAGACGGTCGATCTCGGTCGCTTTGGAAGCGTACAGGCGGTAGGCTTCCACCTCTTCTTTACGGTCTTCGGTGGTGATAACCGGAACCAGCGGGTGTTCGGGCGCTAAAACGACGTACGAAACGCCGAACAGCGTGTCCGCGCGCGTGGTGAACACGCGGAATTTTTCGCCGGACTCGGTGACGAATTCCACTTCTCCGCCCACCGATTTGCCGATCCAGTTGCGCTGCATCGCCTTGGTTTTTTCCGGCCAGTCCAGACCGTCCAGTCCGGAAAGCAGTTCTTCGGCGTATTTCGTGATGCGGAAGAACCACTGTGTCAGGTTTTTACGCACTACTTCGGTGCCGCAGCGTTCGCACTTGCCGTCTGTCACCTGCTCGTTTGCCAGCACGGTGTTGCAGGAAGGGCACCAGTTGACGGGCGCTTCCTTGCGGTAGGCAAGTCCGTTTTCGTACAGTTTCAGAAACATCCACTGCGTCCATTTGTAGTAGTCTTCCTCGCAGGTTTTGACTTCCGCGCTCCAGTCGAACATGCCGCCCATGGCTTTTAACTGATGCTCCATGGTTTCGATGTTTTTCAGGGTGCTGTCTTTGGGGTGAACGCCCGTTTTGATGGCGTAGTTTTCCGCAGGCAGCCCGAAGGAGTCGAATCCCATCGGCTGAAAGACGTTGTAGCCTTTCATTTTTTTATAGCGGGCGAAAGAGTCGGTCGGTCCGTAGTTGTACCAGTGTCCGACGTGTAGTTTCGCGCCCGAGGGGTAGGAAAACATCTCTAAGACGTAATATTTCTTTCCCGGGTTTTTGCGGTTGAATACGGCAAGTTTGTCTTTCTCCCATCTTGCCTGCCATTTTGCTTCGATTTTCTTCATGTCCATAGGGCGTATAACACTCCTTTCGTTTCTTTTCCGCTCTTTGATCTCCGGCGGGTGAGTTGAGAAGCCCCGCGCGCGTGCGCGAAAAAGACGATAGTTTTCCGTAGTATTATATCCCTTTTTCTTCTGTTCGTCAAGCGTTCTTTCCCGATAGGGAAAGGGGCGAGGTCAAATTCCCCGTTTTGCCTTCGTTTTGCGGCGAAGAATTCGGATTTCGGTGCCTCGGAAACGGGTACTATTTCCCGGAACCGATCTTCGTTTCGGTCAGGTGCCGCGTTGCCTGCGTTCGGCTGCGCTTGTTGAGGCGCGAAAAAAGAGTGCGTTTATTTGGACGGATATTTGCAAAACGGGCAATAAAAATGCATAAAAAATACCACCGCAAACATTGCGGTGGTAAAAATCGATATAAAAATTGATTTGTTTTGCGTGATTCCGTCTTTATCGTTCCCGCCGCAAAAGGGCGGCGGACGGGCAAAAAGGTTGCCTTAGCCTTAAACGGAAATGCTGAATTTTAAGCGGCAACCATAAACAGCCGCAAAAACCAAACGGAAACTTTGAATTCCAAACGGCAGCCGTAGACTTCAGACTGCAGCCTGAATCCCAAACGGCGGACTCAAACTGAAAATTGCAGCCCGCAAATTATTTCGCGTGCGCGGATTTATATTCTTTCAGCGCTTTTGCCAGTTGGTCGGGGCAGGAAGTGCCGTTGCGGCATTCGATGCCCGAAAGGGCGGCGATGACGTCGTCGATGTTTCTGCCTTCCGCAAGGCGGCCGACGCCCTGCGTGTTGCCGCGGCACCCGCCTTCAAAACGGACGTTTTCCACGGTTCCGTCCTCGGTCACGTCAAAGGTCACCGCGCGGGAGCAAGTCCCGGTCGTTTTATAAGTTTCCATACTATTCTCTCCTGAAAGTAAAATTGACGTTTTTTCAAATCGTTTTTGCTGCAAATCCGTCCGTCAGTCCACCAGCATTTCGTAAATGTTGGCGTAGACGTCGGCAGACTTGTCCTCCCACTTTTTATAGATGGCTTTTGCCGTCTGCCGGTTGGGAACGACGAATTTCAGTTCCAGCACGGGTTGGGTGGGTTCCACGATCTTCAGCATCACGGTGTACGTCCCGTCGCGGTTCATAAAATAATCGGCGGGGCATTCCTGCTTTTTGCGGTATTTTAAGCGGTTGGTCTTGACGAACTGCGAAATTTCTTCCCGCGTGCTGGTGGGAATTTTGCTGAAAAAGTGCGCAAGGCAGTTTCTGCCTTCGGGCGTGATGGTGTACAGCGTTTTGCCGCCGGAAGCCACTTCGTATAAAAATCCCACTTCGAGCAGTTGCGAAAAAAGCGGTTTGCAGTCCATATAATTGATCCAGGTATTGCACGAACAGCAAATGTCGAGCGCGATGCTTTCTTCAAGCGGCGTTTCCATTTTGTCGAACACGAACAATAGGATAAGTTTGTTGACCGTGCTGTCGCCCTGAATCTGCATGGGGAAATCTCCTTTTTCTTCTGTATTTTGCGGTGTTGCGGGTGCGTCGTCCGGGTCGCGCCCGGAAATCCGGCGGGTTCTGCGGAAGGTCTTCGGCTGCGCCCGGAAACGGTATTGCGTGCAAAACGGCAATTAGCGTTGCGATTATTAACGCGGATATAAAAAGCCGCAGGTTGCGTCCGGAAACTGCGAAAGGTTGTCGGCGTTTTTGATAATTTTCGGGCGAAGACGGAAGTTTTTCGGCTACGCTTCCGCCTTTTCCGCGCGACAAAGCGCCGGGCGAAAATACTTCCGTCCGGCGGGAAAAACTAAGCGGGCAAACCGTCAGAACGCGCCGGAGACCCGGCAAGGGGAACCCCCTCTCGTTTTGAACGGCAAAAAAATCGTCAGGCTACGAACGGCGCGAGTTCTGCAATCAGATCGTCGCAATTGTCGCTGTGGATTTCCACCACGATGGGGTTGGAAAGATCCAGACTGAAGATGCCTAAGATAGACTTTGCGTCCACGACGTATCTGCCGCAGCGCAGGTCGATTTCGTACGGATATTTGGAAACGACGTTGACAAAGTCCTTTACGCTGGATGCCATTTTCAAAGAAATCTGAACCGATTTCATAATAACTTTTTCCTCCTTCGAGCGTATGTGGCGGAAAGGTTCCGCCTTGCGCGGCGGAATAATTCCTTCAGCATTATACAGGATTGTAAAAGAATTTGCAAGAGATTTTGCGAAAATTTCTCTATTTTCCTTTTCCTGAAACCAAAAATATGTTATACTACATATATGCGGCAGGTTTTTTGCGCGCAGTAACGACGGAAATTTGCGGGGAAGTGTACCGAAAAAAATCGCACTTTTTGCCCGTTTTGCGGCTTTGCCGCAGCCTTTCGGCGTAAGGCTGCGGACGGGCGGCAGAACCCTGTTATTTCACCCTTAGGAGAAGATCGATGAATCCGGAGATCGAAAAAGAACTGAATTATTTTTCCCGCCGCGCGGACGAACTTGCGGCGAGTAATTTTCTGCTTGCGGAGCAGCGCATCACCGCGCTTTTGCAGTCGGTTGCGGGCAGTCCCTTTCTTTGCAAACTGATCGGCAACTGCACGACCGATTTTTCGTACGAAAAAGAATTCGACGCCTGCTTTCCGCGCGGAACCGCCGGGGTGTACGACACCGCCGTGCGCCTGCCGGACGACCCCGCCAAGCGCGTTTCGCTGGTGTTTTGTCTGTTGATGGATCTGGACGCGAAACGGCTGGATTTATATCATTTTCTTGCCGAACATTTCCCCGGCGACGGCAGTTATTACGAAAGTTTCTCGGTGTTTATCAAGGAAGTGATTCTGCCCTTCAAGGAAACGGTGTTAGGGCTTTCCGCCGCCGTCCTTTCCGGTCGGGACGACGATAAACCGGGGGTGGACGCTTCCGCCCTCGTCATTGAAAGCGTGAAAGAAAAGGTTGCCGCGCTTCTTGCCGAAGACAGAAATACGATCGCCGCCGCGCGCGGCGTTTCCGAAGAGGAGAAAAAGGAGATCGGGGAGATTATGGACGGACTTTCCGCCGCCGTGGAAACGGGGGAAAAGGAGTTTGTCCGCCTGACCTTTTTATCCTATAAATACGCCATGCGGATTCTGAAAAAGGGCGGAAACGTCCAAAAGGTCGCCAAGGCGCTGGACGGCGCTGGCTGGCTGTAATAGGGACGTCGCGATGTTTTTGCGGGTAGACCGTAAAGACAGCCGCCGTCGGTTTGCCGCAAAAATTTTGCCGTGGTTGACGGAAAGATTTTCTGCGCCGGCTGGCCGTAAAGGTTTTCGGTGCCTGCCTGACGGAAAGATATTTACCGCCGGTTTGCCCGCGGCGGTACCGAAAAACGCGATACGTATATCAAAAATCGGGACAAGCGGGCGGTTTTCCGGCAAGGTTTCCGGCAAATCAAAACCAAGCGCCGGCGGAAAACTTTCCCGATAGCGCCGGACGATAAGCCGGTCCTTTTAAAAGGCGCGCCGTAAGAAAGACCCGCTCGGTGGAATCAAAACCAAGCGCCGGCATTAAAAACGAAATAAAATGAAAAAATAAAGACAGCCCCGGGCTTTTTCAAACCGAAAAAGCCCGGGGCTTACGCTATGTCCTTTGGGGTTATGTAGGCTTATTTGCAGCCGTAACGGGGCGGTTCTTTATCCTTGCAGCAGCAGCAAAGAAGAAGCGCGAGCGCGATGGGCAGAATGGCGCCGCCGCAGCCGCTCAAAAGACCGCAGACGTTGTCGATCACGTTGCAACCCTTGCAGCAGAACAACAGAATGAGGATCAGAATCCACAGATAGCAGTTATTGCCGTCGCCGAAACCGAAACAGTTCATACCTTTTCCTCCTTTGATTGATTCCGGAATATGCCCGGGAAACCGGGCTTCCTTCTATTTCATAGTACGGCGGGGAAGAAAAAAAGGTTCGGCTTTGCCGCATAAATTTTTGGAAAAAACCCGCGCGCAGCCGGACAAGAATACGGGGGAAAATCGCGCGCTCATAAACGAAGTTTGGGACGGGCGCCCAAAAACGAAGTTTCGGGGAAAATCGGACTACGCCGGACAAGTTTTGGGGTGGGCGCCGCCGGATACCGCCGGACCGGATACAGCCGGATATGGTTTTCCGGGAAAATCCGATCCGCTCCCGAGGAAAGGTAACGGGGCGGTACGGTTTATCCAAAAAATTGCCGAAGGCGTAAGGAAAACGCCGCAAACGGCACCCGAAAGAGGCAAGGGAAAATAAGGAAATGCGTAAAAAACGCGAAATGCGGGGCAAAACAGTTGTGAAAGTTCCGCCGGTTTGGTATAATAATACCCGATACGCGGGGAGAATCCCTTTCCGAGAGCGGCAAAGACGGGTCTTTGACCGGGAAAGCGGCTCCGCACGTCAAAAATTTTCGACAGATATGCTATGCAGGCAATCTGATTGGAGGCAATTTATGAATCGCAGTAAAACCGTAGCGTTGTACGGCGTCTGGGCGGCGGTCATTTTCGTGATGCTGCTGCTGGAAACGTACGTCTTCAGCGCCATCCTTCCCGTGGCGCCGCCCGCCGTTTTCTCTTTGGCGGCAACCTTTTCGTTCGCCCTGTTCAAGGACTGGAAAACGGGGGTCGCGGCGGGGCTGATCTTCGGCGTATGCTCCACCGTCGTGGCGCTTATGATCGGTAATCCGTACTTTATTCTGCCGCATATTTCCATTCTGCCGCGCGTGATCGCGACCACCGCCGCGTATTTCATCGGCAAAGGCGTTGCCGCGGCTGCCGCGCGCGCGAAAAGTGCGTTCGTGAAAGACACGCTTCCCGCGGCGATCGGCGGGGGCGCGGGCGTTCTTTGCAACACCGTGCTGGTTTTGACCATGCTTTCGCTGACGACCGACGCGTACGGCGGTTCTTTCTTAAAAGCCATGCAGGCGCTGCTTGTGACCAATACGCTGTTTGAATTTTCAGCGGGGCTGATTCTGGTTCCCGTCATCGTAAAGGTCGTAAAAAAGGCATACTATAAAAACGGCGGGGCGGAAGAACTTTCCGCAGCCTCGGCGAAAAAATCCGCTTCTTCAGACGCGGAAAATGCGGAGCAGAATTCCGCAGACGCGCAGAATTCCGCAGACGCGGCGAAAAACGACGGGGCGCAAAACCCGGCAAATACTAAAGACGGAGAAAGCAGATGATTCTCGTCATCGATATCGGCAACACCAACATCAAATACGGCTTGTTTGAGGGGAAACGGCTCAAAGCCAGTTTCCGCGCGTCGTCCAGCAGGACGAAAACGGCGGACGAATACGGCGTGACCCTTTCCACCCTGCTCGGTACGCAGAACATCACCGCGCGGGACGTCACGGGGATCATTATGTCCTCGGTCGTTCCCTCGCTCAATTATACGCTCAGCCACATGTGCTCCTACTTTTTCGGTATCGAACCCATCATGGTGGGTCCCGGCATCAAGACCGGGCTCAATATCAAGGTGGACAACCCGCGGGAAGTGGGTGCCGATCGTATCTGCAGCAGCGTAGGGGCGTTTTCCAAATACGGCGGTCCGGTCATCGTGATCGACTTCGGTACCGCCACCAGTTTTCACGTCGTGACCGATCGGGGGGAACTCATCGGAGGCGCCATCGCGCCCGGAATCAAAGGCTCGCTGGAATCGCTGGTCAATTCCACGGCGAAATTGCCGCTGATCGAACTGGAAACGCCGCCCTGCGCCATTGCCAAAAACACGGTGACCAACATGCAGGCGGGCGTGGTTTACGGCTTTGCGGGGCTGACCGAAAAAATCGTCCGCAAGATGAAGGAAGAACTCGCCGCCCTGGGGCAGAAGCCTCCCAAGGTGGTTGCAACCGGCGGCTTGGGCGAGATCGTCGCGCGGGAAGCGGGCTGTATCGACGTATTCGACCGCACGCTGACGTTGGACGGTCTGCGTTATCTGTACGAGATCAATCAGTAACGTCGGCGCTTCCGGCTTTTGAAAAGCGTCCGGCTTAAAAAAAGACGGGGAATCTTTATCGTTCCGGCTTTTGAAAATTCGTAAAGCGTGTGGCTTAAAAGCGGATAGTCTTTCCGTACTCGGGTTTTGCTGTGCGGAGAAAGAAACTTTCCGCCCTGCGCGGCGATTTAAAGTGCCGCCCGGTTACGGAAATAATTCCGCCGGAGAGGCGATAAAAAGGTTCCGCCCTGTGCGGAAATAATTCTTCCGGCGGCGGAAACAGTTCGCCCGGACTTAGCGGAAAACAAAAAGGAAAAGACACTTTTTTAGTGGAGGATATACGGATATGAAAAAAATCGGGGTAGCAATTTTAGGACTCGGCGTCGTGGGGACGGGTACGTATCGTATCCTGACCGACAAAAAGGAGTATTTTGCGGATACCGAAAATCTCGATTTGTCGGTGGAAGCAGTACTGGAGCCGCGCAAAGCCCACGCAAAAGAAGTGGGCGTTCCCGAAGAAATTCTTTGCGAGAATATTTCCGAAGTCGTGAGTAATCCCGCGGTGGATATCGTCGTGGAGTGCATCGGCGGGGAAGAACCCGCACTGACCTTTTTGATGACCGCCTTGAAAAACGGCAAGACCTGCGTGACTTCCAATAAGGAACTCTTTTCCAAACACTGGTTCGAACTGGAAGATCAGGCAAAGGCAAGCGGCGCGAATCTGTTTTTCGAAGCCACGGCGATGGGCGGCGTGCCGGTTATCCGCGTGCTGACCGAAAGCATGCAGGCAAACCGCATTCAAAAAATCGCGGGCGTCATCAACGGCACCACCAACTATATTTTAACGCGCATGGAAGAGGGGGAAGATTTCGCTTCTGCGCTTTCCGAAGCGCAGAAAGCAGGCTATGCCGAAGCCAACCCCAAAGCCGACGTGGAGGGTTTTGACGCGGCGTACAAACTTTCTATTCTGGCGGGGCTGGCGTTCCATAAACGCATCAATCCTGCCGAAATCGCGCGCGAAGGCATTACTTCCATCGAGAAAAAGGACGTCGCTTACGCGAAAGAACTGGGCTACGCCGTCAAACTGCTTGCGGTGGGAAACCGCACCGGAGAGGGACTGGAACTGCGCGTTGCGCCCGCTTTCGTCCCCGCAGATCACCCCATTGCAAACGTCAAGGGGTGCTTTAACGCCGTCACGATTGTGGGCGATTCGGTGGGCGAAGTCATGCTGACCGGCAGAGGCGCGGGCGCGGAAGCCACCGGCAGCGCCATCGTTTCGGACGTCGTTTACGCGGCGAAGCATCCGGAACGCAACTATCTTTGTTTCCTTTCCGAGAAAAAGGCGGATAAACTTTCCAAAGAAGCGACTGCGGGGCATTATCTCCGGTTCCTCGCGCCGGACGAAGCGGGATCGCTTGCAAAAGTCGCGACGGCGCTTTCCAAAAACGGCGTCAGCGTGGAAAAGATTATGCAGCATCCTGCGGAAAGCGGAGCGGAAATTCTGATCGTTTCCTATCTTGCGACCGATACCGCCGTCAAAAAGGCGGAAGAAAAACTCAAAGAAACGGGCATCGAACTTCTGGCGCACTATCACGTGGAATCGCTGGGCGAGTGAGATTGCGGCTCCTCTGTACGAAGCAACGTTTCAGATGAATGATGACCGGCTGCAGCTAAGCGCAGCCGGTTTTTGCGTTCAGGGGCGTTTGCTTTGCGACTTAACGCAGCGCAGCCGGGTTGTTGCGTTCAGGGGATGTTGCGGTGCGGCTAACCGCAGCCGGTTTTTGCGTTCAGGGGCGTTCCTTTGTCGGTTATTCAAAACGGCACATCAAAAAAATCCTGCAGGAAAGGGCGGTGGTTAGCCGGAAACAACAGTGCGGTTTTCCGCAAAAAAACATTGACTTTTCCAGGAAAACGGCATATAATTCGACGTAATTTCAAAAAATAAAATTCCTTGTAAAGGCGGTTCGGTGGCGGGCGTTCGGGCTTTTAAGCCGCAGGCGCGGTTCTAAACAAAAAACGCCGCGCAGACAAACCCTTGCAGGGAAAGGAGTAAGTTATGGCAAAGTATCTGGATTCCATTGAGCAGTCGATCGGCAATACGCCGCTCGTTCGCCTGCGCGCGATCGAACAGGCGCACGGACTGAAAGCCGCCCTGTTTGCAAAGGCGGAATATTTCAATCCCACGGGTTCGGTGAAAGACCGCGCGGCGAAATTCATGCTGGACGCGGCGGAAAAGGAAGGCAAACTCGTCCCCGGCGCTACGATCATCGAGCCGACCAGCGGCAATACCGGCATCGGACTTTGCTCCATTGCGGTGCAGCGCGGCTATCGCACCATTATCGTTATGCCCGAAACCATGTCGCTCGAACGCCGCCGCATGATGGCGGCTTACGGCGCGGAACTGGTGCTTACCGAGGGCAAAAAAGGTATGAAAGGCGCCATCGAAAAGGCGAACGAACTGCACGCCGAAATCCCGGACAGTTTTATCCCCGCGCAGTTCGACAACCCCGCCAACGTGCGTGCGCATTTTGAGGGGACGGGTCCCGAAATTTATGACGCGTTAGACGGAAAAGTGGACGCGTTCGTCGCGGGCGTCGGCACGGGCGGCACGCTGACCGGGGTAGGAACCTTTTTAAAATCCCGCCTGAAAGACGTTTTAGTCGTGGCGGTGGAACCCGCAAATTCTCCCGTGCTTTCTACGGGGACGGCGGGCGCGCATAAGATTCAGGGCATCGGCGCGGGCTTCGTCCCGAAGATTCTGGATACGAACGTATACGACGAAATCGCGGACGTGAAAGACGAAGACGCCTTTGCCTTTGCCAAAGAAGTGGGCAAAAAGGAGGGTTTTCTGGTGGGCATTTCTTCCGGCGCGGCGCTTGCTGCCGCGGTGAAACTCGCCCAAAAACCGGAAATGGCAGGCAAAAACGTGGTTGTGCTGTTCCCCGACGGGGGCGATCGCTACTTCTCCACGCCGTTGTTTGCGGACGCGGAATAAACGGGGAAAGCCGATCGGTCGCGCCTTGATAGCGCCCGTGCGGCGCAACCCTCCAGCGCCGAGAAAGGAAAGTCCTCCCGCGCCGAGAGAGGAAACCCCTCCCGCGCCAAAGGAAGAGAAAAGCGACTTTGCGCAATGGGAACCGAAACGCTTTTTGCGATAATGCGGGGCGGCGGACAAAATTCCGCAAACGGACAAAATTCCGTAAGCGGACAAAATTCCGTAAGCGGAGTAAACGGACGAAATTCCACAAGCCGCTTAAGTCGGTGAAATTCCGTAAACGGACAAAATTCCGTAAGCGGACAAAATTCCGCAAGCCGCTTAAGTCGGTGAAATTCCGTGAATCTGTCAAAACGTGCGTTTTTCATTAAAAAACTCTTAAAAACCGGCAAAAATCGCCGGTTTTTTCGTGCTTTTGGCGCGAACTTGCGGCAGAACGTTGACAAAAAATGCAAAACCGACTATAATACTCAAGCCGCGTATACGAAAACGTCGCGCGGCGAACTGATATCTTAAACAAGGAGTATTAAGATGAAAAAATTCGGCGCATTTGTTTTGCTGTTGACCTTGTGTCTGGCGCTTGCCGGTTGCAAGACCAATTACGTTTACGATAATTCTTCGGCGTACGCGGCGGGCGGCGCAACGCTCAGCCAAACGGTGGAAGAGATCGACGTCGACTGGGTTTCGGGCGAAGTGGAGATTAGTTATTATAACGGCGCGTACGTTTCTTTTTCGGAAACCGCCGATAAGGAGATTTCCGGCGACTTTGCGCTCCGCTATCTGGTGGAAGGCAACAAACTGACCGTTCGTTACGCTTCTTCCGGCAAGTTCGACTTTAAGGGCAACGGCAAAACGCTGAAGTTGCTGGTTCCCGAAAACGCGAATCTGAGCTTCCTTTCGGTGAACACCGTTTCCGCCGACGTCACGGTGGAAGGGATTACCGCCGCCGCTGCGGAAGTAAAAACCGTTTCGGGCGATTTGGAACTGCGTTCGGCAAACTTTACCGAACTGGAACTGGAAACCGTTTCCGGCGACGCGGACGTCTATCTCGCTTCGAGATGCAGCGCCCTGACCGCAAAGACCGTTTCCGGCGATCTGGAATTCCGTCTGGAAGAAGTCGTGCGCTTTGACGCCAATACCACGAGCGGCGACGTCACGCTGAAAACCGGCATTTTGCCCTCTTCCGGCAGAATGGAAAGCGTTTCGGGCGATCTGGAACTGCACCTGCCGCAGGGTTCTGAATTTGCGGTGCGTTTCTCTTCGGTCAGCGGTTCGATCGATAACGCTCTGGGCGAAACCTCGGGCGCGCCCGTGCTGTTCCGTTTTGAAACGACTTCCGGTGACGTGAAGATCGAAGAGCTTGCCGACAACGCTTTGGGAAAGAGTGCAAGATAACTTTGAAATCGATTGCCCCGCAGGTGTGAAATCGGGAATTTTTCCGCGAGATATGGAAAGATTTTCCGCGCCTTGCGGGGCGTTATTATAAGAAAAACCGGCGATGGAATTTGCCGCCGGCAAAGGCGTAAATAACCTCGGGAGGTGCCGGAAAATGCAGAACGGTATGCAAAAATCGAACGATCCGCCGCTACGAAATGGCGCGGCGGACGAGGAAAGTTTTGCCGCTGCACAGTCCGTTGCGGAGAAAACTGTCGCCATGCGGCGGGAACAGACCGACAAGGAGATAAACGGTACGCTTTTCGCTATGGAAAAAAGCGCTGCGGCGCGGCGGGAGCAGGCTGATAAAGAAAAAACTGTCGCCATGCGGCGGGAACAGTCTGCCCGGCTTGCGGCAGACTTCCGCGCGGGGGAGGAGTTGAAAAAGCGATTGAAAGCAGAGGGCGTTCGTCCCAGACTGTTGCTGCATTCCTGTTGTGCGCCCTGTTCTTCCGCCGTCATCGAAAACTTGAAAGAGGCGTTCGACCTCACATTATATTATTACAACCCCAACGTTGCGCCGGAAGAAGAGTACGAAAAGCGCAAACGCGAGCAGTTGCGGCTGGCGGCGGCGCTCGGGATTCCCGTTCTGGACTGCGATTATGACGGCGAACGGTACGATTTTGCGGTGCAAGGACTGGAAAACGAGCCGGAACGCGGCGCGCGCTGCACGGTGTGCTTCCGCCTGCGTCTGCAAAAGACCGCCGAAGCCGCAAAACAAGGCGGATTTGATTATTTCTGCACCACGCTTTCGGTCAGTCCCTACAAAAACGCCGCGCTTTTGAACGAGATCGGCAAGGAAGAGGGCGCTATTGCCGGCGTGCAATTTTTCCCGTCCGATTTCAAGAAGAAGGGCGGATATTTGCGATCGGTAGAACTTGCCCGAAAGTACGGTTTGTACCGGCAGGATTACTGCGGCTGCGTTTATTCCAAAGCCGCGCGGGAAAAGCAGAAGTCAGAACGGGAAAAGCAGAAAATCGAGCCGGAAAAGTAGAAAACAGGACAAGTACGGCAGAAAACCGCGCGGGGAATGTCAAAAAAACCGCGTGAGAGTGGCAGAAAACCGCGCAAAAATGGCAGAAAAGCCGGAGCGGGAAAGGCGATCTTCCGGACAAGGAAACAGGTAATTCGCGCTTTTGCGCTATACGGTCTGCGGTGATTTCCGAACGGAAATATCCGGAGTTGAAATTTTTATAAATGGCAGAAGTTAAAAACTATTAGAAATTGGAGTTGACGTTATAAAAAGTCCCTGCCGCGAAAATTCCGCGGCGAGGGACTTTTTGCGTTGCGGTTTTCTTAATTATAACGCTCACATTCGTAGAGGCGGATTATCGTTTGCCCGCGACCGGAATTCGTTGCATTCGTAGGGCGGTCATGGATTGCCCGCGACCGGAATCCGCGCACTGCCACGGTTAAATTGCGGGAAGCAAATAATTTGCTCAACGCAAAGATGTGGGGATTCTGCCGGGTTTTTGATAAAACGCGTGCGTTTTGTGGCACGGTTCTGTGCGGTGATTGCGGTTTATCGGGCATATTTATGTGGTTTTCTTGCCGGCTTTACGGACGGAAGAAAAAAATTTATGAAACAATATTTCGCAAAACACTTGACAATAAAACAATGTTCTGTTATTATACATTCGCAATGAAACATTGTTTTATCGTTTTGTTCTTGAAAGCGCAAGCCGAAAAGCCGGATTGCACGGGTGGCGCCGTCAGTTAAAAACGCAAATCCGGGTGCGGGGAAAGGCAATTGTCTTTCCCGGCAACAAAAACAAAGCGCCGAAAATGACGGCGTTAGTCGAAACGCTAAACCCGGCGCCGGCGGGGATATGGTGTTGGGGCAAGTCCGTGTGCCGGCAGGGAAAGCGCGGTATCGGGTGAGTCCCGGTGCCGGTAAAACGGTATTTTGTTCGGCGGCAAACAGCGCCGGCAAGGCAAACGAAAAAAACAAAAACAGCGATCCGACAAAGGAGCAAAGGATGATTTCCAAAAAAGAATTACTCAAGCAAACGGGCATTTCTTACGGGCAATTGTACCGATGGAAGCGCGAAGGATTGATTCCGGAAGAATGGTTCAAAAAAACCAGCGCGCCGACCGGGCAGGAAACCTTTTTCGACGAGGACGAAATTTTGCCCCGCGTGCGTAAAATTTTAGAGTTAAAAGACGATTTTTCCATCGAAGAAATGCGCCGCGCGTTCGCCGTAAAAACCGGCGGCGAGGAGATCGAAACCAAGGCGCTGTTTGCAATCCCGGAGTGTAATACCGAAATCGTCAACGCGCTGGCTGCGGGCGGCACGGTTTCGCCGGAACAGGCGGCGCTCGTCGGCGCGTTTTCCAAAGTGCGGCGGGTGTACGGCGTCAATCTCGATCTTCTGACCCATTTCCCGGAGGTTCCGGAGGGGGCGGACGCCGTTTACGTTTTGGAATGCGGCGCAAAACGCTTTGTCGCCGTGGTAAAGGGGGAGGCGGTTTTCTCTTCGGACATCGCGGTTCTGGAGCGCATTTCGCTTGCGGAAGAGCAGGCGCAAATTCTTGCAAAAACACGAAAAAGTCTTAAGGAGGGATCTGATTATGGAGAATAAGGAACAGGTTTCGGAGAATAAAAACGATATCCAAACGGTGGGCGTCGGTACCGTAAATCAAGGGACGTATGGCAAAATTTCGGCTTCCGGCGTCTGCACGGCGAAAGGAGAGATCACTGCGGACGAGATAAAAAGCGCGGGCGTGTTTACGGCAAAGGATCACGTTTCGGCGGGAAAAATCAAGACCGGCGGCACGGCGACGTTTGCGAAAGATCTGGACGCAACAAACGCGGAATTTTCGGGCAGTTGCAAAATTACGGGCAAACTCCGCGCGCGGGATGTCAAAATTTCGGGCGGGTTCACCGCCACGGACGTGGAAGCGGAAACCGTCACCGCCAGCGGAAACGTCCACGTTTCCGGAGAAATGAACGTCGGCACGCTGGAACTTTGTTCGCCCAACACGAATATTGCGACTTTGCACGCGGACACCGTAAAAATTGCCATCAGCAAGATTAACTGGTATCCCTTCCGCGGGGTCAGCGTTGCGAAAATCGGCGTGGTGGAATGTACCGATTTTTCTGCGGAGGGCGTGCGTGCGGAAAAGGTATCCTGCCGGAACGCCATCATCGGCAAGTACTGCCGCATCAAGTCGCTGGAATATTCCGGCACGCTGACCATGGACCCCGAAGCCGAGGTGGACGAAGTCACGAAAGCGGAGTGACTTTTTGTGTACCGTAATGGCAAAACGTTTTGTTGTGCCCGGTTCGGGAGACGAGTTTAATTTTCTGTCAGTCGAATATTATAAGATATTATACAGATATACATTATACAGATACGGGCGCCCGCCGCGGATATTCCGCGGCGGGCGCCTTCATAATTGCGGCATTTTTGTCCGCCGAAAGGGGCTGTTTCGTACTGTTTTTCTCCGGGTGATAACGAAAGCATTTATACCCGTAAAAGCGCGTTTTCGACAATTTGTCATAAAAAGTTATGACAACAATCTGCATTTTGCAAGCGTGAAACGCTTGACAAAATGCAGGGGGGGGGGTAAACTAAAATCATCTAAAGTACAGGTGTGCTTTTTGCGGAGGCGAAAACCCGGACAAAACCCGGGCGAAACCGGTGCCGCCGGCAACCCGGACGAAACAGAGCGAAAACGGACTGCCTCGTCCCGGCGGAAACGCCATCGGTTTTTTGCGGAAACTCCATCGGTTCTATACCGCAGGGCAGACTTTTGCGCGTGGCAGCGTTTCGTTCAACCCGCAAAAACACAATCGTACTTTGAGAAATACAGGAGGTTCTTTATGGAAAAAATGAAGAAAAACAGAAAAGGCTTCACCATTGTGGAACTGGTTATCGTCATCGCGCTGATCGCGATTCTTGCGGCGGTGCTGATCCCGACGTTCTCCAACGTCATCAACAACGCGCACGAAAGCAACGATACCATTATGGTGAAAAACCTGAACACCATTCTGAATGCGGAAGAGGTGAAAGGCAACCGCGCCGATACCATGCAGGAAGCGCTGGATCAGGCGGAAGAAGGCGGCTATAAGGTGGAAAAACTGACGCCGGCTTCTACGGGCGACATTTTGTGGGATCAGAAAAGCAACCGCTTTTTGCTGGTCAACAAAAAGGGCGAGGTCGTGTTCCGCGACGAAAGCGTGACCGACGAACCCGACTTTACAAACAAGGCGTATTTATACTGGAAGATTACCAAAAATGCGGAATCCGACAAAGCGAAAGGCTACAGCCTGTATCTTGACAAAGATTATAAAAACCTGCCCGAAACGATGACCGTGACCGCCGGTCTGGACGTGGGCGTACACGCGCTTTCCGCAGTGACTTATCAGAATAATGCCGCCGGCGCAAAGGTGCAGGACGTCATCATTCGCACCAACGGCGGAACGCTTACCGTAAACGCGCCGCAGGATACCGTCCGCCGTTTCGGCACGGCGGATAAGGTCGTGATCGAACGGATTGCAAGCGCTTCCTATCACGAATACGGCGAAGTTCTGGGCACGATCGAAGTAAAATCCGGTCACGTTCAGGTGGAAAACGGCGCGAAAGTCGGTTCGATCATCGCGAGTGCTGCTGCCGGCGCCGCTGCTGCGGAAGTGACTGCGGCAAGCGGATCGGAAATCGGCACGGTCGTCGTCAACGACGGCTCCGTCACCGTGACGGTGAAGAGCGGCGCAACGGTTGCCGAAGTCGCCCCCGGAAAGGACGTGACCATCGATAACGGCAAAATTACCGGCATTACGCCTTCGCAAACGGCAATCGACACGACCAAAACGTCGTTGTTTGCCGGCGGCGTAGGCACCGAAGCAAGCCCGTATCTGATTGCAACCGCGGAGCAGTTTGCTCATATCGGAGATTTGAGCGACCTGATGAAAGAAGGGAACGCCAAGTACTTTAAACTTATCAAAGATATTGATTTGAGTAGGTTGACGGCGAGAAATAACGTTTCCGAATACTTCTGCGGTAAACTGGAAGGCGCAAATCATAAAATTATCACAAACGACTCGATGCACGGGGTCGATAACGGTGACGATGAGTCTCTTGCGGTTTTCTCAAAGGTTGTAGGAAACAGTAGTTTTGAGAATATTATCGTATCGTTCAAAAATGAACGCGTATACTTAACGTATGGAGGATGCGAAAACAGCACGGTAGTTTATAACAACGTCGACGTGACGACCGAAGATCCTACGACAAAGATTTATTTGGGAAACAACGGTGGGATTTATCGTTCTTACGTAAACTATGTAGGCACGAGTCAAGATAATACGACGTTGATTTTTAAAAACTGTGACGCAACGTTAGATATTTCGGCAACCGGTTATAACGCGGTGTTTATCGGAGGGTTTGCGTCCAGAGATTGTCTTGTAAAGATTGAAGATTGTTCCTATAAAGGAATGTATATCGGCGAGAAAGTTTCTCCGGTTTTGGGAAATCAATCTAAGTCTGAAAAATATGCAGTGGAGGTTTCTCGGTTTAATATTTACGGTTCCATTTCCGGCGCTACGAGAGCGGCAATTTTTGCGGCGAACGCGGACGTAAATTCCGAAAGAATGACATATACCGATTGCAACTTCTCCGGACTTTCTAAATTGGAAGATGCAAATCTGGAATTGGCAATCAATGAAGGCGTAATGACTCTGAAGCAAAGCAGTTTTGACAATACAAGTTACGTTTTGAAAATTACCGGTGGAAAACTGCAGAAATTTAAGGGAGAAAAAGGAACCGGCAACTACGTTATTACGGAATCTGAGCAATCTTCTTATTCTTTCTCGATAAAACTTTCTCCGACATTTGAAAACGGAGTGGCAACTGTTGAATTCTATAACGGAAAATTTGTTACGAAGGAACAGTATGACGCACTTGAAATTGCTGATGCAGATACGAAGTATCAGAACGGAAAGAAGTACGACATTGAAAATACGAACGATACCGTAAGACTTGTAAATGTCGGTACGACCGAAGAGCCGGAATACTATTATGTATTTGAATTTGAGACAACAGAGTTTACGGAAAACGGTAAAACCTATGTTTCTAAGTATGTGTTCGGAACGAAAAAGGGAGAAGAATTTGTCAGCAGCGCTGTAAACGTAAACTCCGCAACTGTTTACTCTTATGTAGGAAACGAACTGAAAGGTGCATATACTTTAAAAATCAAATAAATAGTATTTGGTTGAAGTCTATTTGCTAAACAGCGAGGCGCGGAAGTTTCTTCCGCGCCCCGTTTCTATAGGCTTATATTTACCGCGAGGGCGGCTCCCATTTTGGAGCCGCCCTCGCGGGTTTAAGCAAAGTCACTTTATTCAAGTTCCACATAACTTTCCTGCCTGCGGCGTTGCCGCCTCTGGCATTGCTGTACTAAATTTTTTTGCTCTCCCGCTCCGCGGCACAGAGCGCCTCTCGCTTGTGTTTTTTACGGCGAAGTGCTATAATTATGGCGAAGCGCTGTTATCGGCGCGGAATTTTCATTCGCCATTTCTAAAAAAATCATGCCGCGGCGGGCGATTCAAAAGCCCTGCCGTGCAATTCCCAAAGTGCAAAGGAGGTACAGCATGGAACGCATCATTACGTTTTCGGCTCCCTTTTCGGGGACGCTCCGCGACGTGCTGCGCCGCCGTTTTTCCGCACGGTTCTGCACCTTTTTAAAAAAAGAACCGGGACGGATCGCCGTCAATTCCCTTCCCGCCACGGGCAGAACCAAAGTCCGCGCCGGGGACGAGATCACCGCGCGGTTTTCGGAAGAAAAAAGCGCCCGCGTTTCACCGTGCGATCTGCCGCTTTCGGTGGTGTACGAGGATGAAGATCTGCTGGTCGTCGATAAGCCGCAGGGCGTTGCTACCGTCATGACCTTCGGCTTTGAACAAAAAAATCTGCTGGGCGCGCTGTACGCGCGGGCGGACGAGTATAATTATCACGTCGTGACGCGGCTGGACAAGGACACGACGGGACTAGTGCTGGTTGCAAAAAGCGGGGTGGCGCACAGTCTGCTTGCGGCGGCTCCGCCCGAAAAAATTTACCTTGCGGAAGCGGAAGGGATTGTGCCGAAGCCCGTGACCGTCGATATTACACAGGGGCGGGGCGAGGACGTCACCCGGATGGTAAAAAAGGGCGGGCAGCGCGCCGTGACGAAGTTTCGTCCGCTTTCTTATGCGGGCGGAAACACCTTGCTTGCGGTCTGTCCCAAGACGGGCAGAACGCACCAGATCCGCCTTGCGGCAAAGGTTTTGGGGCATCCGCTTGCCGGCGATACCTTGTACGGAAGCGGCGAGGGGAGCTATAACGGCGGTCAGCATTTATGCTGCTATCAATTGCGATTTTTGCACCCCGTGACGGCTGCGGTGGTGGAAATCAGGGCGAAAATTCCGTCGTTTTGGGGAAATGCCGCCCCGCCGGAAGAACTTTAATTTACGAAAAATCCGGGTGTCGCCGGACGGGTTTAAGGGTTTGTCTGCGCGGAGAATTTCCTTTGCAGACTGCCTGTAAAGGTTTGTCTGCGGATAAAAAGTAAGTTCGCCGGAGAAACCGACGAACATACTTAAATCAGATGAAAAAAACTGTAGGCTTATGCCCGGATGAGCAAATTAAAACGGATCCGGAAATCCGGCGCTTTATACGCGGCGTTTCTTGCGGAATATAAACATTGCCGCGGCGAGAGTAAACAGCGCAAGAACGACGAAACCGCAAGAGTTGCCGTTGTTACCGCCCGTGGGGGCGATGGTTCCGCAGGAATTGCCGCAGGAGTCGCCTTCGTTTTCGCCCGCTTCGGACGGAGCAGCCGACGGGGTTTCGGACGGCTTATTACCGGGTGCAGCCGAGGGGTTTTCGGAAGGTGCAACCGAAGGCGTTTCGCTCGGCGTTTCGGACGGCTTCTCGCTGGGAGTTGCCGAGGGAGTTTCGCTGGGTTCAACCGAAGGTTTCACGCTGGGTTCAACCGACGGCGTGGGTTCAGGCGATACCGACGGCGTTGCTTCCTTTGCAAAGGTCGCGGTAAGTGTTAAAGGCGAAGTCACGGTCAGCGTGCGGGAAAGCTCGGTATTTCCGTCCGACCAAGAGACGAACTTGTAGCCGTTTTCCGCCGCGGCGGTGATCGTGAGGGTTTCGCCGTAAGAAACCTTCGCTACGCTTGTGCTGACGTTGCCGCCTGCCGTTGCAAGAAGAATCACGACGTCGCCGTCAGAGTCCGCGTCGGTCGTGACGAGGTAAGTAATTTTTTCAAAAATAGCGGTGTAAGTCGCGTCCTGCCGCACGTTTTCGACGGTCAGGTCTTCCGTAACCGTTCTGTTGGACCAGCGCACGAACCGGTACCCTTCATCCGGGACGGCGGTCACCGTTTCCGCGGTGCCGTCGTAGGCGACGGATTGTTCGGCCTTGCCCGAAATGCTTCCGCCTTCCGCCGCGATAAATTTGAGGTCGTACTTTTTCGCTGCAAAAGAAATGGTCAGCGTGCAGTCGTTTTTCGGCATCGTGAAGCGGATATAAGGACTGTTTTTATCGCTCGTGAGTTCTCCGCCGTCCAGCGTGACCGAAATCAGAATGCCCTGCGGCAGATTGGCGGAAATCAACACGCTCGTGTTTGCGACAACTTCGTTTTCGCCCGCGGCGACGCCTTGGGGGAAGAGAATGGCTTTGGCAAGTTCTTCGTTTTCGAGAACGATCGTCAGTTTGCAGACGCGATAGTCGGTTTCTTTTACGGTGACTTGCGGCTGACCGCTCTTTTCCTTGCCTTCTACGTTGAGATAGATGACGCGTTCGTCGTCGCCGTCGCGATAGGCGAGTTTCTGATAGACGAAAGTCTTGTCGTCGATCGCAAAGCGAACCTCTTCCCCCTCGGGAAGGGTTACGCCCGTGGTCAGGTATCCTTCGTGGCTGGGCGAAGTGCTTTCCGCAATGGGTTTCGCTACGGAATCGACATAACGGTTGGTGAATTTTGCGTTCGCGACGATCAGGCGGTCGGTTTCGAGCGTGACGTCGGACTGCTTGATATATACGGTGGCAAGCCCTTCTCTTACCAGATAATGTCCGATCAGCCAGACGTCGCCACCCTCTTCGAACGAGCCGGTTACGACGATTTTATCGCCCGCGATCCGGTCGGAAGCGGTATAGTTGCCTTCCGCGTCTTTTTTGCAGGAAGTGGCAGCGGCGTTTTCTTTTACGGTTGCCACCACCGCGGGAATGGGGGAATAATCTCTGTGTTCGCCGGAAGCGTACAGCACGGTGCGGGTTTCCATTTCTTCGGCGTCGCCGTCTTCGTAATGGACGACGGGGGTCAGGGAATGATAGCCGTAGGAAAGGCGGAAAGATTCAAAATCCGCACGGAAGCGGAACTCGATGCCGATGCCGTTGGGGTTGTTCTCGTAATCGGGATAAGCGCCTATCACGTCGCCGCGGTTGTTTCCGTAGCCGGCGGTCAGGGTTTTTGCGGGGTCTTTATCGACGGTGATCGTGATGCTTTCGATGCGTCTGCCCGCCATTGCCCAGCCCCAGTGTTCGTCGCCGTCCCAGAGGGAACCGCCCGAAACCCAGGTGTCGATGGAAGTTTTCAGCTTCAGGCGGAATTTCGCGGTCAGCGCGACGTTTTCCGTGACGGTGATCGCGCGTTCGGCAGAAGTTTCGCCGTCGCTCCAGCAAACGAACTCGTAGTTCTTTGCGGGGGTCGCTGTGACGGTCAGAACCGTACCCGCGGGGTAGGAACTTTCTTCCGCGCCGGAGATCGTGCCGTGGTCGCCTTCCGCCGTCAGAGTAACGGTGAAATTATCGGCAGGGACGGGCGTTCCCGCTTTTCCGGACAGTTTGGGCTGTAAGGAAGCGCCGCTGTAATTATAGCCGGAAACGCGGATAAATTTCATGTTTTCGGCAAGCGTAATTTCGCCGGACAGGGCGGAATACCATCCGTTGGGTCCGCTGTTGGCTTCCGTGGTATAAATCACTTTGACGGGGTTTTTATCGGCGTCGAAGATCACCGCGCCCGCAAGGGTTACGCCGCCCTGATTGTACGCCGCAAGATCGGCGTATTTCAAAGCGGAATAGGCGGAAATATCTACGAAGTCGGACATATACCAGCCCTCGAACCCGGTCGGGTGCTGCGTTCCGTCCGAAAGGTACGAAACCATCGCTACGTCGGCGGAAACGGCAATCGTTTCATAGCCGTCCTCGACAGGGGCGTCCGCGGAGATCCCGTAGACGATCGCTACGGCTTCCCCGTAGACGGTGCATCTGGAAGCGCGGAAATATTTTGCGTTTTCGGGAATGGTCACGGTGCCCGTGGCGTCTTTGCCGGCGCTTTGTTCGGAAAGGCTGCCGAAAACGTCGGGAATCAGCGTTTTGTTTTCGTCGAAAAACACGATGCCCGCAAGGCTCAGTTCGCCCTGATAGTAGCAGGGGCAGGAATAGCGGACGGCGGTGAACTTTTCGTCCAGCGCGACGTAGTCCGAAAACTGCCAGCCTTGGTAAGTTTCGGTTTCCGCCTTGATTGTTCCGGTGGAAAGATCGACGACGTAGGATTCTTCGACGAAGTTGTCGCCGAGAGAAATCTGCGTTTCGGTTTCTGCTTTGGTCTTTGCCGCGGACAGGGGCAGCAGCGCAAGACATGCAAATGCAAAAGCCAGAAAAAGTAACGTTTTTTTCATTTTGTTCCTCCTTACGGTTTTTGATGAACGGAAAATACACCGCTGATTTTTTCGGGCAAAAGCCCGGCAGCGGAAAAGTTTTTTGTGTTTTGGGACGGAAAGGTTTGTTTTTAATCTCCCTGCGACTGAAAAATGTCCGGTTTTGTGTGCCGTCTGCTTAAAATCCGGGCAAAACCCCTGGAATTACCGCGTGGGGCAAAGCCAGTTTTCCGGAAGCGAAACAATAGCGGGGGGGGGTATTCTATTTGGAGTATAGCACGGGGTTCTTCCAAAAAGCAATCGAATTTGTAAGATGAGATTGTGATATTGTAAGGAGTTTTGCGGCAGCGATACGGCGCGCGATTTTCGTAAAGAATCAAATCGGGCGGCTTCTTATATTCTTATATAAAGATAAGGATAAAGAAAGCCGCCGTGGCGATCGGCGGTTTTATAATTTCGGGCAGGCGCAGAGGGCGAAAAATGCTTTCCGCAAAAATCACTAAAAAAGATTGCAAAAAATCTGCGGATACGGTACAATAGAGGAAATTTAGGGATTCCATTCTTCATCCCTAACTATTTTTGCGGGAATAAATCGGTTTTTGCTATGTTAAACTCCCATCATCGTACGAGCGGTACGATTTCGGTCGTTTGCCTTGCTAAACCTAGCCGCAAGCGGCGATTTCTTCACCGCAAAAACGCTGGTCGCGCCGAAAAGCGCGTATTTTTTGATGATTTGCCACGGGCGTGAGGGTTGTCGTACCGGTCGTACGGCGCCCGAGCGCCGCGCGCATAAGGGCGAAAAAGACGCCTTTTCGGTAGATAGTGATGAGGGATGGAATCCCTATGGAGAACTTTTATGGATCGGAAAATTGCGGAGCGGCTGGTCGCTGCCAGAAAACATAGTAAACTATCGCAGGAAGAAGCGGCGACGAAACTCGGCGTCAGCCGTCAGACGCTCAGTAAATGGGAAAACGGCGACGGTATGCCGGACAGTGAAAAGTTGATTCTCATTGCCGACCTTTATAACCTGTCGCTGGACGTGCTGCTTCTCGGCAGAGAACCGCGTATCGACAGCGTGAGTTATGAACAGTTGGTGGAAGAGTATGCCGAAAGCGATTCCTATCAGGACGTGGTGGAAGACTATCTTGTCCGGACGGGGGAGGAAAGTTCGGTGCTCGATCGGTTTATCCGGTATTTCCCGTTCCCTATTTTGTGTATCGCGCTGTTTCTGGTACTGGGGTTCGCATATGATTCGTGGAAGGTCTGCTGGACGGTGTTCCTTGCTATTCCGGTTTATTATATCACGATGCGCTCGATCAAACATAAAAACCTGGTTGCGACCATTTACCCCATTATCTGTACGGTCGCTTATATCGTTCTGGGGTTTACTGCGCCGCACGGGTGGGAATACGGCTGGGTATTGCTGTTTTCCGTACCGTTGTATAATTCCATCGTCAAAGCCATTCAGAAAAAGAATTTCTTTTATTTCAACTATCCCATGCTCATTCTGATGTGCTACCTGTTTATGGGGCTCTGGAAGGGCTGGTGGCACCCCAACTGGATCGTTTTCCTGACCATACCGCTGTATTACGGCATCGCGAAGATCGTAGAACATAAGTAAGGGCAGTTGCTTCTTTCCGGAGGCGGGATTCCCTCCCGTGCGGGGAAGGAATAGTTTTTTCCTGCATGCGGAAAGGGGCGTTTTCGTATGGGAAGGGGAAAAGAGTTTCTTTGCTCGCGGGAAAGGTAAGTTTTCTTCGTTCGCGGGAAAGGTAAGATTTCTTTGCTCGGGAGAGAACGGGGCGTGCGGGCGGAGATGATCGGGTTTCTGCCGGCATGGCAGACGGGAAAGCGTGGTCTTTTTTTCGCCGCTCGCGAAAAAACCGAAAATTCTTTGAGAACCGCGCAAAATTTATTGACTTCTTTTTCGGAATTTGCTATACTGTCTTAGCGTTTCGGCGCGACAGACAGTTTTTGTATGCGGATGTGGTGAAATTGGCAGACACGCCAGACTTAGGATCTGGTGCTTACGCATGCAGGTTCAAGTCCTGTCATCCGCACCAAACGGTACAATTTCCCTTGCGGGAACAGATATTTCGGGGTGTAGCGCAGCTGGTAGCGCGCTTGGTTCGGGACCAAGAGGTCGTGGGTTCAAATCCCGTCACTCCGACCAGAAGACTGAAAAGGGAATCCCTTTCCGGTCTTTTTTTATACCCAAAAATAGAAACTATGGGAAGTGAATTTTGAAGCAGGTTCAAAATTCGGCGCCGTCGCGCCCTGCAAAGCCTTGCTTTGCGCTTCCCGTTTGAAATATCGTCCGTTTTGCTTGAAAATGCACTGCGTGCGCTTTCAGACAAAACTTCCGATATTACAGGCATTGCCTATATACCCTAAGAAATTAGAGTATACTAGAATTCTAGCATATCCATTAAGAAAACTTAATGAAAGAGAAAAAGAAAAGCCCTTGCGGAACTTCCCGCAGGGGCTTATTTTTTACTTTCGCAACTCTTTCAAACAGGCATTGTAATATTTCGTGTAGTACTCGTCTTGCCATTCTTCGCGCGGGCGGAACTAAAAAGTAGAGAAGGCGGATTTCCCTGCCTGTCATTAAAACTTCCGCAAGGGGTTGAAAAAACCGCTCTGATGTGGTATACTGTATTCGGGTTTTATGTCGCCCGGGAGGCTACGGCAAATTTTTTTCTTTCGGTGCGGTTGTCGTTGTAGGGGAACCGCTTGCGATTGCGGCGGCGAATCGGACAAGCATTTTGCAACCTTGGATGTTTTGGTGCAAAACCCTGACTGTTAAAAATTTTTGAAAAATACAGACGAAAAGCGGCACAAATCTGCCGAACCGGTAAAATCCTGTGATATCCTTATTCTCGCGAAAGCAAAAAATTTCGGAGAGAAAAGATGGGGATATTTGAAGATATCGTCTTTTACGACGATAAAATTGTAGACGGACGGTGGGTGAAATGGTTTCATTTTCAGGTGCCGGACAAGGAAGGGAAAGAAAGGGAAGGGCGCCGCAACGATCTGGAGTCGAAAGGGCATTGCAAACCTTGCACCGCGCTTTCCGGATGCTACTTTTTGAGAAGAAAGCTGCCGAAAAAGAAAGCGGACGGAGCGGGACTGTTGCATCCGAATTGCGACTGCGGGCTGGAACCTATACCCAAAGCGGCGCGGGAGATCACCGCGGTTTGCCCGATTGAAAAGTTCACGGAGTATATTTTCGGTGAAAAATACAGATCAAATGGGAAAATGGACTTGTTTTTGTCGTTAGGGTTTTCGTTTGAAGATTCCGAATATCTGAAAGCGGAATTTGAAAAACAGGCGCGGGAAAAGTATCTGAACGGCGATTACGAATTCGGCAAACTGAACAACTTCGGTCAACGAATTACCATGGCAATCACCGTGGACAGCAAAACCAGAAAGGGAATTAAATTCGGGACCGGATGGATGATCCATCCTTTAGGAAAAATCGTGTGTACTACACCGCAAGGAGCAAATTATGAGAGAATTTGACAACATTGAACTGACGGAAGAGGTGCCGGAACTGGCAGAAAAAGGGATCCACAAGGAGTATCTCGGTCTGATCGTGGAGCTGCACGGGGACGTCGCTACGGTGTGCTTTTTTAATCCGCATTACCACGGGGAGCGGGCGTTTGTGAAAACGGATATCAAATATCTGGCGTTCGTTCTTCGTGCGGAAGAAGAATTGATTGAAGAACTGAAGGAATGGTATGCAACTGTAGATACGTCAAAGTTTACCCGCCTGCGCGAGCAGGACGTAAAAGAATATGATAAAATACAACTGTTGGTGGAAAAACCGGAGTATGCCAAAGAGGGCGTGCATAAAGGAATGATCGGCTGCGTGTTGATTCCGTATGCAATCGACAACCGCTGGGATATTCAGTTTGTGGACAACTGGGCGGAACTTTGCGTCGATCGCGACGATTTCCGCGTGCTGGAATAAAAGGCGCCGTCCGGGCAGAACTTGGATTGCGGCGGGGAAAGGAGTAAATTATGAGAGAGTATGACAGTATCGAACTGATGGAAGAGGTACCGGAACTGGCAGAAAGGGGTATCCATAAAGGGTATCACGGAATGATTATAAAATTGGACGGAGAAAAAGCGCTCATTTCGTTTTTTAATCCGTATTACCACGGGGAGCGCGCCTATGCGACGACAGAGGTCAGACACCTGTCGTTTTCGTCCAGATGCGATGAAACGTTGATTGAGGAAATGAAGGAGTTTTTTGCAAAGGAAGATTTAACTTCTCACCCAAGGCTTCACGAACAGGACGTAAAAGAGTGCGACTGGGTAGAACTATTGGTGGAAAAGCCGGAGTACGCCAAAGAGGGTGTGCATAAGGGAATGGTCGGCAACGTGTTGATTCCGTATGCAATCGACAATCGCTGGGATATTCAGTTTATAGACAACGACGCGGAACTTTGCGTCGATCGCGACGATTTCCGCGTGCTGGAATAAAAGGCGCCGTCCGGGCAGAACTTGGATTGCGGCGGGGAAAGGGAGAAAAATGAATCGATACGAATTTCGACGCGACGAATTTACCCGGGCGGAAGAATTTTACGATATTTTGCAGCAAAGAATGGGTTTTCCGGAATATTTCGGGAAGAATGCGGGCGCGCTTTGGGATATGCTTTCGGGCTATATCGACTTGCCGTGCGAGATCGTATTTACGGGGTTTTCGAGGAAAGAAAACGAGTATAACCGCAATATGCTGCGCAAAATAATGCAATGCTTTTCCTTAGCAGAGCAGAAATTCCCCGGGCAGATCGTCGTGATAAAAAGAGATTAAGTCGTGCTGGAAGGCGGCACTATCAGAAAAACGCAAAAAGCGGGCGATCACCGATCGCCCCGCCGGATAACGAAAAGTAGTGGCGATCACCGATCGTCCCGCCGGATAGCGAAAAGCAGTGGCGATCACCGATCGCCCCGCCGGACAATAAAAAGCAGGGACAATTTTATTTTCCCGAAAGGGGGAAAGAACGCTTGACAAAAGGAGAAAGAAAGGGTACAATAAAGCGGAGAATTTTAATACGGTACAGAGATGCCGCAAAATCCACGACGAAAAGAATATCCGTCCGCTTTCGATTAAGCGGGTTTGTTTTGTTGTGATCTTGTCGGTTTCTCGGCAAGGTTTTTTTATGGCGATTTTCAAAGACAGACAAACGGATACGGCGGTACAAGCGTTAGAGCAGCGGTTTTTGAACCGCGCGGATGCCGCGTTGTTTTTTGAAAGTGAAGATCTTGTTATTTTTCCCGGTTTCTGCGACGTGCACGTGCACTTGAGAGAGCCGGGTTTTTTTTACAAAGAAAGCATGAAAACGGGGACGCTTGCCGCCGCGCACGGCGGGTACACCGCAGTCTGCGCCATGCCCAACCTTTCCCCCGTGCCGGACAGTCTGGAAAATCTGCGGCGGGAGCGGGAGATCATCGCGCGGGACGCGGAAATCGCCGTCTATCCGTACGGCGCAGCAACCGTGGGGGAAAAGGGAAAGGAACTTGCCGATCTCTCCGCCATGGCGCCCTACGTCTGTGCCTTTTCGGACGACGGGAAGGGCGTGCAGTCGGACGAAATGACGCGCCGCGTCATGCTGGAGGCAAAACGCCTCGGCAAAGTGTTCGCCGCGCACTGCGAAGACGAAGCACATCTGTTTGACGGCTATATCCGCAAAGGCAAATATCAAAAGGAGCACGGACACCGCGGCATTCCGCCCGAAAGCGAATATCTGGCAGTGGAACGCGACCTGAAACTGGCGGAGGAAACGGGCGTGAAATACCACGTCTGCCACGTTTCCGCCAAAGAAAGCGTGGAACTCATCCGCGCGGCAAAAAAGCGGGGCGTGGACGTCACCGCGGAAACCGCGCCGCACTACCTCGTGCTGACCGAGGACGACTTAGAGGAAGACGGACGGTTCAAAATGAATCCGCCGCTGGGGACGAAAAAAGACCGGGAAGCGCTTCTTATGGGGCTAAAGGACGGGACGATCGACATGATTGCGACCGACCACGCGCCCCACTCCGAAGAAGAAAAAGCGCGGGGCTTGGAAAAAAGCCCGTTCGGCGTGGTGGGGCTCGAGACGGCGTTCCCCGTTCTGTATACTTATCTGGTCAAGGAAGGCGTCATTTCCTTGAAAAAACTGGTGGAACTGCTTGCGATAGCGCCGCGGAAGCGCTTCGGCATTCCGCTTGCGTATAACGACTACACGGTGTTCGATCTGAAGCAAACGCAGAGGATCGACCCTCAAAAATTTTTATCCAAAGGCAAAAGCACGCCCTTTGCCGGCAGAACGGTTTACGGCAAATGTCTACTTACGGTGTGCGGAGGAAAAACGGTATGGCAAGACAATTCGACAGAAAACTGATTTTAGAGGACGGAAGCGAATACTTAGGTTACGCTTTCGGCGCGAAAGAAGACCGCGTGATCGAGGTAGTGTTCAACACCTCCATGGTGGGCTATCAGGAGATTGTATCCGACCCGTCGTACACCTTTCAGGGCGTGGTGATGACCTATCCCTTGATCGGAAACTACGGCGTGAACAACGACGACGATGAAACGAGAACGCCCACTTTGGGCGCCCTGATCGTTTCGGAATACAACGACGAACCCTCCAACTTCCGCAGCGCCATGACTCTTTCGGAAAAACTGGAGCGGTACGGCATTCCCGGAATCTCCGGCGTCGATACCAGAAAATTAACGAGAAGTATCCGCGACCACGGCAGCAGGCGGGGTATCATAACCACGCCGGACGTTTCCCGGGAAGAGGGCGTAAAACGCATTCTTGCCGCGGAAACGAGAAAAGACGCCGTGCCGCTGGTTTCCACCAAAAAAGCGTGGCGTTCGCCCGTGTCCAACCCCAAATTCCGCGTGGCGGCGGTCGATTGCGGCATCAAACTCAACATCGTGCGGTCGCTCAACCGCTGCGGCTGCGACGTGACCGTGTTTCCCTGCACGGTGACGGCGGCGGAGATCGAAAAATTCAAGCCGGACGGGGTATTCCTTTCCAATGGTCCCGGCGACCCGGAAGACGTGACCACGGTCGTGGAACTGGTCAAAGCCCTGCGCGGGAAATATCCCATCTTCGGGATCTGTTTAGGACACCAGATGATCGCGCTTGCCTACGGCGCGAAAACCTATAAACTTAAATTCGGGCACCGCGGCGGCAACCACCCGGTCAAAAACTTAAAGACCGGCAAGGTAGAAATCACTTCGCAAAACCACAGCTATGCCGTGGACGAAGCCTCCCTTAAGGGGACCGATCTTACGGTGACGCACGTCAATCTGCTCGACCACACGGTGGAGGGCTTGGAGTGCAAAAAAGACAAGGTGTTCTCCGTTCAGTATCACCCCGAAAGCGCGCCCGGACCCGAAGACAGCGGGTATCTGTTTCGCGAATTCGTCAAAAATATGAGAAAATAATCCGAGGTCAAAGGTTATGCCGAAAAGAAAAGATTTAAAGAAAATCATGGTACTTGGCAGCGGTCCGATCGTCATCGGACAGGCGGCGGAATTTGATTACGCCGGCACGCAGGCGTGTCTTGCCTTAAAGGAAGAGGGGTACGAAGTGGTGCTTTGCAATTCCAACCCCGCCACCATCATGACCGACACCTCGGTTGCGGACAAAGTGTATATGGAGCCGCTGACGCTGGAATACACGGCAAAGATCATTCGCTACGAGCGTCCGGACGCCATTATTCCGGGGCTGGGCGGACAGACGGGGTTGAACCTTGCCATGCAGCTGGAAAAGAAAGGCGTTTTGAAGGAATGCCGCGTAGAACTTTTAGGCACCAAGGCGGAAAGTATCGAGCGGGCGGAAGACCGCGACCTGTTCAAACAACTTTGCGAGGAGATCGGGGAACCGGTCTGTCCGTCCGAAATCGCGCACAGCGTGGAAGAAGGCGTCCGCGCCGCGAAAAAAATCGGCTATCCCGTGGTGCTGCGCCCGGCGTTCACGCTGGGCGGTACGGGCGGCGGATTTGCGGATAACGAGGAAGAATTCCGCACCATGATGGAAAACGCGCTGGAACTTTCCCCCGTGCACGAAGTGCTGATCGAAAAAAGCGTCAAGGGCTATAAAGAGATCGAATACGAAGTCATGCGCGACGCGAACGACACCGCGATCGTCGTCTGTAATATGGAAAACCTCGACCCGGTGGGCGTGCATACCGGCGACTCCGTGGTCGTTTGCCCCAGCCAGACGCTGGCAAACAAAGAATATCAGATGCTGCGCAATTCCGCGCTCAAAATTATCCGCGCGCTGAAAATCGAAGGGGGCTGCAACGTGCAGTTCGCACTCGACCCGTACTCCTTCCAATATTACGTGATCGAAGTCAACCCCCGGGTTTCGCGCTCGTCGGCGCTTGCAAGCAAGGCGAGCGGTTTCCCCATTGCGCGGGTTTCCGCCAAAATCGCGGTGGGACTGCATCTGGAAGAAATCATTCTGCCCAACACGCCGGCAAGTTTCGAACCGTCGCTGGACTACGTCGTGACCAAAATGCCGCGTTTCCCCTTCGATAAATTCGCGGGGGCGAGCAACCGGCTTTCCACGCAGATGAAAGCCACCGGCGAAGTCATGAGCGTGGGCAGAAACTTTGAAGAAAGTTTACTCAAAGCCGTGCGTTCGCTGGAAGTTGGCGCTTATCACCTCTTCAAAAAGAAAGCCGAGGAGATGACCGAAGCCGAACTTCTGGGCTACGTAAAGGAAGCGACCGACGATCGCCTGTTTATGATCGCGGAACTGTTCCGCCGGGGCGCGGACGTCGAAAAAATCGCGGAAATCACGCAGATCGACCGCTTTTTCCTTGTAAAAATCCGCCACATTACCGAGATCGAAAAGGAGGCCGCCGCGAATCCCTTTGACGAAGAAGTTTTAAAAACCTGCAAACGGTACGGCTTTTCGGATAAGGCGGTGGCAAGGCTTTGGAAAACGGGCGAAGCCGAGGTTTCGGATTTCCGCAAAAAATGCGGCGTTCTGCCCAAATATAAAGCCATCGACTCCTGCGCTTCGGAATTCGACGCGTACATTCCTTACTATTACTCCACTTACGACGGAGAGGAAAACGAAGCGAAAAAGGGAGAAAACGGAAAGAGCATTCTGGTACTCGGCGCGGGACCCATTCGTATCGGGCAGGGGGTGGAATTCGACTATTCCACCGTGCACGCCGTGCAGACCATTAAAAAATCCGGCTATAAAGCCGTCATCATCAACAACAATCCGGAAACCGTTTCTACCGACTATACCACGTCGGACAAACTGTATTTCGAGCCGCTGACCGTGGAAGACGTGATGAATGTGGTCGATCTCGAGCAGCCGTACGGCGTCATCACCATTCTCGGCGGGCAGACGGCGATCAACCTTGCCGAGGGGCTGGAACGCCGCGGCGTGAAACTGATCGGCACCGACTGCAAAGCCATCGCCAATGCCGAGGACCGCGATCTGTTTGAAAAACTGCTGGAAAAACTGGATATCCCCAAGCCGGAGGGCAAAGCGGTCACAAACGTGGAAGACGGCGTAAAAACGGCAAAAGAGATCGGTTATCCCGTGCTGGTTCGCCCTTCGTTCGTGCTGGGCGGACGGGCGATGCGCATCGTTCCGGACGAAGCGTCGCTTCGGAAATACCTCAAAACCGCCGTGGAGATCGGGGAAGACAAACCCGTTCTCGTCGATAAATACGTCGTCGGCAAAGAGGTGGAGGTAGACGCGGTCTGCGACGGCAAGGACGTGTTCGTGCCCGGCATTATGGAACTGGTCGAAAAAACGGGCGTACACAGCGGCGACAGCATCAGCGTGTACCCGCCGTTCAGCATTTCGGACAAAGTAAAAGGCACCATTTTGCAATATACTAAAAAATTAGGGCTTGCCATCGGCATTGTCGGCGTATATAACATTCAGTTCATCGTCGATAAAAACGACAAAGTGTATATTATCGAAGTCAATCCGCGTTCCTCGCGCACGGTGCCCTTCCTTTCCAAGGCGACGGGGTACTCCATCGCAGACATCGCAACCGAGGTTATTTTGGGCAAAACGCTGAAAGAGCAGGGTATTTTCGATATCTATCCCGACGAAAAGAAGAGAAGATACGTCAAAGTGCCGGTGTTCTCCTTCAGCAAGATCCGCGGCTTGGACGCCTACCTTTCGCCGGAAATGAAATCTACGGGCGAGGCGATCGGTTACGACGACAAGTTGAATCGCGCCCTGTATAAAGCATTGCAGGCTTCGGGCATGAAACTGCAGAATTACGGCACGGTGTTCGTCACCGTGTGCGATAAGGATAAGGAAGAAGCGCTGCCGCTCATTCGCAGGTTCTATAACCTCGGCTTTAATATCGAAGCCACCAGCGGCACCGCCGAATATCTAAAAGCCAACGGTATCCGCACCCGCGTGCTGAAAAAGATCAGCGACGGGTCGGACGATATCCCCGGCGCCCTCCGGCAGGGGCATATCGCCTACGTCGTCAACACGGGGGACGTTGCGCAGAACGGCGAAAATACCGACGGCTACAAGATCCGCAAAATCGCGACCGAAAATAACATCACGACGTTTACCGCGCTGGACACGGTACGCGTGCTTCTGGACGTTTTGGAAGAAACCACATTGTGCGTTTCCACCATCGACAGCTGACAGAAAGAAGAAATCGGCAGGTTTGCGCCGGCGCCGGCGGCGGGCGAAACGTGCCGTCGGGCGTGGGCGAAATAAATCTCTGGCGCCGGCGGCGAAAGCGGCTGGCGTGAGAGTGCCGCGTTCCCGAAAACGGGGGTACGTTATAGCAAAAAACGAACAAAGGAGAGGGGTTCCCCTGTCCCGCGCTACGAATATAGCGCAAGAAATTCCACTTCCGCGCGCCTCGCGGGGGGTAACGGGGCGATATAAAAACAAAGGAGAGAACATGAAACAGGTTTTCCCGATCATTCAACAAAACCGGAAGATTGCCGAAAACGTTTACGAACTGACACTTGCGGGGGAGTTTCCCAAAACCATCAAAGCGGGGCAGTTTGTCAATTTAACGGTGCCGGGGTGCTATCTCCGCCGCCCGATTTCAGTGTGCGATTTTGACGGCGACAGGCTGACTTTGGTGTACAAGGTCGTGGGTAAGGGGACGGAGATTATGAGCCGCCTTCCGATAGGCGAAAAGGTCGACGTTTTAACCGGACTCGGCAACGGGTACGACCTTGAAAAAAGCGGAGAGAAACCGCTGCTCGTCGGGGGCGGAGCGGGCGTTCCGCCGCTGTACCTGCTGTGCAAAAAACTGACGGAGCGGGGCGTAAAACCCACCGTGATTCTGGGGTTCAACAAAAAAGAAGAGGTCTTTTACGAGGAGGAATTTGCAAACGCGGGCGCGGAAGTTCTGCTTGCGACCGCCGACGGCAGCGCGGGGCAGAAAGGCTTCGTCACCGACCTTATCAAAGACTTAAGTTACACTTACTGCTACGCCTGCGGTCCGTTGCCGATGCTGAAAGCGCTGAACGGCGCGCTGACTTCGGGTGCGGAATTCAGTATGGAGGAGCGCATGGGCTGCGGCTTCGGCGTGTGTATGGGGTGTTCGATCATGACGAAAAACGGCGCGAAGCGCGTCTGTAAGGAAGGTCCTGTGTTTGACCGGGGAGAACTATTATGGGAAGCACAAAAGTAACCCTTTCGGGCTGGGAACTGGACAATCCGGTCATTCCCGCTTCGGGGACGTTCGGCTACGGCAAAGAGTTTGCGGAAATTTACGATATCAACGTACTCGGCTCCTTTTCCTTTAAGGGGACGACGGTGGAGCCGCGCTTCGGCAACCCCACGCCGCGCATTGCGGAAAGCGATACGGGCATTATCAATTCCATCGGGCTGCAAAACCCCGGCATGGAGCACGTTTTATCCTGCGAACTGCCCGAAATGAAGGCTTTTTTCCGCAAAAAAGTCATCGCCAACGTGGGCGGCTCGTGCGAGGAAGATTACGTAAAACTTTGCGAGCGCTTCGGGAAAGAAGAACAGGTCGGCTTGCTCGAAGTCAACGTCAGTTGCCCCAACGTGCGCTCCGGCGGCATGGCGCTCGGCACTTCCGCAGAAAGCGTGTACCGGGTGACGAAAGCGGTAAAAGCCGTGACCGACAAACCCGTCTATCTCAAACTTTCCCCCAACGTGACCGACGTCGTGTCCATCGCAAAGGCGGCGGAAGAGGGCGGCGCGGACGGCGTCAGCCTGATCAACACCATGACGGGCATGCGCATCGACCTGAAAACCCGGCGCCCCATTATCGCCAACAAAATCGCGGGGTATGCGGGGAAAGGCTTGTTTCCCGTGGCGCTTCGCATGGTTTATCAGGTGTACGAAGCGGTAAAAATCCCCGTCATCGGCATGGGCGGCGTTTCTTCTGCGGAAGACGTGGTGGAAATGATGATTGCGGGCGCCACTGCGGTGGAAGTGGGCACGGCAAATCTTATCGATCCGTTCGCCTGCAAAAAGATCGTGGAAGACCTGCCGCGCGTTATGAAAAAATACAACATCGAAAATTTGAAAGATATCATAGGAGCATCGCACAATGGCTAAAGACGTGATCGTGGCGCTGGACTTTCCCGGCGCAAAAGAAACGCTGCAATTTCTGGACGAATTTCAGGGCAGAAAGCCTTTCGTCAAGATCGGCATGGAACTTTTCTATGCCGAGGGACCGTCGATCGTGAGGGAGATTAAAAAAAGAGGACATAAGATTTTTCTCGATCTCAAACTGCACGACATTCCGAACACCGTAAAAAAGGCGATGAAAGTGCTTTCTTCGCTGGACGTGGATATCTGCAACCTGCACGCCGCCGGAACGACGGAAATGATGAAAGCCGCCGTGGAGGGCTTGACGAGAGAAGACGGCACGCGCCCGCTTTTGATTGCGGTGACCCAGCTGACCAGCACGGACGAAGCCGCGCTGCATAACGATCTTTTAATCCCCGAAAGCATGGAAAAAACGGTGATGCACTACGCCGCAAACGCCAAAAAAGCGGGACTGGACGGCGTTGTCTGCTCCCCGCTCGAAGCGGGAAAGGTACACGAGGCGCTCGGTTCGGACTTTTTGACCGTAACGCCCGGCGTGCGGTTTGCGGACGGGGATAAGGGCGATCAGAAGCGCGTCACCACGCCCGAAAAAGCGCGGGAACTGGGTTCGGATTACATCGTGGTCGGGCGCCCGATTACCGCTGCGGAAGACCCAGTAAAAGCGTACGAACGCTGCGTGAAAGAGTTTTTGGGCTGACGTGCATTCTGCAATTACGAAGTCCGTTCATTATTTAATAGGAGAATATTATGGAAAACGTAAAACGAACCATTGCCAAAGATCTGTTAAAAATTCAGGCGGTGTTTTTCCGTCCGGAAGAACCCTTTGTTTGGGCAAGCGGCATCAAAAGTCCGGTGTACTGCGATAACCGCCTGACCCTTTCCGATCCCGCCGTCCGCACGGACGTCGAAACCGCCATTGCGGAAACGGTCAGACGCGAGTATCCGGAAGCCGAAGCGCTGATGGGTACTTCTACCGCCGGCATTGCGCACGCGGCGATCGCGGCGCACCTTTTGGGGCTTCCCATGGGGTACGTCCGTTCGGGCGCCAAGGATCACGGCAGAAAAAATCAGATCGAGGGCAAACTGACCCCCGGCGAAAAGGTGGTCGTGGTGGAAGATCTCATTTCTACCGGCGGCAGCGTACTGGAAGTGGTGGACGTTTTGAAAGAAGCGGGCGCCGAAGTGCTGGGCATCGTCAGCATTTTCACTTACGGCATGAAAAAGGGACTGGAACGTCTTGCTGCGGCGAACGTCAGAAACGTTAGCCTGTGCGACTTTGACGAGATCGCCCGCGTCGCCGCGGAAGAAAACTACATTAAGCCCGAGGACGTAAAACGCCTGCTCGCCTTCCGCGACAATCCGTCCGACGAATCCTGGATCGGCAGATAACCGGGCGGGAGCGGGGGATTTTCCCTGAAAAGGCGTAGAGAAAATTTCCCGCATGAGTGGTGCGAAAAATTAAGGCGGGCAACGGAAAGAGTTTCCCGATCGAAAAAGTTTTCAGGAGTTTTTATGGCAAGAAGTATCTTAAACGTTCTCGATCTTTCGATAAAAGAAATCGATGAACTGCTGGCGGTTGCCGAGGATATCGAACGGCAGCCGGAAAAATATCAGGACGCGTGCCGGCATAAAATTCTGGCGACGCTGTTTTTCGAGCCGTCCACAAGGACAAGGCTGAGTTTCGAGTCGGCAATGCTTTCGCTCGGCGGCAGCGTGCTGGGGTTTTCCAACGCAAATTCCAGTTCCGCCACCAAGGGCGAAACGGTTGCCGATACGGTGACCGTGGTTTCCGGCTATGCCGACATCATCGCCATGCGCCACCCCAAAGAGGGCGCGGCATTCGTCGCCGGCAGGCACGCGTTTATCCCCGTCATCAACGCGGGGGACGGCGGGCATTATCACCCTACGCAGACCCTTGCCGACCTTTTGACCATTCACAAAAACAAGGGCGGGTTTGAAAATCTTACGATCGGTCTTTGCGGCGATTTAAAGTACGGCAGAACGGTACATTCGCTCATCGGCGCCATGGCGCGCTACGCGGGCGTGAAGTTCGTCCTGATCTCGCCGGAAGAACTGCGCCTGCCGGAATTCGTCAGAACCGCGTATATCGACAAGACCGGAATTCCGTGCAAAGAATGCCGTTCCTTGGACGAAGCGATGGGAAAACTGGACGTTTTGTATATGACCCGCGTGCAGAAAGAACGCTTTGCGAGCGAGGCGGAATACGAAAAACTCAAAGACGTTTACGTTCTGGACGAAGAGAAAATGGCGCGCGCAAAGAAAGACATGATCGTTCTGCACCCCCTGCCGCGCGTAAACGAGATCGCGGTGGAAGTGGACCGCGACCCGCGCGCGAAATATTTCGAGCAGACCCGCTGCGGAAGACTGATGCGCATGGCGCTGATTTTAAAACTTTTAGGCTTACACCCGGGTGCTGGGCTTTCCGGTTTTACAGGCGGCGCGGAGGCGGAAAATTTGCACGGAAAACAAGCGGGAAAACCGGACGAAGAAAAGACACAATGTTCCCAAAACGGGCATACGTATACCGAAAATAAGGACGTATGCTGTAAAAACCCGCACTGCATCACGGGGGCGGAACAAACGCTGCCGCACCTTTTCTATAAGGCCGAGGACGGAAAAACATACTGCGCCTATTGCGACGCGAAACTGTAAAAGCGCGAAACCGTAGAGCGCGAAACCGTAAACGGGGGTGGCTTTAAGGCGCCTGCCGGGGCTTTGATTGCAAGTTTGGTTGAAAGTCCGGGTAAAAGTCCGGGTAGGTATTGCAGCCGGAAGCGGCAAAAGAAAAACGTGACTGAACGGAGAGAAAAATAAGGCTAAGGCGGCGCGTTCCCTATTCTATGGAACGCGCCGCCTTGCAAAACGGACAAAGTGGAACGCGCCGCCTTTTCTATCGAAAAATTTTCCTCGCAAAAACGCGGCAGGTTTGCCGAATTCTTGTACTTTTTCCGGAAAAGTGCTATAATGACGGACGGAAGCGCAAGGCTTTCGGGAGGTTTCGGGAAACAGATGAAGTCTTTAAAAGAACTTTATAAAATCGGCAGAGGACCGTCCAGTTCGCACACCATAGGACCGGAACTCGCCGCGGCTTACGTTTTGGAAAAGTTCGGCAAACGCCGCTTTGCGGTGGAACTGTACGGTTCGCTCGCATTGACCGGGGCGGGGCACGGCACCGATCGCGTATTGAAAGAGGTGCTGGGTAAAGACACCCTCATTCTTTTAAAAAAGGAGGAAACCGACCTACCGCACCCCAATTTCATGAAGTTTTTTGCCGTGGAAGGCGAAAATTCCGCCGCGGCGGGCGGGAAACCGACGCAAAATTTCCGCTATCTCTGCGACGCGGTCAGCGTGGGCGGCGGCAGCGTGATCGTGGACGGAAAGGACCTTTCCCAAAGCGGAGAGATCTATCCGGAGAAGAATTTTCAGGAGGTAAAAGCCTATCTGAAAGAACACGATATGACCTTGCCCGCTTACGTCGAAATGCACGAAAAAGAGGGGTACGTATACCTGAAAACCGTGTGGGACGTGATGAAAGACAGCGTGGAACGCGGCTTGAAAAAGGAGGGCGTTCTGCCGGGCAGGCTGCACTTGCAGCGCAAAGCCAAAGCGCTTTATACCGGCAATACCAAGTTTGAGCCGGCAGTTCTGCACGAAAACCGCAAATTGTCCGCCTATGCGCTGGCGGTTGCGGAAGAGAACGCTTCCAACGGGGTGGTCGTAACGGCGCCGACTTGCGGCGCTGCGGGCATCGTTCCCGCCGTGCTCTACTATATGTATAAGGACTGCAACGTGCCGGAAAAGGAGATTTTAGACGGGCTTGCCGCGGCGGGCGTCGTGGGCAACGTGGTCAAAAGCAACGCTTCAATCAGCGGCGCGGAATGCGGCTGTCAGGCGGAAGTGGGCGTGGCGTGTTCGATGGCGGCGGCAGCGCTCGCGCAGATTTTCGACCTCGGCGCGGACGTCATCGACTGCTCTGCCGAAATCGCGCTGGAACACAATCTGGGACTGACCTGCGACCCTGTTCTGGGACTGGTGCAGATCCCCTGTATCGAACGCAACGCCATGGCTGCCACCAAGGCGATGAACGCCGTTACGCTTGCCAAGTCCTTGGAAAGCAAACATAAAATTTCGTTTGACGACATCGTTTCGGTGATGTACGAAACGGGTAAGGATATGAACTGCCGCTATCGCGAAACTTCGACCGGCGGGCTTGCCAAATTGTACGCTTCCGCAGGGAAATGAGGGAGAATGTCGGGCGGAATGCGGAACCGGAAAAGCCTTTTTTTGACCGAAAACGGGGCAACGGTAGCCGAAAATCGGCATATCCTGCGCCCGGAAACGGTGCGGCGATTGCTACCGGAAGACGATTCCGCTTGTCACGGAACGAAGATTATCTTGTCCCAAAAATATGCGATCCCGCGGTATTTTCCCCGAATCGCTTGACGAAAAAAGAAAAAGGGTTTACAATAAGAACGGTCGGTAATTTCAGGCGAAAAAAGACGGAAAACGGTCACGGTTTCGCGACGCGTCCCGGTTCTGCCGGAAACTGCCGGGAAAAGTTGTATTTTGGAAGGAGGAATTATGGTAGAAAACAGTATTTTGCGCGACAACGCGCGCGGTCAACTCGGTCGCAAAATTTTTGGCGAAGTCTGGCTGATGATGCTTCTTGCCTGCTTTATCGTTGCGGCGATCGAAGGGGTTGCAGGGATTACGTACGTCGGGACGATCGTCATCGCGGGGCCGCTTTCGTACGGACTTTGCCGCGTTCTCGTCAAACGCGTCAGAAACGAAGGCAAGGTGGAACTGGACGACCTGTTCGACGGATTTAAAGAAGCGTTTACCGATTCGCTGCTACTTGGACTATTGCAGAGTATTTTTATTTTCCTGTGGTCGCTGCTTCTGGTGATCCCCGGCATTATCAAGTCCTATTCGTACGCGATGAGTTCGTTTATTCAGCAGGATTCCCGCAATAAAAACTGGCGGGATTGTCTGGACGCCAGTCGCGACATGATGGACGGGTATAAAATGCAGTTGTTTTTGCTCGACCTTAGTTTCTTGGGCTGGTATATCGTGGGCGCGCTTTGCCTTGGCGTCGGCACGCTGTTCGTGATTCCTTATCACCAGATGGCGCGCGCCAATTTCTATATGGCGCTGGTTGCGGAACGCGGCGTTTCCTTCGATACGCCCGCGCCTGCCGGCGGTTTTGCGGGACAGAACCCGCAGGAAACGCCTTTTGCGGGGGAACCTTCCGCCCCTGCCGGAGAAGCGCCGGAAAACGCCCCCGTTTACCCCGCGCAGAATGAGGAAGCGCCTGCGGGACCCGTGGAAGAAGCGCCGGCTGCTCCTGCCGCGCCTGCGGAAAATACCGATTCTCCCGCTTCCGATCAGGGGGAAGAGAAAACCGATCGATAAGCACGGGGCGGCAATTATCGTAAATTATAAGACGGCGGGAACGCCGCCGCAAGCGAATACGTTGCTATAAGAATAAGTTGATAAAAAATTTCAGGGCGCCCGCCCGCGGCAATTTCGCCGCGGGCGGGCGTTGCTATGTCCCGGATAAGCTTGCGGCACATCCGGGATAAAAGCGCAACGTCCGGCTGAAAAACGGAGTGGTTTTTATGATATTTCCGCATTGATTTGCGCTGTTTTTGCCAAACGGGAAAAGCAATCTTAAATTATTTTTGTCCTGCGGGTAAAATTTATAAAATCCTTGACAGCGGTTTTGGCGGCAGATATAATGCGGATGATGCCTTAACGGATATTACGACAAAGCGGTTAATTCTCGTCGGTTCTTTGCAGCCGGGCACTCGTGTATCCGTTGGACGGCGGGCGGCGCTTCCGCTTTGCGGGAAGGATAAAAAAGAAATCATATAAAAACCACCGGAAGATTTGCCAAGGCGTCCGGAAAAGGAGAATGTTATGCAACAGTTATCGGTGCGCTCGGAAACGAGGAGCGTATGGACAAAACAGACCGTTCATAAGGAAACCGCACGCGTTTTCGGGGAGAACGCGCACATCGTCCACGCAAGATATTTCCGCCTGCCTTCCCTTCCAAAGCGGGCGCGGCTGGGCTTTTGCGTGGGCAGAGGGTTTTTCAAATGCGGCTCCCGCGTGTACGAGGATTTTGTGCGGGCGGCGGACGTTTACGGCTATCGGGAGGGACAAATGCACCTGCTGCTTTCCCTTCGGGGTATGGAAAAGCCAAAGACGGGCGAAACTCTTTGGCAGGAACTCCCCGCAGGGTACGCCTGCTACTACGTTTTGCTTTTGGAAAGCGGCATCGACGGTGAAATCACCTGCTATTCCTGCGCCGAAACCTGCGTGAAGTTTGAGGCGTTCGGCTTTGGAAGACCGGATTTTCCGCGGGCGAAGCGCAACCTGTACGGCGTGCGCTACGAGGGGAACGATAGCGCCTCTGACGAAAAATCCGGCGTACAATACGACAAAGAAATCGGCGGGCGGCAGGACAAAGCCTCCGGCGCGCGTTATGAAGAAAAAACCGGTGCGCCGGGCGTTGAAAATCCGGACGAAACTGCTGCCGTCCGGCACGAATCCGACGGTCTGTTTTCGGAGTATACGTCCCCTTATTTTAAGGTCGTATTGCGCGAAAAAAGTTGCGGCGCGGACGCGCTTTCTTTCGACGGGTACGGCAGGGGAAAGACCGAAAAAGACCTGTTGATCCACGGTTCCCTGCTTTACGGAATGTATCGTAACAACTATACGCAGGGATTATTGCTGCAACCTGCGGAAGGAGAGGGCGATTGTCTGTTCGGTCCCTATGGGGCAGAAGGGCAGACCACCGTCGGCAAGGACTTCCTTTCTTACCATAATATCGCGCTTGACGGCAATGACGAAAGCACCGTCACGTTTACCATGAAAGAACGCTCGGTCACCGTTTCTGTTGACCGTATCGTAAAAAACGACGAATTGTTACTGGACAGTTCGCCTTTCCGCTTTGCTTTTGCGGGCGGAGCTTCTGCCGCAACATTGCTGGGAAAACAGATCAAAACGGGGCAGACCGGCAAGATCGCGTTGCCGTGCACGCTGCATTTCCCCGGCATCGCTACCGTAAAGGCGGACGGCGACGCGGCGTATCTGCGGCTGGAATCCGATCGTCCGCTCGGCGTGACCACGGTGGCGCTTTCCTGCGGGGAAGAGGACGCGTGCGACGGCTTATATCTGGTAAAAGCGGGCAAATACCACAGCGAAGTCACTTTTACGGTCACGATGGACTGTCACGTCGCCCTTCGGGAGGACACTCCCGCCGCCGTGCGGGAGAGCGTGGAGCGCTTTTTGTACACCTCGCTCACTTACCGGGCGGATACCGACGTGCTTTCCAACAACGGCATTTCGGTCAGCGTGCCGATGTGCTGCGATCTTTGGAGCGACCTTCTGCCCCTGATCGGGAAAGGCGATCACGGCGTGGATTCCGTGGCGTTTCTGCGTTCCACGCTGGAAAAACAGTTGCAGGGCTATCCCGGGTACGCGTCCGGAAAAGACGTGGACGGGGTGCATTTGCTGGAGGACGAATACGTCATGTCCGGGGCGGCGTTGATTGCCGGTGCGGGGACCTACCTGTTGCAGGCGGGGAAAAAACCCTGGTACGAACGTTACCGCAAAGAAATCGTGCGGAGGGTGGACGAAATGGCTGCGCGCGACGCGGACGGCGACGGTCTGGTGGAGTCGCTCATCCGTGTGGGAAAATCGGGCGGACATCAATGGAGTACCAACTGGTACGACGTCATCTCTTACGGGTACAAAGACGCCTGGGTCAATGCTATTTTATACCGCGGACTCAGACAGCTTGCCGGCGCTGCCGAACGCTTCGGGGACGGTGTGCTTTCTTCCCGTCTGAAGGCGTGGGCGGACAAGATCCGTCAGACCTTTGCGCCGACTTTCCTTACCGGACGCGGCTATATCGCCGGTTGGAAAGACATCGACGGCAAACTGCACGATTACGCCTTTCTGGCAGTCAACGGACTGGCGGTGACCGAAGGGTTGGTCCCCGAGGCGCAAGGCAGGGAGATGATCGGAAAACTGTATAACGCCCTCGTAAAAAGCGGCTATTCCGCCTACGCGTACGGACTGCCCGGCAATCTGGAAGAGGTGCCGGAAGAGGATTGCGCGGGGGACAATATTTATCTGCCGTTCGGCGGGTACGAAAACGGCGGCGTGACCTATTCGCAGGCGCGGTATTTCCTGCTTGCAATGTATCATGTCGGGCTGAAAGGGCAGGCGGACGAAATCCTGACCGAGATCTGCCGGGGATTGAACACGCGACGCTCGCTTTCCGGCTTCGGCACCAACGGCGACTGGAAGACCTGGGACGGCGTGAACTGCGGGTACGAAGGCATTTTGTGCGACCAGTTAGGGATTTTTGAGCCGATCTTAAAACGTTACTTAAAATAACCCCAAAGGCGTTCTTTTTTGCCCTTTCCGGTAAATCTTCGCTTGACGTACGATCGGTACGCCAGCGCTCCGCTTTGCCGGAAATCATCAAAAAATCTCCGCCTTTGGCAGAACCGATAGGGGCGGCTTGCCGCCCGAAAGGTAGGCTGTCGTTCTTTTCCGCCTTTTCCGGTAAATCTTCGCTTGACGTACGATCGGTACGCCAGCGCTCCGCTTTGCCGGAAATCATCAAAAAATCTCCG